>CACWKU010000125.1 GCA_902761575.1 uncultured bacterium
TCGGCACCAAGATCTGGAACGCCGCCCGCTTCCTCCAGATGCACGCGAGCAAGGTGGAGGGCTTCTCCTTCGCCGCGTTCCGCGGCGAAGGAGAAGCCGGAGTGAAGGCGGCCGAGCACCGCTCGGCCGCGGGCTCCGCCTCCCTCTCGCTGGATGATCGCCACATCCTCGCCACCGCCGACGCCGCGCTCGCCGCGATGGACACCGCCCTCGCGGGCTACCGCTTCCAGGACGCCGCCCTCGCCGCCTACGACTTCGTCTGGTCGCAGTTCTGCGACTGGTACCTCGAGGAGGCCAAGCGCGACCTCTACGGCGACGATCCCGCGCGCCGCGCGCAGGTCGTCGGAATCCTCGCCGAAGTCTTCGGCCGCGCGCTGCGGATGATCCACCCGTTCATGCCGTTCGTGACCGAGGAGATCTGGCACCAGCTCGGCTACGCGTCCTCCGACGAGGAGACCATCAGCCACGCCCCGTGGCCGAAGCCCTTCACCGCGGAACAGAAGGCCGCGTGGGGGATCGACGAGGACGTCCGCGCCTACGTGAACGCCCGCCACGACCTCATCACCGCGGGCCGCGCGCTGCGCTCCTCGATTTCCGCGCTCAAGCCCTCCGACAAGGTCGCCTTCGTCGTGAGCGCCAAGACCGCCGAGGCGGCCGCGCGGCTCCGCGCCGAGACCGAGTCGCTCGCGGGCTTCCTCGGCGCCTCCGGCGTCGAGGTGCTCGAGGGGGAGACGCTCTCCGGCATGCCGGCGGCGGACACCGCGCTCGGCACGATCGCGCTCAAGCTCGAGGGCTCGGTCGACGCCGAGGCCGAGAAGAGGAAGGCGCAGGACGAGATCGCGAAGCTCGAGGGCTTCCTCCGCACCGTGGAGGCGAAGCTCGGCAACGAGACCTTCCTCAGCAAGGCCCCCGCCGCCATCGTCGAGCAGCAGAAGGCCCGCAAGGAGGAGCTCCTCGCGGACCTTGCCCGCAAGCGCGCCCTCCTCGCCTCCCTCGGCTAGGCCTCCGCTCTGGTTCCACCGGCGGATTCCGCTTGCCGCATACCGGGATTTGTGGTTGAATTTCTTCCGCCATGAACGGTTTCCTCCGCCTCGCCTCCTGCGTCCCCGAGCTTCGCGTCGGGGACCCCGCCTTCAACGCCGCCCGCATCCTCGAGCTCTACCGCAAGGCCGAGGCGGAGGGCGCCGCGATCGCCGTCTTCCCGGAGCTCTCCGTGACCGGCTACTCGTGCGGCGACCTCTTCGCGAGCCGCATGCTCCTCGCCGCCGCGGAGCGGGAGCTGCTCGCCCTCGCCCGCGCCACGGAGGGCCGCCGCGCGCTGCTCGTCGTCGGCGTCCCGGTGCCCGTCGGCGCCCGCCTCTTCAACGCGGCGGCCGTCCTCGGCGGCGGCCGCGTGCTCGGCCTCCCCTTCAAGGAGAACCTCCCGAACTACCGCGAGTTCCAGGAAAAGCGCTGGTTCCGTCCCGCGCACGAGCTCCCGGAGGGCTCGGTCCGGATCGGCGGCGCGGACGTCCCCGCCGGCGCGGGCCTCGTCTTCGCGTGCGGCGAGGGCGCCGGAGCGGCGCGCTTCGGCGTCGAGATCTGCGAGGACCTCTGGGCGCCCGTGCAGCCCTCGCAGGCGCTCGCGCTCGGCGGCGCGCAGATCGTCCTCAACCTCTCGGCCGGCAACGAGCTCGTCTCGAAGGCCGACTACCGCCGCTCGCTCGTCGCGGGCCAGAGCGCGCGCCTCGGCTGCGCCTACCTGCTCGCCGGCGCGGGGGTGCACGAGTCCACGTCCGAGATGGTCTTCCCCGGCCACGCGATCGTCGCGTTCAACGGCCGCGTCGTCGCGGAGAACGAACGCTTCGCCCGGAGGGGCGAGGCCACGCTCGCCGACGTGAACCCCGCCTGGTGCGACGCCGCGCGCCGCGCCTGGTCCGGCTTCGCGGACGCCCCCGTCCCGGCCGGGCTCCGCACCGTCGCGCTGCCCGCGCTCCCGGAGTCGCCCGACCTCGCGAGGCTGCGCATCGACCCGCGCCCGTTCGTCCCGGCCGACCCCGCCGCGCGCGAGGCGCGCTGCCGCGAGATCCTCTCGATCCAGAGCGCCGGGCTCGCCGGGCGCGTGGAGCGCACCGGCGCGAAGCGGCTCGTCCTCGGCGTCTCCGGCGGGCTCGACTCGACGCTCGCCCTGCTCGTCTGCGCGCGCACGACCGATCTGCTCGGCCTCCCGCGCGCCGCGACGCTCGCCGTCACGATGCCCGGCTTCGGAACAACCGCGCGCACGCGCGGCAACGCCGAGAGGCTCGCAAAGCTGCTCGGCGCGGAGCTTCGCGCCGTCCCGATCGGCCCGGCGGTGAAGCGGCACTTCGCCGACATCGGCCACGACCCGGAGGTGCGCGACGTCACCTACGAGAACGCCCAGGCGCGCGAGCGAACGCAGGTGCTGATGGACCTGGCGAACCAGGAGGGCGGCCTCGTCGTCGGCACCGGAGACCTCTCCGAGATCGCGCTCGGGTGGTCGACCTACAACGGCGACCAGATGTCGATGTACAACGTGAACGGCGGCGTCCCGAAGACGCTCGTGCGCTGGGTCGTCGAGAGCGAGGCGGACGCCGCCCCCGCGCGCGTCGCCGCCGTCCTGCGCGACGTGTGCGCGACGCCCGTCTCGCCCGAGCTCGTCCCGGGCGGCGCGGAGACGCAGAAGACCGAGGGACTCCTCGGCCGCTACGAGCTGCACGACTTCTTCCTCTACCACTTCCTCAAGTGGGGCGAGACGCCGGAAAACCTCCGCGCGCTCGCGCGGCGCGCCTTCGGGAAGGAGGCGACCGCGAAGGAGATCGACGCCGCGCTCGCGGTCTTCCTGCGGCGCTTCGCGACGCAGCAGTTCAAGCGCGATGCCTCGCCGGCCGGCCCGAAGGTCGGCACCATCGGCCTCTCGCCGCGCGGCGACTGGCGCGCGCCGGCGGACCTCTCCCCCGCCCTCTTCTGACATTTCGGCTAAACCGCAAGAACTTCACCTCCACATGACCGGAAAGCTCATCACGTTCGAAGGCCCCGAAGGGGGCGGAAAGTCCACCCACGCCCGGCGCCTCGCCGAAGAGCTCCGCGCGCGCGGCATCTCCGTCCTGACGACGCGGGAGCCCGGCGGGACTCCCACCGGCGAGATCATCCGCGACCTGCTGCAGAACGATCTGGCGAAGGAGCCGCTCTGCGACGCGGCGGAGGCGCTGCTGTTCTGCGCCTCGCGCGCCCAGCTCTGCCGCAACGTCCTCGGCCCCGCGCTCGCTCGCGGCGAATGGATCGTCCTCGACCGCTTCACGGACTCCACGCTCGCCTACCAGGGATACGGCCGCGGCTTCGACGTGGACACGCTCCGCCGCATGAACGACTTCGCGACGGGCGAGGTCCGCCCCGCGCTCACGCTCCTGCTGGACCTGCCCGCCGAGGAGGGCCTCGGCCGCGCGCTCGCGCGCTCGGGCGGGAAGGACCGCATCGAGAGCGCCCCCATCGACTTCCACCGCCGGCTCCGCGAGGGCTACCTCGAGCTGGCGCGCCGGGAGCCGGGGCGCTTCGCCGTGATCGACGCCACCGCGCCCGTCGACGCCGTCTCCGCCGCGGTCCGCCGCGCCGTCGAGGAGCGACTCGGCCCGCTGCCGGGCGCCAACGGGTAGCGCGGGCGCCGGCCCGTCGTCGCCTCCCTCCGCGCTAGAGCGCGATCGCGTCGAGATGGTCCTCGGGCGTCTCGCGCCGCTCGCGCGGCATCACGAGCGCGAGCGAGAGGTTCGCGGGGCGGAAGAGCTCCGCCGCGAGGGCCCGGACCTCGTCCGGCGTCACGCGCGAAATGCGGTCGATCACCTCCTGCGGCGTCTCGATGCGGCCGAGGTTCCGGACCTTGTCGCGGATCCAGGACATCTGGCTCGACGACGTCTCGCCGCCCATCCGCTGCGCGCCGACGAGCGCGTGGATCGCGCGCCTCATCTCGGCGCGGCCGGGCGCCTCGCGCGCGATGCGGCGCAGCTCGCGCCCGACGAGCCCCATCGCGCGGACGCTGCGCGCCGGGTCGATGCCGGCGTAGATCTGGAAGAGCCCCGCGTCGGCGAAGTAGCCCGGCTCGGAGCTGATGGAGTAGACGAGCCCGTGGCGCTCGCGCACGGTCATGAAGAGCCGCGAGGTCATTCCGCGCCCGAGGATCTGCGAGAGGACGGACATCGCGGACTTGCGCGGATCGCCGTAGGGGATGCCGCGGAAGCTGAGCACCGCCTGCACCTGCTGCGTCTCGCGACGCTCGAAGGCGAGGCGCCGCATCGGCCGGGCCTTCGACGCCGGGACGAACCGCGGCGCGGGCCCCGCGGGGAGTCGCTCCGCGAACGGGCGCACGAGCTCGACGAAGCGGTCGTGCTCGAGCTTGCCGGCGGCGGCGACGATCGACCCGCGCGCCGTGTAGCGCGAGCGGTGGTAGGCGCGGAGCGAGTCCGCCGTCGCCCGCGCGAGGGAGGCGGGCGTCCCGAGGATCGGGCGGCCGAGCGGGTGTCCCGGCCAGAGCGCGGCCTGCGCGAGGTCGGCGGCGAAGGCCGCGTCGTCGTCGTGGTACATCTTGATCTCCTCGAGCACGACCTTGCGCTCTCGGTCGATCTCCTTCGGGGCGAGGACGGGGGCGAGATAGAGGTCGCCGAGGACGTCGGCGACGAGCGGGGCGGCGTCGAACGGCGCCTGCGCGTAGAAGCAGGTGTGCGCGGTGGAGGTGTAGGCGTTCACGGCGCCGCCGCGCTCCTCGACGGGCTGCGAGATGGCGCGCGTGCTCGGCCGCTTCGCCGAGCCCTTGAAGAGCAGGTGCTCGAGGAAGTGGCTGAAGCCGAGCTCGGAGGCGCGCTCGCAGCGGCCGCCGGTCCCGGCGTCGATGCACATGGAGAGGCTCTCGACCCCGGGCATCGCGGAGGTGGCGATGCGGCAGCCGTTCGGCAGGACGGTGACGTTCGTGATTCCCAACATGGGGCGGCATTCTACCAGAACCACGCCGCGCTGTCATCGAAGCACGCTTGTCCGCGCGGGGGCGTTGTGGCATAATCCGCGCCCTTCCGCCAACCGGGAGGGAATCGCCACCATGAAAGTCTGCAAATTCGGCGGGTCGTCCGTCGCCGACGCCGCACAGATCCTGAAGGTCCTCGAGATCGTCCGCTCCGACGCGCAGCGCCGCGTCGTCGTCGTCTCCGCCCCCGGCAAGCGCGCGAAGGGCGACGACAAGGTGACGGACCTGCTCATCGCCTGCGCGCGGGAGGCGCTCGCCGGCCGCGACGCCGCGGCCGCCGCGGAGCGCGTCGCGGAGCGCTACGAGTCGATCCGCGCCGACCTCGGGCTCGACGAGGGGCTCGTCGCGGCGCTGCGCGAGGAGCTCGCCGCGCGCCTCGCGGCCGACCGCTCGCACCCCGCCGCGTTCGAGGACGCGGTGAAGGCGCTCGGCGAGGAGTTCTCGGCGCGCTTCTGCGCGGCGGCCTTCGCGGCGCGCGGGCTGCCGGCCGTCTACGTCGACCCGAAGGACGCGGGCATGCTCCTCTCGGAGGAGTTCGGCTCGGCGCAGCTGCTGCCCGAGTCCTACGACCGCATCCGCGCCAAGCTCGCGCCGATCCCGGACGTCGTCGTCTTCCCCGGATTCTACGGCTACACCGCCTCGGGGCGCCTCGCGACGTTCTCGCGCGGCGGGTCCGACATCACCGGCGCGATCCTCGCGGCGGCCCTGCGCGCGGACGTCTACGAGAACTTCACCGACGTGGACGCCGTCTACCCGGTCGACCCGCGCCTCTGCCCCGAGGCGGCGAAGGGCGAGGGCATCCGCGAGATGACCTTCGCGGAGATGCGCGAGCTCTCCTACGCCGGCTTCGCCGTGTTCCACGACGAGGCGGTGATGCCCGCGATCCGCGCGAAGATTCCGATCAACATCCGCAACACCAACCGCCCGGACGAGCCCGGGACGATGGTCCTGCCGCGCCGCCGCTCGGTGCCGGGGCGCGTGAACGGCATCGCCTCGTCGGGCGGCTTCGGCGCGCTCTACGTCGAGAAGTGGCTCATGAACCGCGAGGTCGGCTTCGTGGCGAAGCTCTTCGCGATCCTCGCGCGCGAGAAGGTCTCCATCGAGTGCATGCCCGCGGGCGTGGACTCGGTGACGGTCGTCTTTCGCGACGAGCAGTTCCCGGACGCGGTCCGCGAGCGCGTGTTCGCGGAGATCGAGGAGGAGCTGCACCCCGACCACATGTCCTACACGCGCGGCATCGCGTTCCTCGTCGCCGTCGGCGAGGGCATGCGCACGACGGTCGGCACGTGCCTGCACGTCGTGACGGCTCTCTCGCGCGCGGGCGTGAACCTGCAGATGATCAACCAGGGCTCGTCGGAGCTCTCGATCATGTTCGGCATCCGCGAGGTCGACCTCAAGCCCGCGGTGCAGGCGCTCTACCGCGAGTTCTTCGGGGCGTAGCGGATTTCGTGCCCGCCGGGACGGCGGGCACTACCGGATGTCCGGCCAGCAGTCGTTGCCGGTGTGGAAGGTGAGGCGCGCGGGCGGCGCGTTCGTGTCCGCCGTGTCCCACAGGAAGATCTCGTAGTCCGCGCTGTCCTGCTCGTGCTTGCCCGTGCTCGCGCCGTAGACGAGCCAGCGGCCGTCGGCGGTGAAGCGGGGGAAGTACTCGTGTGACCAGGCGCCGGGATCGTCGAGGAGGACCTCCGCCGGGGAGTGGCCCCTGCCGGCCATGGTGTAGATGGCGTTTTTCATCCGACCGGGGTGGTCGATCCACGCGATGCCGTCGCCGCGCCAGACCATCTGGCAGCCGCCGGCAATGTCCGAGAGCAGTTGTCCCGAGACGTCGCGGAAGCCCGTCCCGGGGACGAACTCGGCCGTCGCGCGGTGCTTGCCGCGGAGCGTGAGGAGAAAGAGGAACGGAACGCGGTCGCCGGACGGGGCCGCGTTCGGCTGCGCGTCCGGCAACGTCACGAGATCCCCGTCGCCCAGGGGCGGGACGCCGGATTCCAAGAGTATCTCTTCCTTTTCGCCGCCGGTGGCGGCACGCACGAGTTGCGTGCCGCCCGCCCGGACGAAGACGAGCGCGTTCGTGTCGCACCAGCAGGCCTGGTAGGCGTTGGTCGCGACGAGCCGCTCCTCGCCGGTTGCGAGGTCGAGGACCCAGGTGTCCCACTTGTCGAAGTTGCGCTGCGAAACCCAGGGCTCGGTCGAGCGCGAGAAGGCGACCATCGTGCCGTCGGGCGAGAAGCGCGGATAGGTGTCCGTGAAGGTCGAGCGCGTGAGGCGGCGCGGCTGGGCGCCGGGGCCGTCGAGGATCCAGATGTCGTGCGAGCCGGAGCGGTTGGAGCTCCAGACGATCCGCCCGCCGAAGGCGCGCAGCATCGCGTCGCGCGCGGCGGCCTCGGCCGGGGTCGGCTCGACCGCCTCGCCCCTCGGCGGCGCGGTGAGGCGGCCGCGCTTCTGGATCGCGCGCGCCTGCCTGGCGGCGAAGAGGAGGGAGAGGAAGAGGAAGATGATGGAGAGGACGAGCGGAAGGAAATGCTGAATGCTGAATGCCGAATGCTGAATGGGCTTCGCTTTCCGATCGGGCTTCTCCGGGGCGCCCGGGGCGCCCCAGGAGAAGACGAGGAAGGCGAGGCCGCCGAGGGAGTAGTCGACGACCTGGCTGAGGAGGTGCATCGCGGTCATCGCGACGAGCGAGTCGCCCGCGGGGAAGCCGAGCGCGGTCAGGGCGGCGAGGCCGCCGGCCTCGTAGGAGCCGAAGGAGAGGAAGGTCGGGACGGGCAGGCTCGCGGCGCCCTCGGCGGCGATGAGCGCGACGAGCACCGCCGGGACGGACGCGCGGGAGAGCGCGGGCCAGAGCGGGCGCGTGACCGCGACGAAGAGCACGTAGAGCCCGGCGTACTTGGCGGCGCGGACGGCGAGCGAGAGCGCGAGCACGCGCCCGGCGACGCGTCCGCGGCGGACGGCGACGACGGCCGCGGCGACGTCGCGCGCGAGCTTCACGAGCGCCGCGACGGGGCGCCACCGGAAGAGCGCGAAGCGCTCCCAGCGCCAGGCCGCCGCGACCGGCAGCGCGAAGAAGAGCAACGCGACGCCGACGGCGCAGACCGCCGCGAGCACGACCATCGAACCGACGAGCGAAAGTCCCTGCGCGGCGGCGGGGACCGCGACCGCGAGGACGGCGAGGAGCGCGAGGAAGTCGAAGAGCAGCCCGATCGAAAGCGACGAGAGGCAGTCCGCCGCGGGGACGGCGCAGCCGCGGTTGAGCATCGCGACGTAGCTCAGCTCGCCGATGCGGGCGGGGAGCATGTCGGCGCACGCGCCGCGCACGAACGTGACGAGCAGCATCCGGAAGAGGCCGGGGACGGGCGCTTCCGGCGGGAGCGAGGCGCGCAGGAGGACCCGCGCCCGCTGCGCGCGGGCGAGCGCCTGGACGAGCTGGCAGAGCGCGTAGACGCCGACGAGCGCGGCGACCGCGGAGCGGAGCGCGGCGACGACGTCGGACGGCGAGACGTCCGCGCCGAGCGAGCCGGCGAGGGAAAGCAGCATCCCGAGGACGAGGACGGAGCAGGCGGCGGAGACGGCGAGGCGGGTCAGTGTCTTCATGGCGCGGGGGGCGAGTCGTTCGCGGACCGGGCGGCGAGGTATTCCGGGTCGCGCAGGAGCGCGGCGCGGTCGGCGTCGAACGCCGCCGCGGCGGCGAGGTCGCCGGCGCGGGTGAGATCGTGGATCCGGCGCTCGAGCTCGGCGACGTGGGCGTCGACGTGCTTCGCGCGCTCCTCGAGGAGCGAGGCTCGCTCGCGCGCGAGGCGGTCGGCGAAGGCGGCGCTGTCGGGTCCGTCGCCGAGCGGGAAGGGATCGGCCGGGAGCGTCGCCTCGCGGTCGAAGCGGCGCAGCTCGGCCTCGAGGCGGCTCGTCTCGGGGAAGTCGCCGGCGTCCTGCGCGCGGTCGCGGGCCGTCCGGAGCGCGGCGCGGTAGTCGGCGAGGACCGCGCCCTCGGCCTCGCGCGCGGCTCTGGCGTCGCGTTCGAGGATGTCGCGCAGGTCGTCGCGGAGGGCGTCGAGCGCGGGCGGGACGGC
>CACWKU010000126.1 GCA_902761575.1 uncultured bacterium
GAGGCCGCCCGCTTCCGCGGACGGCCTCGTGAGTGTGCGTCTACGCCACGTGTCAGGCTGGAGCGAACCCGAGCTCGCGCTCCTGCTCCTCCCACACGAGACTCCGCAGGCCCCGGAGCCGCCTGAGCGAGACGTCCGGCGGCAGGTCGCGACCCGTGGCGATCGCCTTCAGGATGCGCGGCGAGACCAGGGCGAGGTTGGACGCGTGCGTCACGCAGTCCGGGTCGATCCCGTGCGCCATCGCCATCGCCCGCAGCGTCGGGTAGTCCCCCCGCTCGAACTCCTCGTGCAGGGCCAGCGCGCGCCCGACCGCCTTCGCGAGGGGCGTGTCGGTCGTCGGAGCGTCCGGCGCCACGGCGAGGGTTCTTCGGGACGACTTCTTCCACTGCATCGGAACGTGGATGATCAGGTCGCCGTCGGGGGCGACCTCGTATCGGACTTCATCGGGCATTGCGGATTTCCTCCATGACGTCGGCGATGCCGGACGTCTTGATCTTGATCGAGATTTCGTCGGGCAGCACCGTGATCGAGTCCAGAAGCAGCTTCATGACGCGCCACTTCTCCGCCGGGAAGAGCCCCGTCCAGAACTCGGTGACGTTGCCGAGCTCGCGCCGGACCTCCGTCGGAGGCATGCGGAGGCGCGTGCCGACGAGCTTCAGGAACATGGGCGACTGCAGCAGGCTCCCCATCCTGTCCAGGACGGCCTTCTCGAGCTCTCCGCCAGAGACGTGCCGCGTCGGACACGTCTGCTTCGGGCTCTTGGCGTTCTTGCTGCATCGGTAGTACCAGTAGACCTTGCCGTTGTTGTGGCGCCCGCGGTTCATCGTCGCGACCATCGCCCCGCCGCAGCGGCCGCAGCGGACGATGCCGGCGAGCGGATGCGGCTCGGCGACCGGCCCCTTCCTCCCGATTTCGCTCCGCCTCATCCGGAGGAGCTTCTGCACGTCCTCCCAGGTTTCCTTCGAGACGAGCGGCTCGTTCTCCGCCTTCACGATCTCGCCCTCGAACTCGATCTCCCCGGTGTAGACCCGGTTCTTCAGGATGCGCACGACGTTGCCTGTCGTCCACGGATGCCCGTCGCGCCTGGTGACGCCCTGCTCCTCGAGGCTTTCCGCGACGGTCCGCAGGGAGCCGAAGCGCCGGTAGCTTTCGAAGATCCTCTTCACGACGGCGCTCCGTTCGGGATCGGGGACGAGGTGCTTGTCGCGGGCAAGATAGCCGAAGGGCGTGCAGCCTCCGATGTAACCGCCCCTGCGGCGCACCGCGTGGCACCGGTCCCGGACCCTCTCGGCCGACTGCTCGCGCTCCAGAGCCGTGAAGACGGCCATGAGGTTCACGAAGGCGCGGCCGGCGGCCGTGCCCGTGTCGATGGGGTGCCCACGCAGGCGAGGCGGACGCCGCACTTCTGCAGCGTGTCCGTGATGTCGAGGAAGTCGCGGAGGTTGCGGCTGATGCGGTCGAGCTTGTAGCAGACGACGACCTTGAACTTCCCGGCCTTCGCGTCCGCGAGGAGGCGCCTGAGCGCCGGCCGGTTGGTCGTGGCTCCGGAGATGGCCGGATCGTCGTACCTCTCGGGCACGACCTCCCATCCCTCTCCGGCGTGGGCGGCGACGAACGACTCGCCGAACTGCCTCTGCGCGTCGATGCTCGTGACCTCGATGTCGAGGTTCCGGCTGTTGGACTTCCTCGTGTAGATCGCCGCCGGAACGGACGTGGCGTCCATCATGTCCGCCCCCCCCCCCCTCCTGGAACCACTTCTTTCCGTTGCGGTGCGTTCCGGTGATGGCGGTCGCGACGGCGGTGAGCGAGTTGTAGATGGCGCCGTTCCACTCGCGAAACGGCTACCGCGTCGCCCAGGTCGAGTTCCGCGCGTGGGCCCCGAGAAGGTACCTTCTCATGAACCGCGTGAGAAGGTTCGGGAACTACTGCCAGGCGTTCGGGTGGAACGCGTGGAAGACACCGAGTTGCCAGAATTGAAAATGACGGGAAAGAATCAAGAAGCCTCCTCAGGTCACTGCGGAGGCTTCTTGATTATCATGGCGACAGCGGTCTGGGAAAAACGCGCTCCAACCGGCGGAATGAGGAGCCGGCTTCTAGCGATTGAAGAAATGAGCGAGGCGTCGTCGGCAAACCGAAGGCTTCCTCATAGCCTTTGCAGGGGAGTCCATTTTGAAAATTCAATAATTCGAGCTTTGAACCGAGCGCCGCTTCCCAAAACAATTCGCGGAGATGTCCGTTTCGATTCTGGAGAACGACCAATCGTGGCGGTTCCCCGTCAAGAGTCAACCGATAAAAATCGTCCGCATGCGCCCGAAATGAAGTCGGGCACCGCCCGGAGGCGCACTCGAAACCATCCGGGGGCGGCTGAGTCCATTGTTCTCCGTCCCAGAGATAGGCGGACCAAAGTTCCCCGTCCGTGTCTTCATTTTCCCCGGTCGAAATCAAGACAAAGGGTGTATGAGCCGTGCCGGCTGCCTCTAAAACGACTCTAGCCGCAGTCGGGAACGCCGTAGAAAACTGGTCTGAAAGAGCCGAATTGAGACCAGACTCATAATCGGCGGCCGTTGTGATTCGGGGCGACATTCCAATGCTCGTCTTTTGCGAGCCGCCTTGGATGATCGGGCCGCCCAAAAGGGGATCGTCATCAATGCGACTTTTGTTGTCAACCTTGTTGGATAGGATGGTCGACGCCCATTCGTTTGTCCCTGAACGACGCGCAAAATACCAGTCCGGGCGCTCCAGCGAAGAGAAATCCGGCGAGCAGACCAATCCGGGAAGAGACGGGGACGCTGCGATGGATACCATCCCACCTCCGAATCGATAGATGGAAATGTCAGAAACGACGTTCAGACCGGCCTCGTCCGTTCCGTCATGCCAGCGTCGGAAGGGAATGGAGGCCAGAGCCGATGCCCCTCCGGACTTCGAAACCAGATACCATTCGTCCTTCAACACCTGAAAAACATCAACAATGCCACCCGTGGCGTCCCCAAGAACTCGAACGGAGCCGTTGGTTGTTGCGAAGCAGAAGCGTCCACCCGATTGTGCATGGTCGATTTCGCAAACGAAAACGTCGGAACCAATCTCGGGGAAGAAAACGGGAGAAAAGAGGAATCGTCCGCGAATGTCCACTTCCATTGGAAGGGTTTCGGCCATCGTTTTCAATGAGTTGCCGTCTGCCGCAGCTTGCGCGATCACTGAATATTTCCCAGCCGACATCACCAGCAGACTGGCCAGAAGCAGTCTCGATTTATTGGATTGCATTCGTCCCTCCCCGTTCGATTTCTCCACTGATCAGGTGTGCGTAATTGTTCTGATTGTCGTGCAACTGCCATCTCAGAGACGGGTCGGTTGCTTCGGGATTGAAAACCCAAGGCGACTGGACTCTGTTGGTGGTACTGCCTGAAATGAACGTCGTTACGGGAACACCGCCGGCGCCATTGTAAAGGATGACTTCCGCCCACTCATCAGAATCGAGCCGAACATTGGAACCTTCGGCGATCTCCACATCGGACGGAGGCTCGACCCAATTCGCATGAGACCCGTACTTGGAACGAAAGGCGGCAATAAACCCCAAATGCATATTGCGTTTTTCGACAAACAGGTCTGCCATGGAAACCAAGTTCGTCTTCCAGTTCCAGACTTCTGCCGTAGTTGTCTCGACACCTTCCTGGCCGGATCGATCCAATTGTGCGATTCCCCAACCTTCCGGAGGGCCGAGATTGGGTTTCTCCCGGTTAACGATCCTTGCATTGAATTGGTTGTAGATGTATCGGCCTTGGCGGTTCTCATGCCGGGTGATCGGTCCGACGATTCTGGAAAAACGGGAATCGACGACAGTTGACAGGAAATCCTCCACATCCTCGTCCTGCGGGTTTTTTCCGCGAATGAAAAACTGCGTATATCCGGCAAGTCGATCGTCTTTCACAACGGCGAGCGTCGCGGCACCACCGACGATCTCGTTCAACTCGGATTCGATGTTCCAGGCTTGGTTGCCTGGAAGGGAAGTCCAGCGGGTCGCTGGAATGCGACGATTGTCGTTGGTGCCTCGTTCGGTTCGCTCCGAACGAAGTCCCATCGCCCATCCGATTTCGACGAAATCCGGCAGATCTTGGAACTGTGCTGTCAGTGCGGGGGCGGCGGGCTCTCCTGTGACGTAGGCAACGCCATTGCGGACAATCCGCTTGGAGACCCGATTCCCGAAATCGGTCGCGGTCTCGGAGTCCGGCCAGTTCGACTGGATGACTCGGAGCGGATAAATGGCTGCCATCATCGTACTGGGAAGAGCGCCATCCGAAACATTCGTCACCTCGAAGTCCAACTGGACCGAAAGATCTTGGTTCGTCGGCGCCGAGAGGAGCATCCACGCGATATCGACGGGAGGCTTGCTCAACGCAAGACCGGGAACGGCGTGTCCGGCGTTGTCGGCGGCGACGAATCGCGAGTGCAACGCATTAACGTTTGTCACGCCGGATTGGACGACGATGGAGTTCGTCGAGAGCGACCAGACGAGAGTATCGTCGTAAACCGAGGATGATCCTGTGTATGTCGGGTATTCGTCGGTGGCCACCCAAATGCCGACGAGGGCCGAAGTGTTCTTCGTGATGGGAAATGATTGCTGGAACGTTACGGGAACTCCCTGCGCTCCATTTCCAAGAACCGTCCCCGACTGGTAGCCCACCTTGTCCGCCGGATCGTTCGGGTCCGTCCCTGCGGCGGCTTCCTCGGCATCGGACACGCCGTCCCGGTCCGTGTCGGCGTCCAGCGGATCGGTCCCGGCATCGACTTCCTCGCCGTCATTGAGCCCGTCGCCGTCGGTGTCCGCGACGAGCGGGTTTGTTCCGAGCCCTAGATGGTAGCGGAAGCCGCGGCCGGAACCGGGATCGATGTCCGGATCGCCGGGGCGCGGCAACGTGCATTGCCCTTCGGGGAGGAGGAAGTAGCCGCGGTCGCGGTTGTGGACGCCGACAACGGCCTCGATGGAGATGCCTCCTTCGGGAATTTCCCGATAGTATACGTCGAGCGTGTCATGGACGGTGTGAGGAAGCACGACCTCGAAGGATGCACGGCGGGACGGCTCCGTGCGAAGCCCGCCCCCTCCGCGCTGCGCGACCGGAAGCAGGAACCCGTCAAACTCCACGACCGACGCGCCGGCGGTCTCGAAGAAGCGCAGGGCGGATTCCGAATCGCTCTCCAACGCGCACCAGAGGGCGGCCACGGCGATGTGCGCCGGGCTATTCGTCCAGGTCGAGAGGGACTGCGGAGCGGGATGGACGTTCGTTACGGACCCTCCAGGCTCCAGAAGGAACACGACGCCGTTCGTGTCGACGGCGACGCGGTGATGGGAGACACCGTCGCCGACGAACGGGGACGAAAGGGAAAACGTCCAGATGCCGTTGTCGTCCCCGCCGGCTGAAAGGAGGTTCGTCGCGGCTCCGGAATCGAGCCACTGGTATTCGACGGTTGAAATTGCGCCGACCTCGGTGCGGTCGGAAAGGTCGTCGCCGTCCGTATCGCCGGCAAGCGGGTTCGTCGAAAGGAGCAGGACTTCCTCTCCGTCGAGTAGGCCATCGCCGTCGGTGTCCGGGACGTTGGGATCCGTTCCGTAGGTGATTTCATCGGAGTCGAAAAGACCGTCGAGATCGGTGTCGACGGCGTTGGTGCTCGTTCCGGTCACATAGAGTTCGTAGGCGTCCGCGAGGCCGTCGCCGTCGGTGTCGACGCGGGAGCCGAGTCTGAAGAAGGCGGCCTCCTGGGGGGAATTGGTGACCGCGCAGCCGTAGACGACGTTGGTGTAAATCGTCGTGCCGTCGAGGGGCGAGAGGACGATGTTCGTGATGACCGGACATGTGGCATCGTGGACGTGCGAGGTGGCGCAACCCCAGTTCGGAACGAGCGCCGACGGGATGTCGAACGAGACGGGCGGGTTCGTGGCGGGGTGGGACGAAATGAGGAACCGGAAGCGGTTCAGTTCGTTCGTCGAGCAGTAGAGGTCGATGAGGTTATCCGGCAGCGCATCGTTCGTCGGCCATGCCGCCGTGAAGTAGAGATTGGTCTCCGTGAACGCGAATGCCGTGAAGCAGAGGTTCGTCACGTCGCTGGTCTCGGGCGCCGAGCGCGGCGGGAGAGAGCGGAGAAGAGGCGGGACCGCGCGTAGCTCCTCGAGCGCTTCGGTCGAAAGCCTCCATCGGTCGGCGAGGTGCCACGGGGCAATGAGGGAGAAGTCTTGGGTCGGCGGATCGTAGGGCCGGAGAAACGGAGCGACCCAGTTCCATGTAAGGGGCGCCACCGGAATCTCGATCCAAAAGACGCTGCCGGACTCGTCCGTGAACTCGTAGTACCCCGTGGTTGAGGAAACGCGCACGGAGATCGTTTCGCCGATCCGGTCGAGGAACGGGTCGGGCCATTCCGCATCGAGGAGAGCGAGCGCGGGAGTCGTCGCGCTCTCCAGGTCGGAACCGGGATACATGACTCCCACGCCGGATACGATCTTCCGTTCCAGCGCCGAGGTCATGTCCGACGGAGAGAGCGGAATGCCGTCTGAGGCCGAAGCATGAACCGCAAGCACCGTCGCGCCGATGAGAAGAATGGCGGAAATCCGTTTCGTGCCGCAGATTCTATCAGCTCCGCAATCGGAAGACAAACGTTGCAAGTCGAATTTATCTCGCACGATGCGCGTCCGTGTCGGGGACGGGGTTGCGGAAGGCGAAGCCGAAGAACTTGCAGTCGACGCCGTAGAAGACGAGCTTGGCGCCGTCCGGGAGGGCCTCCGGGGCGAAGGCGGCGCAGGGGGCGTCGATCGCCGGCGTCTCGTCGTCGCCGAGATAGGCGAGAACGCGGTCCGCGAGACAGACGACGCGGAGGGGGATGCGCGCTTGCGGACCGAGCGGGACGCGGGCTTCGGCGATGGTTCCCCGCGTGTAGCCGCTGTCGACGTAGGGCTCGCCGGAGGCGCCGAGGCGCAGGAGCGCGGTGCCGTCGGGGCCGACGCGGACGGAGAGGACCGGGCTCTCGCCCCTGTGGTTGGAGAAGCGCAGGTCGGCCGGGAATAGGCGGATGGCGAAGAGGGCGTTCGTGGCGGGGTTCGGCGTAAGCTCGAAGGAGGTCTCGATCTCGAGCGGCGTCGGGAGCGGGAGCCCGAACTCGAAGCAGGCGTAGGGCTGCTTCCCGGTGAACCACGCGTAGCCGCCCTCGTCGTCCGGCTCGGGCTGCCAGCCGATCCCGTAGCCGTGCCAGCAGGAGAACTCGCGGTGCGGCGTGACGGGGACGCGCCACGACTCCCCGCCCGGGAAGCGCGCGGCGAGGAAGGCGCGGATGGCGAGGCGCTCGAGGAGGCCCGTCTCGCGGCGCTCCGGCGGCCCGCCGGCGAACGCCTCCTCCCAGTGCGCGAGGTAGCCCTCGGCGTCGCCGGCGCGGAGTCGCTCGTAGAGGGGGCGGACGAGCCCGGCGTTCGGGCCGCTGAGGCCCGCGATCGAGAGGTAGATGTCGAAGGTGCCGGGGAAGGACTGCTGGAGGCGGCGGCAGTAGTAGTCGGGGACGCCGTCCACCGTCTCGAAGGCCTGCAGCGCGCCGTCCGCGTCCCCGAAGGTCCACAGCAGCGAGGCGAGGAACCACGCCGACTCGAACCGCGCGTGCATCGTCGCGTCGTAGTCGCCGGGGCCCGTCCCCGCCCCCCGCGGGGAAAGCATCGGGGCGAGGGCCGCGCAGATCTCCCCGAGCACGCCCGCCGCCCCGAAGAAGCGCGCGGGCTTCTCGCCCGAGACGTCGAGCGCGGCGAGGAACGCCAGGACGCCGCCGTAGGGGAGCATCGAGCGCTCCCTCTCCAGCGCGGCGTCGTCCCCGAAGCATCCCGGGTTCGCCGCGTCGAGGCAGCTCCAGGCGTGCTCGACGAGCGCGCCGATCGAGCCGCCGTAGGCGGGCCGGAGGAACGCGACGTAGCGGTCGTGCAGCGACGGCGAGTCGTAGCGCGCGGCGACGCCCTCCCGGAACCACGCGTCGATGCCGGCGCGGTCTCCCCGGCGCGCCGCGACGCGCATCATCCCCTCGGCCCCCTGCGGCATCTCCGGGTGCAGCTCCCAGGCGCGCCCCCACGCCGCCTCGGCGTCGTCGATGTGCCGCTTGCGCTCCTCCGGGTCTCGGTCGCGGAAGTGGAGCGCGAACGAGGAGCGCCCCGCCGCGACGAGCCCGATCCACGGGTCGGCCTCCGATTCGAGCAGCGCCGAGACGAACGACGGCTCCTCCACGTCGACGAACTGCTCCAGCACGCGCAGCACCGCCTCCGAGCGCTCCGGGCGCCCGGCGTGCGACTCCGCCCAGCGCACCGCCGCCCCGCAGAGCGCGACGCGGTGCTCCGGCGCCGGGTCGAGCGTCTGCCGCGCGTGCGCCGCCAGCAGGCGCGGGAACGCCGCCTCGTCCGCGGGAAGCGACGCGAGCGCCTCCTCCAGCCCCGCGAGCTGCACGCGGGCCTTGTCGTCCCAGTGCCACTTCTTCTGGCCCAGCACCGACATCCAGGTGAGCAGCGGGTCGCGCGACCCCTCCTTCACCGTGAAGTCGTAGGCGCGGCCCCAGTCGGCGTGCGGGCGCGACGGCATCCGGCCGGGCCCCTCCCACGCGAGGAGCAGCTCGCGCTCGACGTAGTTCGTCGCCTCGTCGATCCACGGCGCGTCCGCGTCCGGCCCCTCGAGGAGCGGCTCGAGCGCCTCCTCGCGCAGGAGCGGCATCAGGAACCGGTCCCGGAACTCCGCCTCCGACATCGCGGCGCCCGTCGCGACCTCCGCGACCCAGTCGGCGTCCTGCGGCGGCGGCGCGGCCCCCGCCGGGAGGGGCGTGTCGGCGGCGCCGGCCGCCGGGGGAAGCGCCACGAGCGCGAACAGCGCCAGCAGGGAGGCCTTGCACGCCGTGGCGGGGTGTCCGCCCCGCCACGGCGGCGGCGGCGGGTCGAGCGGCCTTGCACGGCGCGGCTCGCGCCGCGCCGGCTGCGGCCGAGTGTCGCGGCTTCGCCGCTCA
>CACWKU010000127.1 GCA_902761575.1 uncultured bacterium
CCGCGGCGGGGGGCGGCGGCGGGGCGGCGGGGGCCGGCGCGGGCTTCGCGCCGGCGGCGCGGATGCGGATCGCCTTCGGTCCGCGGGAGAGCGGGACGTCGGAGACCTCGGGGATGAGGTCGATCCGCATGGTGGAGGTCTTGTTCATGGCGGGAACGGGGCTAGAGGAGGAAGGGGGCGAACTCGTCGCGCGGGCCGGGCGGGAGCGGGTGGTCGGCGGCGGGCGCGGCGGGGCGGGCCTCGCGCACGACGACCGTGTCGACGCCCTTGTGGTCGGCGTAGGCGGCGACGAGGCGGCGCGCGGCGGCGAGGTCGTCCTCCGTCGGATGGACGGCGAGCGCGGTCGGCCCCGGGACGTTCACGGAGCGCAGGACGGCGTCGCCGCCGCGCATCGCGGTGCGGAGGTATTCGTTGTCGGCGCGGTCGCGGCCGAGGACGACGAGCGTCCCGCCCGGGAGGCGGAAGTGGCGGCCGTGGTTGCACGCCTCCAGGAGACGCGCGTCGCCGAGCCCCTCGTGCGCCATCAGGTTCTTGAGGCGGCGGCAGTAGTTCGGCTCGGTGAGCTTGCAGCCGCCGGCGGGCGCGGGGTAGTCATGGATGCCGAACTTCCTCGCGAGCTCCATCTGCGGCTTGCGGTTGCGCCCCTGCAGGTCGAGCAGGCGCTCGCGGTCGACGAGCCCGAGCGTCTCGGCCTCGGTCGGCTCGAGCCGCTTCGCGCAGAGCGGGCGCAGGAGGCGGCCGCCGGCGCCGGAGAGGTTGCGGACGCGGTTGAGCGGCCCGCGCTGCTGCGACATCGGGCGCTGCCCGAGCACCTCGCCGGTCGCGACGAAGTCGAAGCCGTTCTCCTGCGCGAACGCCCACGCGCGGGCGATCATCCGCGCGTGGCAGTCGATGCACGGGTTGAGGCACGAGCCGAAGCCGGAGGGCGGGTTCTCGAGAAGCGCGAGGATGTCCGCCGTGAAGTCGACAAGGTGCACCGCGAAGCCGAGCCTCTCGCAGGCGCGCTTCGCCTCGCGCGGATCCGCGAAGAACGGGGACGTGAAGCGGATCGCCTCGGCGTGCACGCCCTGGTCGCGCAGCACGCAGAGCGCGAGCAGCGAGTCGAGGCCGCCCGAGCAGAGGCAGAGCGCGCGGCCCCTGCGGGGCGCGGCGGAGCCCTCCGCGGGCGTCGGGGGGGCGGGCGATTTCTCTTCGTCGTTCATTGGCGCCGATTATAGGGGGCGGGGCGCGCGGTGTCAAAGCGGTTCTGGCGGTCGGTTTGCCCCGCGGAGCCCGTTCTGCTAGAATGCGCGCCGTCATGCAACCGAAGTTCTACAACTCGCTCACCCGCCGCGTCGAACCGCTGGAGCCGCTCGTCCCCGGCACGGTCCGGATGTACACCTGCGGCCCCACGGTCTACAACTTCGCCCACATCGGCAACTTCCGCGCCTACATGTTCGAGGACCTGCTGCGCCGCACG
Organism: uncultured bacterium; assembly: GCA_902761575.1. Classification (GTDB taxonomy): domain Bacteria; phylum Verrucomicrobiota; class Kiritimatiellia; order RFP12; family UBA3636; genus UBA3636. The sequence continues at coordinate 1,460 of CACWKU010000127.1, forward strand.
CTCGAATACGCGGGGCTCAAGGTCACGCACGTCATGAACCTCACGGACGTGGACGACAAGACGATCCGCGGCTCGCGCGAGGCCGGCGTCCCGCTGCGCGACTACACGGCGACCTACAAGAAAGCGTTCTTCGAGGACCTCGACACGCTCGGCATCGAACGCGCCACGGTCTACCCGGCCGCGACGGACCACGTCGCGGAGATGATCGCTCTCATCGGGAAGCTCTTCGAGAAGGGCTACGCCTACCAGGCGCCCGACCGGTCGGTCTACTTCTCCGTCGCGAAGGACCCGGACTACGGCAAGCTCGCGCACCTCGACCGCTCCGGCATGCGCGCCTCGGTCCGCATCTCCAACGACGAGTACGCCAAGGACGACGTCGGCGACTTCGCGCTGTGGAAGGCGTGGGACGAGAACGACGGCGACGTGAAGTGGGACTCCCCGTGGGGCCCCGGCCGCCCCGGCTGGCACATCGAGTGCTCCGCGATGAGCACGAAGTACCTCGGCGAGACGTTCGACATCCACACCGGCGGCATCGACAACCTCTTCCCGCACCACGAGAACGAGATCGCCCAGGCCGAGTGCGCCACCGGCAAGCCGTTCGTGAAGCTCTGGATGCACTGCGCGCACCTGCGCGTGAACGGCGAGAAGATGTCCAAGAGCGCCGGCAACTTCTTCACGCTGCGCGACCTCCTCGCCAAGGGCTACACCGGCCGCGAGATCCGCTACGTCCTGCTCGGCGGCCACTACCGGCAGCCGCTCAACTTCGCCTTCGACGCCCTCGTCGCCGCCCGCACCGCCCTCGCCCGCATCGACGAGTTCACGGTCAGGATGGAGGCTCTCGCCGCCCCTGCAGGAGGTTCGGGTGGCGCGGCCCCCCGGTCGTTGGAAGACTGGACCGCCCCGCACCTCTCCGCCTTCGCCGACGCCCTCGCCGACGACCTCAACTCCCCGCTCGCCTTCGCGGCGGTCTTCGCGCTCGTGAACGAAGGCAACCGCCTCGCGCAGGCCGGCTCGCTCGACGCCGCCGGCGCCGCCGCGGCCCTCGCCGCGCTCGCGCGCATGGACACGGTCCTGGGCGTCCTCGCGCGCCCCGCCGCCGCGATTCCCGCCGAGGTCCAGTCCCTCCTCGACCAGCGCGCCGCCGCGCGCCAGGCGAAGAACTGGGCCGAGTCCGACCGCCTCCGCGACGCCATCGCCGCCCTCGGCTGGGCGGTGAAGGACACCAAGGACGGCCAGCGCCTCTCGAAGTCCTGACGGCCGGGCTCCGCCCCGGCATTCAGCATTCAGCATTGCCTATCGATTCTTCCGAACGGACATGAGCGAACCCAATTCACTCGACTTCCGCTACGCGGTCGCGAACACGGAGATCCTCGTCCCGCCCACCGGGATGCTGGAGACGTTCGGCAACACGCTCGTGAACTACATCGTCGTGTCGGAGCTGATGGACAGCGTCGGCAAGTGCCACGTGCGCTCGGGGCGGATGAAGCTCCTGAAGCCGCAGATCATCACCCCCTCGGCGTATTCGGAGATGCTGCTCGAGGGCTTCGGCGAGGAGGCGCGCAAGTACGTGCGCTGGCTCGCGGAGCACGAGGACGACGTCCACATCCTGCGCTACGGCTACACCCTGAGGCGCGAGTCGTTCAGCGAGGAGCTGGTGACGCGCCCGATCGACGCCGTGCTCGCGGACGTCTCGAAGGACGTCGCCGCGCGCAAGGACCCCTACCTCGCGCTTGTGCGCGGCGTGGACGAGCCGTGGGACGTCTCGCTCGTGCGCCTGTTCTGGGAGGTGGTGAACCGCTCGGCGAAGAAGAACATCCGCGAGATGGCGGAGAAGCACCTCTTCGACCAGGGCGCGGCCGCGGCGCTCGCGCCGGACGCGCGGCAGGAGATCGAGGAGGCGTTCGCGGCGGCGGCGAAGGACCGCTCGCTCGTGAAGCGTCTCGGCGCGCTGCTGCAGAGGCACGGCGTCTTCTCGGCCTACGAGGAGCGCTTCTTCGCGCTCATGAAGGAGTAGCGGCCGCCGTTTCCGGCGGCCGCGACGCCCGCGGCGTGCGCCGCGCGGCGGGGATCGGCGGAAGCGTCGTGCGGCGCGCTACCGGCGGAAGAGCGTGACGCGCGGGAGGCCGGGGCACTGCCACTGCTTGCCGGCGAAGACCGGGAAGCCGAGGGGCTCGCCGGCGCGCTCGCTGTTCGGGCCGTAGCGGAACACGAGCTTCGTGTAGGAGAGGTCCGCGCCGCCGGTGGAGGAGCGCTCGGACATGAAGAGGATGATCGTGAACATCGCGACGAGGATCGACGCGATCGCGAAGATCGGAAAGACGGGGTTTGTCTTCTCGGGCTTCTGGACGACCATCGACGGGTCGAATCCGGAGCCGGGCGCGGCCTCGGCGGCCTTCTCCTCGGCCTCGTCCGCCTTCTTCTTCTCCTCGTCCTTCTCGGCGGCGGTCTTGCCCTTGAGCGTGATCTTGGGCTTGGAGCCTCCGGACGCGCCGCCCTCGGTCGGCTTGAGGCGGAGCGTGGGCTTCGTCCCTTCGTCGCCGCCGGCGGAGGAGGCGGGGGCGGAGCCCTCGGCGTCCTTCTTGAGAACGAGCGTCTTCTTGCGGATCGTGGGGGCCTCGGACGCGTCGTCCGCCGGCTTCGCCGCGACGGGCGCCGGGGCGGCGGGCTTGGCCGTCGGCGCCTTCATGCGGAGCGTCTGGTGGCGCGTCATCGCATCGTCGTCCATGATCGTGAGGGAGACCTTGGCGGTCTGGCCCTTGGCGGCCTGGGCGGCGGCGGAGAGGTTCGACGTGAGCTTGCCCATCGCGGGCGCGGCCGCCGCGGTGGGCGGCGAGGAGAGCGCCGAGTCGAGCGAGATGCGGGAGGTCTTGCCCTTCAGGGCCTGCATCGGCACGGGCGCGGCGGGTGCGCCGGCGGGCGGCGCCTTGAGCGGCATCGGCTTGAGCGGCGCCGCGGCGGGCTCCGCGCCGGACGGCGGGACGGGCTTGAGGCGGATTGTCGCCGACTCGCCGCCGTCGGCCGCGGCGGGCTTGAGCGTCGGCGCGGCCATCGGCTTGATGTTGATCGGACGGATGCCGGAGGACGGGACCGAGGGCGCGGCGGCGGAATCCGGGGCGCCGGCGGGCGTGATCGGCTTGATGGTGATCGGCTTGATGTCCATGGAATCTCCTGGTCTAACGGTCCAACGGTCTATCGGTCTGACGGGTCAAACGGTCGGCGGGGCATTCAGCATTCAGCATTGCCGCGTAGCGGCCTAGACGGCCATCACTTCGGCTTCCTTGGCCTTGGCGGCGGCGTCGATCCTGCCGATCGCGGCGTCGGTGGCCTTCTGGATGTCCTCGAGGAGGCGGTCGCGGTCGTCCTCGGTGAGCTTGCCGTCCTTCTGGAGCTTCTTCGCCTCGTCGTTCGCTTCGCGGCGGACGTTGCGGACGGCGATGCGGGCGTCCTCGGCCATCTTGGCGGCGACCTTGGCCATCTCCTTGCGGCGCTCCTCCGAGAGCTCGGGGATCGGGACGCGGACCTTGCGGCCGTCGGAGACGGGCGTCACGCCGATGTTGGCGGCGAGGATCGCCTTGCAGATCTCGTTCACGACCGAGGGGTCGTAGGGCGTGATGGTGATGAGGCGGGGCTCGGGCGTCGCGATGTTTCCGAGCTCGCGGATGCGGGTGGGGGCGCCGTAGTAGAGCGCGGTGATGTTCTCCACGAGGGCGGGCGAGGCCTTGCCGGTGCGGATGCCGTCGAGCTGCTGGTTGAGGCTGCGCAGCGCGCCGTCCATCTTCTCCTTCGCGGTGTCGAGAGCGGGATGTGCCATGTTGTTGGTCCTTTGGGTTGAAGGGTTATCCGAAAACGGGGGGAGGTTCCGATCCGTCGACGAGCGTGCCGACCTTGCCGCCGGCGACGGCGGTCTCGAGCGCGCCCTCGGCGAAGAAGTCGAGGACGAGGATCGGGATGCGGTGCTCCTCGCAGAGCGCGAATGCGGCGGCGTCCATCACGCGGAGGCCGCGGTGCATCGCGTCCGCGTAGGTGAGGTGGTCGAGCTTCTTGGCCGACGGATCCTTCTTGGGGTCGGCCGTGTAGATGCCGTCGACCTTCGTCGCCTTGACGAGGACGTCCGCCCCGATCTCGCGGGCGCGGAGGGCGGCGCAGGTGTCGGTCGAGAAGAGCGGGTTGCCGGTGCCGGCGGCGAAGAGCACGACGCGCCCCTTCTCGAGGTGTCGCAGCGCGCGGCGGTGGATGAAGGGCTCGGCGACGCCCTGGCAGGGGAACGCCGTCATCACGCGGGCCGGGAGGCCGGCCTTCTCGATCGCGTTCTGGAGTGCGAGGGCGTTGATGATCGTCGCCAGCATGCCCATGTAGTCGCCGGCGCAGCGGTCGATGCCGAGCTCCTCGCCCGTTGCGCCCCGGAAGATGTTGCCGCCGCCGAGGACGATCGCGACGTCCGCGCCCATCTCCTTCACGGCCTTCACCTTCGCGGCCATCCTGGCCACGACGGCCGGGTCGATGCAGCGTCCGGTCGCGCGGTCGAGGAGGACCTCGCCGCTGAGCTTGAGCAGGACGCGCTTGTATTTGGCTGGCATGGGAACGGATGCGGGGAAAGACGGGCCCTTCGGGTCCGTCGCGCGTATTGAAGCATATCCGCGCGCGAAAGGCAAGCAAAAAGAGGCGGCGAGCGGATCGGAAAGACTCGATCCGGAGCGGACTGGACGCGATTTCGCTGGACGTGGCGGCCCTCCGGTGATAGCATGCGCTTCATGCGATTCGCACGATTTTCCGACTTCCGGCAGACCTTCCGGGCGGCGTTCGCCATTCTCCTCGCCCCCGTTCTCGCCTCCGCCGCGCTCGTCGATGCCGGGCTCTCCTATGCGGACGCCCTCGTCGGCGAGACCGACGCGCTCTCCGCCAACGTCCCCCGCGGCTCGATCTCCGGCGGGTGGCACCGCGCCGCGCCCGGCGCGACCGAGGTCCTTTCGCCGACCGGCTATTCGACTCCGCTCTGGCAGCTCGCCGCCTTCTCCGCCGGAAACGACTATCCCCCCTGCGGCATCAAGGACGGCGTCTCCAAGGTCGGCGGCGCCGACATCCCGATCGACGACCAGACGCTTGCGGCCTGGCGCGCGACGCTCGCGAACGTCCGCGCGAACGGCGCGCTCGTCACCCCGCGCTTCGCCTACGACTACGACGGCGTCTCCGGCTGCGAACCGGCCTTCGAGATGGTGCTTGCGCACATCCGCCAGATCGCCGCCGTCCTGAACGACTACGCGGACGTCGTCCCGTCGATCGAGTGCGGCATCATCGGCCAGTTCGGCGAGATGCACAGCTCGAAATACGACGACGCCTCGCACCCGGAATACGACACGACGATTGTCCGTACCTGGCTTGACGAGCTCGATCCGCGCATCAAGGTCCAGGTCCGCTCCCCGAAGTACCTCTTCCGCCTCTTCCGCCGGGAGGTGCTCGGCGCGATGTCCGGCAACGTCAGCGGCGAGACGGTCCTCGCGCGTCTGACGGAGCTGAAGGACTGGGACCGCATCGGGCTCTACAACGACGGCTACCTCGGCACGGTCTACGACTACGGCACGTTCACGGATGCGAACGGCATCAACAACTTCTCCCGCGCCCAGGCCAACCGCTGGCTCGAGGCCCTCCGCGACATCCCCTACGGCGGCGAAATCGCGACCCTCACGACCGACGAGCAGGAGAACGCCTGGCCCCCGTTCGTGCAGAGCGGCTTCAACCAGGTGGAGGAATGGTACCGGTGCCACCTCTCCTACCTGCGCGGGACGCCCGACTCGATGCGCGTCGTGAGGAAGATGAAGCAGTACACGTTCACCGAGAGCGCCTACGCCTTCGACGGGATGCCGTCGCTCTCCGAGTGGAACGGCCGCAACCTCCTCGAGCTGATGCGCTCGCACATGGGCTACCGCTTCGTGCTGCGCGCGTCCAGGCTCACGGACGCCGTCGCGCCCGGCGGCACGCTCCAGCTCGCCTTCGACGTCGAGAACACGGGCTTCGGCGACCTCTTCTGCCCGACGAAGACCGAGGTGCTGCTCCAGGCGGCGGACGACCGCTTCTGGGCGTGCCCCGTCTCGCTCGACCTCGGCGCCGCGGTCCCGAGCCCGGAGCGCAAGTCGCTCTCGCTTTCGCTGCGCCTCCCCTCGGCGATCACCAACGGGCAGTGGCACGTCTACCTGCGCACGCATGTCGTCGCCGCCGCCGACTCGCCCTCCGCTGCGGGCCAGCGGACCGTCCGCTTCGCCAACGCCGCCGCGCAGTGGAGCGAGGCGCTCGGCGCGAACCTTCTCGGTACGTTCCGCATCTCGGGCGCCGCCGCCGAGCCCGGTCTCGATTTCCGCGAGACCGGCGCCACCGCCGCCGGCGCCACCGCGCCGCAGGTCGTCCTCGCCGCGCTCCCCGCCGGAGCCGCGCCGACCGTCCCGCTCTCGGCCTGGTCCGGCGCGCAGCTCTGCCTCTTCGCGCCCGGCGCGCAGGGGGTGCGCTACTTCCGCGCCAGCGCGGAGATCCCCTCCGAGAACGGCGTCGCGGTCCTCCCCGCCGGCGACGCCGCGCTCGGCCTCTACGCCGTCCAGTACGTCCAGGGCGGCGCGACGTTCCGGCGCGACCTCTTCGTCGTCGTTCCCGACGGCTGGGAGGGCCGTACGTGGCGCCTCGAGACGCAGTCCGGCCGCCTTTGCGCGGTCTGCGACGAAACCGGCGAATCGACCGACCCCGCGCCCGGCTACGACCGGCGCCTGCCTGGCCGCGCGATGGAGGGCGAGCCCGCGACGGACGCGAAGCTCGTCTTCGCCGCAAGCGGCATCGAGTTCACGGCGGACCCCGCCACGCGCGTCCTCTACCCGGCGTTCGTCGTCTCGGGCCTCCCCGCGGGCGGCGCCTCGCTCGGCGGCTTCCGCGCGACCGTCTACGCCGACGACAAGACCGCCGCGGATACGATCGACAGCAACAATTCCGGCAATATGAACTCCTTCAAGGCGTTCTCGCTGCCGTCGGACGGCGCGTATCTCGTCGGCGTCACCTATGCGCTCTCCAGCTGGGTCGGCTCTCAGTTCGGAACCGCGCGCACGATGGCGCTCAACGACCCGTCCTCGACGCGCGGCGAAAGGAGCGCCGGCCTTGCGGACGCGCGCCTCGCCCCGCTCGGCCTCTTCTCCGCCGACCCGGGCTACCACGTCTGGTTCTGCGACGCGGACTGGAACGTCCTGCACGAAGCGTCCGGCACGATCGCCGGCAGCGTCGGCTGGCTCCAGTCCTCGGCCGCGTTCCCCATTCCCGCCGCCGCCTCGCTCTTCGCGGGCGAGCTGCCGCACCGCGAAGGCACCGACGAAATCTGCCGCCGCTACGTCTGGGCCGCGCCGGACGGCTCCGCCCCCGGCTGGGCGCTCGGCGACGTCGCGCTTGTCGGCGACTGGGGCGAGGCGCCGCACGACTGGACCGTCGCGCCCGACCCCGCCACGCGCGTCCTCTACCCGGCGTTCGTCGTCTCGGGCCTCCCCGCGGGCGG
>CACWKU010000128.1 GCA_902761575.1 uncultured bacterium
GACGATCTCGGGCGGCAGACTCGTGGGCGAGAAGGCGTTCTACGAAACGGACACGGTGGCGTCGGAGACGCCGTCGGCGAACGTGACGGCCTCGATCACCGGCGGCACGATCCGCGGCGAAGTCGAAACGGCCAACCTCGAGACGGTCATTCCGGCCGATTCCGAGGCGCTCTTCACCGACGCGCAGGCCGAGGGCGTCGCCGACGGCTGCTGCCTCGTCGAAACCGAGGCCGGCTCGGGCCTCTACCAGGTCGCCACGGCGAAGGCGTCCGTGATTTCCGTCGCGGACGGCTCGGTCGAGTACTACACGACGCTGCAGGCTGCTCTCGACGCGGTGAAGACGGCGAACGCGGCGGAATCGACGGTCGAACTGCTGGACGACGCCTCGATTGAGATCTCGAAGACCGGCAACGTCCTGGGCGGAGCCGCGGCCACGAAGATCACGATCCGCTCAACGTCGTCCGGAACGGGACGTGGGCGCAGTTCAACACGGCGAACGACGCGACGCTCGTCCTGAACGACGTCAATCTCACGAGCGAGTTCACCGGCACTCAGACAGGGTGGGTCGGTGATCCGCTTCAGAACCCCAACCACAACATCGCCTTCAACTGCGACGTCGAGCTCAAGGACGTCAACTCGGCCAACGCCCTGTCCTTCTGGAAGGACGCGGCCCTCGACACGGTCAAGATCGAGGAGACGGTTGACGTCTACTCCATCTGGATCCACACGACGGCCGACAGCGTGTCGATCAAGGATCTGACCGTGGACACCACGACGGGCCGCGGCATCAAGGTGGACGACTCGTTCGTCGCCGGCTGGGGCGGGATGCCGTCGGAGTCGACGACGATCTCGGTCGACGGCGCGTCGTTCACGACGAAGGACAAGAAGTCCGCGATCCTCGTCCGCTCGGCCAAGCCCATCGCCATCACGACCGCCGGCACGATCGACATCACGGGCGTGCCCGCTGACACGACGCACCTCGTGTGGGTCGACGAGGACGCCGCGACGAACTTCGGCCTCGTGAAGCTGAACGAGGCGCAGACCGACCTCGTCCCCGAGCCGATCGACGACGGCTACGCGGCGACGCTCTCCGCGAACGGAACGTGGATCGACGGCTACTACAAGACGCTCGCGGCGGCGGTCGCTGCCGCGGACTCGACCGACACGGTCACGCTGCTCAAGACCGTGGACGAGTCGTTCTCGGTCGCGAAGGAGCTGACGGTCACGCGCAACGGCTACTCCGCGGAGGACGCGGTGGCTGGCGAAGGCTACTTCCGCAACGTGACGGCCGCGACATACGTCACCGTCACGTTCGTCGACGATAAGGTCGAGCCGCCCGAGGCCCAGGTTCTCGGCAAGGGCATGACCGCAACTGAGCCCACCCCGGCTCCGACCTTCACCGGCTGGACGTTCCAGGGCTGGTACACGAACCTCGTCGCCGGCGAGGCTTGGGACTTCGAGACGCCGGTCGAAGCGAACATCACGCTCAACGCGAAATGGGCGATCAACCAGTTCAACGTGATCTGGGTCGCGGAGGACGGCACGGTTCTGGAGACCGACGAGAACGTCGAGTACGGCACGAAGGCGACCTTCGACGGCGATGCGCCGACCAAGGCCGACGACACGACCGCGCTCTACACGTTCCTCGGCTGGACCAACGCCGTCACGACGACTGCCACCGCCGCGGAGAATCTTCCCGAGGTTACGGGGCCGGTCACCAACGCGGCCGCCTTCAAGACCTGGACCAAGGTCGCCGTCCCGACGGCCAAGACCGGCCTCGTCTACGACGGCACGGCGAAGACCGGCGTCGCCGACAGCGAGGACTACACGCGCTCCGGCGACGACACCGCGACCGCCGCCGGCGACTACACCGCCACGGTCACGCTCGCCGATCCGGACAACACCGTGTGGGCGGGCGACACGGTCGCCCCCACGACGGCGACCAACAAGACCGTCGCCTGGTCGATCGCGCCCGCGCCCGTCACGATCACGGTCGCCAACGCGTCGAAGAAGCACGGCGAGGACGATCCGGCGTTCACCGGCACGGTTGAGGGTCTCGTGGCCGAAGGAGACCTCGGCACGGTGACCTACGGCCGCACGAACGACACGCAGGCCGTCGGCGTCTACGCGGGCGTGATCGTCCCGACCTACACGGCCAACGCGAACTACGCGGTGACCGTGACGCCCGGCACGTTCACGATCGAATCCAACCTCATGACGATCATCTGGGTCGCGGACGGAACCGAGACCACGAACAAGGTCGAGTGGGGCACGGCGGTCGCGGACTTCAAGCCCGAGGATCCGTCCAAGTCCGACGCCTCCGGCAAGTACGCATACTTGTTCGCCGGGTGGTCGCCCGAGGTGACCCCCGCCACGAACGACGCCACCTACGTCGCTTCCTTCACGCAGAAGATTGAGACCCCGCTCGCGCTCCCGCTCGATCCGCACACGACCGACGCCGCCGTGGACGCCGCCGCGTGGAAGGTGACCGTCGACCTCGGCCCCGTCGGAACGATCGACGGCGTGACCTACACGCCGTCGCCGGCCGCGGCGTGGGACGGCGACACCGCCACGTTCTCCTTCTCCGGCCTCGCGTGGAACCAGGCCACCAACTGGTCCGTTTCGGCCCAGCAGGGGGCGGGCGCCTTCGCCGAAACAGCCTACAACGAAGGCGCGTTCTACGCGAAGCCCAAGACATCCTGGTTCACCGCCACGACGAACCAGCTCGAGGCCGTCGCCGACGCGAGCGACGCCACGGTCGCCTACACGAACGCCGTCGCCTCGAACGAGGGCGAAATGGTCCGCGTCCACACGAAGCTCGCCGTCCCCGCCGTCGGCCTGTCCGCTCCGCCCGCGACCGGCTCCGCCAAGGTCGGCTTCGCCGTCCTCCAGCTCGACGGCGACTCGACGTCCGCCTACTACGCCTACGGCAACGGCACGTGGACCAAGCTCTCCGGCGCCAAGCCGACGGAAGGCGACCACGACTACCTCGCCGTCTACGACCTCGCGGCCGAGACCCCGACCGCCCGCTACTACATCGACGGCGTCGCGCTCAGCGACACGAACGGCGTCTACGCGCTCAAGCTCGCGGCCAACGTGACTTCGCTCAAGAGCATCTCGTTCGCGAGCAAGGAAATGGTCAAGGACGACATCGTCGCCGAGCAGGACGTCTCCTACGTCGCCGCGGTCGGCGAGACGCCGTACACGGACGCCGAGGCCGCCGTCACCGCCCAGGGCAAGGACCCGGCCAAGACGATGGCGCTCCTCAAGCAGAACGTCGGCATCGCGCCCGTCTCGCTCGCCGCCACGACCGAGAAGTTCGTCGTGGACTACACGCTCGGCTCGTTCACGAACGACAGCCCGGCCGTCTCCGGCGTCGCCGGCTACGACGTCAAGGCGACCCCGGACGGCGAGAACGCCAAGCACGTGACCTACGCGCTCGATCCGTTCGTCTACCCGATCGACTACGTGCTCGCGCTCGCGTCCGCCACGAACGCCGTCGCCAACCCGACCAACTACACGGTCGAGAGCGCGGTCGCGTTCCTCCCGGCCGGCGCGCCCGGCTACACGTTCGAGGGCTGGACCAACGCGGCCGGCGCGGTCGTCGCCGGCTGGTCCGCGGGCGAATCCCTCGGCGCCGTCACGAACTACGCCTCGTGGCAGCTCGTGACCTACGACATCGCCTACACGCTCAACGGCGGCGCGACCGATCCGGCCGACGCCAACCCGGCCACCTACACGGTCGAGTCCCCGGCCATCGCGCTCGCGAACCCGACCAAGCAGGGCTACGACTTCGCCGGCTGGACCGGCACGGGCCTCGATGCCGCCTCGACCGCCGTCACGATCCCGACGGGCAGCACCGGCGACCGCGCCTACACGGCCACGTGGACGCCCGCGCTCGTGAACTACACGGTGAAGCACCTGCAGCAGTCTGTGGACGGCCAGTCCTACGTCGAGGTCGAAGGCGACAGCGAGACGCTCCAGGGCTACACCGAGTCGCAGACCGAGGCCGTCGCGAAGACCTACGAGGGCTTCCAGGCGGGCGTCTTCCAGCAGACCGAGATCAAGGCCGACGGCTCGACCGTGGTCGAGATCAAGTACGATCGCGCGTCCTTCGTCCTCTCGATCGCCTACGTGACGCCCGCGGGCGTGACCGCGCCGAACGCCTACGAGGGCTCCTTCGTCTACGGAGCCTCCTACTCCGTCGAATCGCCGTCCGTCACCGGATACACGCCCGACATCGACGTCGTCGCGGGCACGATGCCCGCCGCGGCCGTCGCGGCCAACGTCACCTACACGGCGAACAAGTACACGGTCACGTTCGTGGACGAGGACGGCGAGACGGTCCTCAAGGCCGCGACCGAATACGACTACGGCACGCTCGCCGCGGACATCTCGAAGCCCGATGATCCGGCCAAGGCCGCCACGGCCGAGAAGGTCTACACGTTCGCCGGCTGGACGCCCGCGATCGAGACCGTCACGAGCAACGCGGTCTACAAGGCCTCCTACAGCGAGGAGGACACCGTCGCCGCGGTGATCACGATCGCCGATGCCACGACCGGTGCGACGACCACGAACTACGTCGCGTCGCTCGCCGAGGCGATCGATCGCGCGAACGACGGCGACACGGTCCAGCTCCTCGACGACGTGGAAGCCCCCGCCATCGCCCTCGACAAGGACATCACGCTCGACTTCAACGGCAGCACCTGGACGGTGGTCGCCGGCGAAGGCGAGTCCGAGCCCGGCACGATCGTGGTCTCCGGAGACGTCGCGATCGTCGACAACAGCAAGAACGGCGGCGGTGCCATCTCCTCTGCGGCCGACCAGGTCCTCGTGGTCGACGCGGCGGACGAGGAGGGCGCCACGGCCTCCGTCACGATCGGCGAGAACGCCGCGATCGTCGCCACGGGCGATGATGCCACGGCCCTCGCGGTCGTCGACGGGACCGCCACCGTGGAGGGCGATGTCACCGGCGACATCGCGGTCGCCGCGGACGGCGCGCTCACGGTCGATGGCGGCACGGTCACGGGTGATGTCGCCGCTACCGGCGGCGATGTCACGGTCGCCGATGGAACGGTCGATGGCACGATTACGGCCGAGGGCGACACTGCCACGGTTGCCGTCTCCGGCGGCGAAGTGGATAGCGTGGCCGTTTCCGACGGCGCTGCCGTCACCGTTTCGGATGCCGGATCCGTCACGGGCGGCGTGACGGCCGACGATGCAACGGTCACGGTCACCGGCGGTACGGTCGCCGGCGGCGTCACCGCCGAGGGCGACTCCGCGGTCGCCGTTTCCGGCGGCTCCGTCACGGGCGATGTGACCGCCACGGATGGCGCCGATGTCACGGTTTCCGGCAACGGCTCGGTCGCGGGCGACATCACGTCCGCGGATGGCAACGTCACGGTGTCCGGCGGCTCGGTCACGGGCGATATCGCCTCCACCGGCGGCGAGGTCGCCGTGTCGGGCGGCACCGTCAGGGGTGGCGTCGACGCGACCGGCGGAACGGTCGCCGTCTCCGGCGGCTCCGTCACGGACGGGGTTGACGTCTCCAACGGCGCCGACGTCACTGTCAGCGACGGATCCGTCGCGGGTGGCATCACGGCCGAGGATGACGGCTCCAGCGTCACCGTCTCGGATGACGGCGCGGTCACGGGCGGGGTCACCGTTTCCGAAGGCGCCGACGTCACCATCAGCGGCGGTACCGTCGCGGGTGGCGTTTCCGCCGAGGACGCGGGCTCCGAGGCAACCATCACGGGCGGCGAAATCGCAGGCGGCGTGACCGTCGCGGACGGGGCCACGGGCTCCGTTTCGGGCGACGACACGGTCGTGAACGGCACCCTGACCGGCACCGAGGAAACGCTCGTCATCGACGGCGGCCACTTCGACAACGACCCGTCCGCCTACGTCAAGGAAGGCTACGTCGCGGTCGCGGACACGCCCAGCGGCTACAAGGTTCAGCCCGGCAAGTCGGTCATCGGCACGACGATCACCGTCGCGGGCGGCACGTACAACGGCCAGGCCTACGAGATCGGGTCCGTCGTCCTCGGCGACTACACGCTCACGGCCTCCGACTACACGGTCGTCTACACGAACGTGATCGACGGCGTCGCGACGAACGACAACGTGAACGCCGGTACTGTCACCGCCACCATCGCCGGCATCGGCGAGTGGATCGACACGACCAACGTGACCTTCACGATCGCGAAGGCGCCGCTCACGATCACGGCGGACAACCTCACCGTTCCGTTCCGCACGCCCGCGGCCGACGTGGAGTACACGCTCTCCTACAGCGGCTTCGTGAACGGCGAGACGAACACCGTCTTCACGGCGCAGGCGACCGCTACGAGCACGTACGACGACGCCACGGCCAAGGCCGGCGACACCTTCCCGATCACGGTCTCCGGCGCCGTCGCGGCGAACTACGAGATCACGTTCGTGGAAGGCACGCTCACCGTCGGCGCCGCCGAAGCCCCGACGATCCTCGGCACGACCTCGATCACGGTCGCGCAGAGCACCGTCACGCTACAGCACGTCCTCCAGACCGGCGCAAAGTACTACACCTACTTCACCAGCACGGATCTCGCGAAGGGCGAGTGGGTCGCGGCGGAGAACAGCCGCGCGGCGGAATCCATCACCCCCGAAACGGTCAAGGACGCGGACGGGGACGAGCACGAAGTCGCTACGGTGGAGTTCACCGGCGTGACGGACGACGTCCGCTTCTACCAGGTCGGCTACTCCTCGGTGCCCTACGCCATCGGCGACGCCATGGGCGAGAAGCCTGCCGACGGCGAAGAGCCGTAGTCCCGCACCGGCTCCGGCGCGCCCCGCGCGCCGGAGCCGCTGGCCGGTGGTATGTGCAAATCTTGCACATGCCTCCCAACCCGTGCAAATACTGCACAAGTTCGAATGAAAGCCCCTTCCGCCAGACACTCCGTTCCCGCCGTCCTTCCGACGGCGGCGGATGTCATTCCCTCTCTGATTGCGGACGTGGAAGGGAAGATTGTCACGATCCGGGATACGCCCGTCATCCTCGATTCGGATGTCGCAGTCCTGTATGGCGTCGAGACCAAGCGCGTGAACGAGGCTGTCCGGAACAACCCCGACAAGTTTCCCGCGGGCTATGTGTTCGAACTCGATTCGGACGAGACAAACGCTTTAAGGTCGAAATTTTCGACCTTAAAGCCCGCCGGAAGGGGCCAGCACGCCAAATACAACTTCAAGGCCTTCACCGAACGCGGGCTCTACATGCTCGCGACGATCCTGAAAAGCGCGCGCGCGACGGCGGCTACGCTGGCCATCGTCGAGACGTTCGCGAAGGTCCGGGCGCTCAAGCGGGAGCTCGTCGAGCTGCACCGCGAGACGGACCGGAAGCAACTGGCGCAGAAAACGCGACACTTCGGGCAGGCGCTGACCGAAATCGTCATGCCCGACCTGGACACCGTCGAAACCGAATCCACCCTGGAACTGAACTTCGTCATCGGCAAGATCAAGCACACCGTCCGCCGGATCAAACGCCGGGATCCCGGCAAACCCTGAGGACGGGCAACGGTTCAAACAATTCGAACAGTTCATTTCGAAAACGCCCCCTTTCCATTTCAACCATCAACCTTCGACCTTCATCCTCCAACGCCGGCGAAGCCGGCTTCGAACGCGAGCGAAGCTCGCTTCGAACTTGGAACCTTCGAACCACCCAACCACCGAACCCTTTAACGTCCCTCCGAAAGGATCCCGAAATGAAAACGACCCCCACGCATTCCTTCCTCCTCGCGCTGGCCCTCGCCGCGGTGGCGCTGCCGAGCTTTGCGGCGGAACCAGTGAACATCGCAAGGCTCCAGACGACAACCATCAAGAGCTACGATGCCAGTAACGAGGATCTGAATGGCGGTGGTTTTTTTTGGGCGACTCCACTGTCCACTCTGGTCAATGGCAGTCTGACCGATGGAATTGCCCCAGTGACAGCAAAGTATGTTGTTCTCGATTTTTCGTCCGCCTATTTCATTTCAACTATCGATGTCACGAAACATTATCGGTACAAATACTCGCTTTACTACTCTCCGTCATCCAGCGGCGATGATTGGGTACAGGTCCCATATGCATCGAATGTCTGCCGCATGGGCACCAAGAAGTGGGGCGTCTATGCGGTTGCTTCCCGCGTAAAATTTGTCTTTGAGGAAAACGGCACCAAGCATTCTGATCATTCCGAAATTCAAGTTTGGGGTGTCCCCGCATCTGAAATGACTTGCCAGCATTCCGCGCTCTCTGCCTGGACGGAAGTTCCCGGAAGCGCGACTTGCACGGAGGTTGCGTTGGAGACGGCGACATGCTCTTCTTGTGGCGAGGTTTTCACACGCGAGGCGGGAGGTCTGCCATTGGGGCATGACTACAAGGCGAATGTCGTGAAGCCCGGCAAAGGATGGTTCTCGTGTTCGCGATGCAACTATCGTGTTGATTGTTCCGAAGGCGCAGTCGATTTGACTTCGTTTGGCGGGATGGCTTACGATGAGACGAAAGTACAGTTCACCGATGTGTCCACGTCGCAATATATATATGGTGAGGAGTGGGATGATAACCATAAAAATGATTATATTGTGGACAACGATTTAACTACTGTCTGGGAGGGGGCCCACAATGCGTATGCTACAGTTAAGTTTGCCACGCCCATTCTGTTGTCCAAAGTGGATGTAACTGTTACGGCGGGTGACGCCGTTATGCAAAACATCAACGTGGTTGCAGTGGACGGTGCTAACGAAACAGCCCTTTGGTCTTCCGGGAGTTTTTATGTGGGGGAAGGGGAGGTCATTACAAAATCCAAGGAGTTTTCCAACACGACCGTCAAGGAAATTCAGGTGAAGTTTTCCAACAATGGCTGGTGGCATGGATGGATTAATGAAATCCGCGTTTATGGCACGGTTCCCGGTGCCGTTAATTACACCCCGGCGCTCATCTTGATGCAGTAAGCCTCCGGCCGATTTCCGGCAAGCGACCCGCGCGCGGCGATCCGCGCGCGGGTCGCGCCGTTATCGTCTGGCGTCTGGCGGTTGGCGTCGGGCCGGGCGCGAGGCGCCAGACACACGACGACCGGCCGCGGGGCGGGGAAGCCTCCCCCAGCGAGCGGCCGGTTCGACTCAATCGACCCAATCGACGAAGTCGACAATGTCGGGCTTGCCTCGTTCCGCTTCGCGTTTCCAAGGCCTTTGAGGAGCCGCGCGGGCCGCGCCGTTTTCGTCTGGCGTTTGGCGATTGGCGTCTGGCCAGGCGCGAGGAGCCAGACGCAAGACGACCGGCCGCGATGAGGGGGAAGCCGCAGGCGGAGCTCGCCCCGCTCGGGCCCGGCGGGCGTCGGTTGCCGCCCGCCGGGTTCCGCCGCTCCGGAAGTAGGTACGTCGAGGGGGCAGGAGCAAAGCGGAGGCCCCCGGCCGGGAGTCGAGGACGCAGGAATCTCCGAAGGCGAGAGGTGCGGGGTTGCAGAGGCGCGGGAAAGGGGCGCACGGATCTACGAAGGCGGAAGGTGCGGCTTCCGGCAATCGACCGGGGTCCTCCGCTGCGCTCCGGACCCCTTGATGTTTCTACCCGCGGGGCTGCCGAACCCGGCGCGCCTTGCGCGCCGGGCCCGCGGGGGAAGGCGCGGCGCGTGCTCCGCGCGCGGGTCGCGCCGTTTTCCGGCCGGTTGTCCGCGGCATCCTCCCAAGCGCCGGGCGAGCCGCGGCGGCGAAGCCACCCGCGTGCCCGCCCGGACTTGCGAACCGGCGGTTGACTCCGCGGGGGCGCGAGGGGATAATCGGGCCCGTTTTCCACCCAACCCCGACACGCCATGAACCTGGATTTGAAGAAGCTCGAGGTCCTCTCCGATCGGATGAAGCGCGCCGTCGACCGCGGCGAGTGCGCCGGCGTCCAGGCCGCGGTCGTCAAGGACTCGCGCGAGGTCTGGCACGCCGCGGTCGGGATGGCGGATCTCGCGGAGGGGCGCCCGATGGCGCGCGACACGGTCTTCCGGATGTTCTCGTCCACGAAGTGCGTGACCGGCCTCGCCGCCGCGATGTGCGCCGACCGCGGCCTCCTTTCGGCCGACCGCGGCCTCCTTTCGCTGCGCACGCCGGTCTACGAGTACCTGCCCGGCTTCCGCGACCAGCGCTGGTGGGACGGCCGCGAGCTGCACCGCATCGGCCCCGGCGGGCGGCCCGTCTACCTCTTCGACCTGCTGAACATGACGAGCGGCATCACCTACGTCGGCGACTGGGATCCCGGCGACCGCGGCCGCAAGAAGCTGATCGAAGAGCAGGCCGCCGAGGTCGACCGCGGCGTCTACACCGGCACGGTGGAGCTCATGAACCGCATGGGCGGCGTCCCGCTCTCGTTCTTCCCCGGTTCGCGCTGGGCCTACGGCTTCAACGCCGACGTGATGGCCGCCGTGATCGAGGTCGCGACGGGAAAGCGCTACGGGGAGTGGCTGCGCGAGGAGATCTTCGACCCGCTCGGGATGGACGACACCGGCTTCTCCGTGACGCCGGAGCGGCGCGCGCGGATGGCGACGTGCTACCACTGCGTCCCGGGCGAGAAGGGCTCCCCGCGCGCGATGCCCGAAGTCGGGCGGCGCCTCGGCCTCGCGGACTACGTCCCCGAGACTGCCTACGAGGCCGGCGGCGCGGGGCTCGTCTCGACGATCGGCGACTGGTGCCGGCTGATGGCGATGCTGCAGGCGGGGGGGACATGGAACGGCCACCGCTTCCTCTCGCCCTACGGAATGCGGCTCATGACGAGCCCGATGCTCGCGCCGGAGCAGGCGAAGTTCTTCAACTGGCAGGACCAGCCCGGCAGCAACTACGCCTTCTTCAACCACGTCAAGGTCGCCGGCGCGCCGTCGTCCAACCCGTGCAACCCCGGCACGTTCGGCTGGGACGGCGCCCTCGGCACCAACAGCTTCGTCGACCCGGTCGAGCGCCTCTCGCTCGTGGTGATGATCCAGAACGAGCCGCCGTTCACCACGTGGAACCTCACCTGGGGCCTGCGCAACCCGCTCTACGCCGCGCTGGATTGACTTCGCGCGGCGGCTCTGCTAGAATGCCGCGCGTTTTCTCGAATCCGTCCGGAAAAGGACCCGTCATACCATGAACTTCGAACTCCTCGAACAGGCCAAGGAACGCGTCCCGAGCATCCCCGTGCTCGTGAACATGTGCTCGCTCCGCGTGAAGCAGATCAACCAGGGCATGCGTCCGCTGGTGAAGCCCGGCGTCGGCGAGGAGACGATCGACACGGTGCTGC
Source organism: uncultured bacterium (assembly GCA_902761575.1). Classification (GTDB taxonomy): domain Bacteria; phylum Verrucomicrobiota; class Kiritimatiellia; order RFP12; family UBA3636; genus UBA3636. The sequence goes on from CACWKU010000128.1 coordinate 11,260, forward strand.
GCGAAATCGCCGAGGGCAAGCTCGTCTCGCAGGTCGACTTCGAGGCGCTCGAGCGCCGCGGGCTCGCCCACTAGGCGCCGCCCCCTTCCCGGAAGAGATCCCCATGGCCGAGAAGAAGAAGGAACCGGCCGCGGGGCCCGTCTCCGGCACCGTCGCCCGCAACCGAAAGGCGCTCCACGACTTCGAGGTCCTGGAGCGGCTCGAGGCGGGGCTCGCGCTGCAGGGCACCGAGGTGAAGGTCGTCCGCGCCGGCCACGCGGGGCTGCAGGGCGCCTACGCGCAGATCGACAAGAACACGGGCGAGGCCTGGCTCTGCGGCGTGAACATCCCGCCCTACGGGTTCGGGAACATCTTCAACCACGACTCGCTCCGCGCGCGCAAGCTCCTGCTGCACCGCCGCGAGCTGCTGAAGCTTCGCGCGCACGAGGAGCGCAAGGGCTGCACGATCGTCCCGCTCTCGCTCTACCTCAAGCGCGGGCGCGTCAAGTGCGAGCTCGGCGTCTGCCGCGGCAAGAACGTCGTGGACAAGCGCGAGACGATCAAGCGCCGCGAGCTGGACCGCGACGCCCGCCGCGCCATGGCCAGCGCCGTGCGCCGGTAGCCAGCCATGCGGATCGTCGAGCGGCCAGAGGACGTCGTGGGCGGATCCGGGGGCGTCGTGCTCGCCGCCGGGTTCTTCGACGGCGTGCACGTCGGCCACCGCGCGATCCTGCGGGAGGCCCGCGAACGGGCGCGCGAGCGCGGCGCCGCCGCGTGGGCGCTCACGTTCGAGCCGCATCCGCTCGCCGTCCTCGCGCCAGACCGCGCCCCCGCGCTCCTCACGCCCGGCGCGATGCGCTTCGAGGCGCTCGGGGCCGCCGGCGCGGAGGGCGTTCTCGCCCTTCTGTTCACGCCGGAGCTCGCCGCTATGGAGCC
>CACWKU010000129.1 GCA_902761575.1 uncultured bacterium
GCTCTCGCGCCGCATCGCGCGCGACCTCGCCCGCAAGGGCCTCGCCGAGACCGTCCGCGACCTCGCGCAGGCGGCCTTCCTCGCGGCCGGCGCGGAGGGCGCCGCGTTCCTGCGCGCCCGGCTCGACGCGCTCGTCGCCGCCGCCGCGGACTACGCCGCCGACCCGGACCGCTCCGGCACGATGCTCGACTTCCGCCGCTACGTCCGCGCGCGCACCGAACGCGCCTTCGCGGACCCCGCCACGGTGAAGGTCCTCACGATCCACAAGAGCAAGGGCCTCGGCTTCGACCTCGTCTTCGTCCCGTTCTTCCGCGGGAGGCGCAGGCACGCCTTCGGCACGCTCCACTCGCACCTCGGCCTCGTCCTGGAGGGCCCCGGCGACCCGCCCGCGTGGTATCTGCCCTACGGCGCCAGCCTCGCCGTCGACCCCGCCGTCGGGGAGGCCGCGCGGCGCGCCACCGCCGACGCCGCCCTCGAGGAGCTGTGCGTCGCCTACGTCGCCCTCACCCGCGCCAAGTCCGAGCTCCAGGTCCTCCTGCCCGAGAAGGCCGACCTGCGCAAGCCCGCGTTCTTCGACCACGTCTCCCGCGTCTGCGGCCTCGGGGGCGGCGCCGCCGAATGGACCGACGGCGACCCCGACTGGTTCGCAGAACATGTGGAATTGAAACCCATGACCCAGGGGGCCTCGCCCGATGCGGGCCGCGCATCGGGCGAGGCACCCTGGCCTCCCCTCCTTGCGCCGCTTCCGCGCGCGGTCGGCAAGCGGCGCACGCCGTCGCGCGAAGGGCACGGCGGCAAGTCCGCCGCCGCCCTCTTCGCGGCGCCCGCCGGAGAGACCGCCGCCGAGCGCGGCACCTCGCTCCACGAGGCGCTCGCCCGCATCGACTGGCTGCCCGCGGAGCCCGGCGAGCAGCCGGAGGGAATCGACGCGGCCGATCTCGACCTCTCCTCCCCTTCCCCGCTCCGCGACGCGCTCGTGCGGCCGGCGGACGCCGCCGACCTCTGGCGCGAGCGCTCCTTCGAGCAGCTCGCGGGCTCGGAATGGATCTCCGGCACGTTCGACCGCGTCGTCTTCCGCGGCGAGGGCGACGCCCGCCGCGCGGAGATCTACGACTGGAAGACCAACCGCCTCCGCCCGGGCGAAACCCCGGACGCCTTCGCCGCGCGCATGGCGGAAACCTACGCCGGGCAGATGCGCGCCTACCGCGCCGCCGTCGCGCGCCTCGCGAACCTCCCGGCGGACCGCGTTTCCGCGACCCTGCTCCTGACCGAAACCCGCGCCGCCGTTCCGGCGCGGGACGTCAGTCGCCCAGCGTCTGCGCGATGTTGAGCAGGTGGTCGTTCTGGCGGCGGAAGGCCGTCAGGAGATCCGAGTAGACGAGGGACTTCACCGGGCTGTTGCAGGTCTTGCCGAGGCGCGAAAGGTGCGCGTCGCGGCAGCGCTTGGCCTGCTCCTCGATCGCGCGGCTCTTCTCCACCGCCCGGGGGACGTTGAACGGATCGCCGATCTGGACGATGTCCAGGACGTCGGAGAGGAACGCCCCGACGGAATCGCACAGCGCGAGCGTCTCGGCGCGCGCGGCGTCGGAGAGGTCCTCGCCCGCATTGCGGATCTTGAGGTAGGCCTTGAGCGCGTTGCGGACGTAGTCCGAGACGGACTCGAACTCGTCGGCCTGCCGCAGCTCGCGCCGCGCCAGGTCGGACTGGAAGCGGGAGACGTTGTCGTGCAGTACGCGCCCCACGTATTCGCTGATCTCCTTCTGCGCCAGATCGAGGCCGTCCTCCTGGCGGAAGACGCCCTCCTCGCGGTCCTCGTCGCGGTCTTTCGAGGCGAGGATCGCGCGCAGCTCGCCGAGCATCGCGCGGCAGGTCTCGCCCATGCGCAGAATCTCCTTCTGCGCCTGGCCGAGCGCGACCGCCGTCTGCGGGATGAGGCGCTCGTCGAGGAAGTGCGGTCGCCAGCCCTCCTCCGCCTTCTCCGACTCGTGGACGGGGACGAGCTTCGTCACGACCGCGACGAAGACGCGCATGAACGGGAAGAGCACGGCGGTGGTGGCGACGTTGAAGAACGTGTGCACGCACGCGATCGCGAAGGTGAAGTAGGCCGGGCCCTCGGGCTCGCCGCGGAAGGCCCAGGTCGAGAACGACTCGCAGGCGCGCGAGAACGGGTGCCAGACGAGCGTCACCAGCAGCACGCCGATGAGGTTGAAGAGCGTGTGCGCCAGCGCCGCGCGCAGCGCGTTGCGCGAGGAGCCGATGCAGGCGATGAGCGCGGTCACCGTCGTGCCGATGTTCGAGCCGAGGACGAGCGCGACGGACGTCGGGAAGTCGATCGCGCCCGCGCCGGCGAGCCCCATGACGAGCAGGACGACGGCGGCCGACGAGTGGATGAGCGCCGTGACGACGCCGCCCGCGAGCGCGGCGCCGAAGAAGCCCGGCGCCGTGTTCGCCTCGAAGAACGAGAGCGCGTCGCGCATCTCCGGCATCCCGCGCAGCGGGGCGAAGCCGTTCTTCAGCAGCTCCAGCCCGAAGAAGAGCATCCCGAGGCCGATCGCGGACATCGCGGCGCTGCGGACCTTCTCGCGCTTCGAGAAGAGGTAGAAGAAGATCGCGATGCCGATCAGGAACTCGCCGTACTGCGAGACGTCGAGCGTGAGGAGCCAGAGCGAGAGCGTGGTGCCGACGTTGGCGCCGAAGACGACCGCGACGCCCTGCAGGAGCGTCATCACGCCGGAGTTCACGAAGCCGACGACCATGACGGTCGTGGCGGTGGAGGACTGGATGACGCACGTGACGCCGATGCCGACGAGGAGGGCGAGGAAGCGGTTGTCGGCGACGGACCCGATCCAGCGGTTGAGGCGCGCGCCGGCGAGGGCCTGGAGACCGTCGGAGAGGAAGCGCATCCCCAGGAGGAAGATGCCGATGCCGCCGAAGGCGGCCTCGAGGACGAGCAGAAGTTCGCGGGACATGGGGAGGAAAGTCGGACGTGCGGCCGGGGAATCGGAGGATCGGCGGGCGGGGCTATTCGAGACGCAGGACGCCGAGCCAGCGGTGGAAGTCCTGCGGGAGCGGGGAGAAGACGCGGAGCAGCTCGCCCGGGCGCGTGGGATGGTCCATCTCCAGCTCGACGGCGTGGAGGAGCGGATACGTGAGCTTCATCAGGCGGAGGTCCTCGACGACCTTCGGGCCGTAGGTGGCGTCGCCCAGCACCGGGTGGCGCGCCATCGCGAGGTGGCGGCGGATCTGGTGCGTGCGGCCCGTCTCGATGCGGACGGCCAGGTGCGAGGCCTTCGCGTTGGCGCGGAGGCAGTGGATCTGCGAGAGGGCGCGGCGGCCGTCGAGCGGCAGGTCGATCGTCGAGGAGGCGGCGTCCCAGCGGCCGTGGACGACCGTGCGGTAGGTCTTGGCAACGCGGTGCTCCTTGAAGACGGCGACGACGGCCGCGTGCGCCGCGGCGGACTTGGAGAACAGGACGCAGCCCGTGGTGTCGCGGTCGAGGCGGTGCGAGGCGCGCAGCTCCGGGTTTCCGGTCTGCTGCCGCAGGAGCGTCTCGAGCGAGAAGGCGGCCTCGTTCACGAGGATGCCGCGTGGCTTGTCGGCGACGAGGAAGTCGGCATCCTCGAAGAGGATCTCCGCCCGGTCCGGGCGCTTCGAGACGGCGGTCGGGGAATCGACGACGCCGGCGACCGTCACGACCGCGCCGGCGCGGAGCCGGTGGTGCGCCATCCAGACGGACTGGCCGTCCACGCGGACGACGCGCGCGTCGATCTGCTGCTTGGCGGCGCGGCGCGAGACGCCGAGCTTCGCGGCGAGGAACTCCTGGAGGGAGGCGCCGTCCTCGGACCGCGCCACCCGGAAGGCCACGGGGCCGCGGGGTGGGGTTCTGCTCATGGCGCGGGAGGATACCAGACTCGGCCCCAAAAGGAAAGCGCCCGTGCGGCGCGATCAGAGCCGGGCGGAGAGGGCGGTAAGCGACTCGACCGCGTCGAAGAGGGCGTCCGGCGTCGTAGCTCGCTGGATGCGGCGCAGTCCTTCGTCGCCATCCTCGAACGAGCGGTGGAGGTAGCCCCAGAGCTCCTTGAGCCGTCCGAGGAGCGGCGCCGGGCCGCAGAGCGAGGAGGCGTATTCGGCGGCGAGGTCTCGCGCGAACGCGGCGACCGCTTCGCGCGAGGGCGGCGGCGCGCCCCGGATCTGCGCGGCGAGTCCGGGATGCGCGCAGAGGCCGCGTCCGACCATGATTCCCGAGATCGAAGGAAACCGCTCGAGGATGCGTGCCGCGTCGGCGGGCGAGGCGATGTCGCCGTTGTAGACGACGGGCGCGCGCAGGAGCGGCAGGACGGCGCCGAAGGCGTCGAGGTCCGCCGAGCCGTCGTACATCTGGACGCCGGTGCGCGGATGGACCGTGACGCACCGCAGCGGGAACGAGTTGATCAGCTTCGCGCGCGCGGCGAGCGTGTCCGGCGAGCGGTAGCCGAGGCGGAGCTTGATCGAGAAGCCGCCGGGCATCGCCTCGCAGCCGGCCTCGAGCATGCGCGCGAAGGCGTCGGGATCCTCGGGGAGGCCCGAGCCGCGGCCCTTGCGCGCGACGAACTTCCACGGGCAGCCGCAATTGAGGTCCATCCGGTCGAAGCCGAGGTCGCGCAAGACGAGCCCCGCGGCGCGCAGCGCGGCGGGGTCGCGCCCGATGACCTGCGGGACGGTCGGGAGGGGTCCGCCGAGCGACGCGGCGGCGTCGGCGAAGATCCGCGCGGGGATCTTCTCCGCCGAGCCCAGCGCCGCGAAGGGCGCGAGGGCGGCGTCGACGCCGCCGAAGCGCTCCGCGAGCAGGCGGCGAAAGGGCGCGAGCGTGACGCCTCGCAGCGGCGCAAGCCAGATTGCCGGCGTGGCGGGTTCCATGGCGCGGGAATCCTAGCCGAACCCCGCCGCGGGGTCAACCGCGGTTGCCTTCAAGGGAGGATTCTGGTAGCATCCGCGGCCAGACATGGCGCAATTCTCCTACCAGGCCAAGAGCCGCGACGGGAAGACCGTCTCCGGGACCGTCGACGCGGCCGACCGCCGCGGCGCGCTCGCGGCCGTCTCGCGCCTCGGGCTGCTGCCGCTGCGGGTCGAGTCCGGCTCCGGCGGCGCGTCCGCGAAGCCCGCGAAGGGCGGCGCGAGGGCGGCCTCCGGCGCGAAGGGCGGCGGCGGGCTCTCCCTCTCGTTCTCGAAGCCCGTCGGGATGGATCCGCGCGAGCGCCTGCTCTTCACGGGGGAATTGGCGGACCTCCTGGACGGCGGCATGACGCTCGGCGACGCCCTCAACGCCCTCGCGCGTCGCGGCGGCGGCGCGGGCGGTCCGGCGGCCGTCGTCGCCGCGCTGCGCGACGACATCGTCGGCGGCAAGTCCTTCTCCGATGCGCTCGCCGGCTACCCCAAGGTCTTCACGCCCGTCTACGTGAACATGGTCCGCGCGGGCGAGGCGAGCGGCGCGATGGTCGACGTCCTGCGCCGCCTCGCCGCGCACGACGAGCGCGAGCGCGCGATGCGCTCCAAGATCTCCTCCGCGATGGTCTACCCGATCATCGTGCTGTGCATGGGCGTCGGCGTCGCGATCTTCGCGATGACGTACATCCTGCCGAAGTTCAAGCTCGTCTTCGACCAGATCGGGCCCGAGGGCCTCCCGCCCGCGACGAAGCTGCTGCTCGGCGCGAACGACTGGTTCAAGGCGTGGTGGCCCGCCGTGGTCCTCGCGATCGCCGGCGGCGTCTTCGCGTTCCGCCGCTGGACCGCGACGAAGGCCGGGCGCCTCGCGTGGGACGGCTTCAAGCTCAGGGCGCCGCTCGTGAAGGGCATCGTCGCGAGCGCGGTCTACGCGAACTTCGCCAGCACGCTGGAGTCGCTGCTGCGCAACGGCGTCCCGATCCTGCGCGCGCTCGACCTCACGAGCGAGACGGTCGGCAACGAGGTCGTCGGCGCGGAGCTGCGCAAGGCGCGCGAGCGCGTGACGGACGGCACCACGATCTCCGGCCCGCTCGAGCAGGGCGGCGTCTTCCCGCCGATGGTGATCGACCTGCTGGCGGTCGGCGAGCGGACGGGCGACATGCCGTCCGCGCTCGAGCACGTGGCCAAGCGCTACGAGAGCCAGCTCGAGAAGAACATCCTCGTCTTCACGACGGCGCTCGAGCCGATCATGATCTTCGCCGTGGCGGCCGTCGTCGGCTTCATCGCCATGGCGATCATGCAGGCGGTCCTGAGCGTGACGAGCGGCATCCGCTAGCCAGGGTTCCCTCCGTTTCGCTTTTCGCTTGGAAAGCGCGGGGAAAAGCGGTACACTGGTGCGCAACACCGACCCGCGGGGCCGGCGCGGCACGCACGCCGCCGCAGCCCCCGCCGACACGAAGGAAAACACAAATGCTGCCCAAACCCGACTACGTCTTCTGGTTCGCCACCGGTTCCCAGGACCTCTACGGCGACGAATGCCTCAAAACCGTCGCCGCCCACTCGCAGGAGATGGTCGCCGGCCTCAACGCCTCCGGCGCCCTCCCCTTCCCCGTCGTCTGGAAGCCCACCCTCATCGACTCGGTCTCGATCGAGGGCACGCTCCAGGCCGCCTCCGACGACCCGAAGTGCGCCGGCGTCATCCTCTGGATGCACACCTTCTCCCCCGCCAAGATGTGGATCCACGGCCTCCAGCGCTGCCGCAAGCCGCTGATGCACCTGCACACGCAGTTCAACCGCGAGATCCCGTTCGCCGACATCGACATGGACTTCATGAACACGAACCAGTCGGCCCACGGCGACCGCGAGTTCGGGCACATGATGACCCGCATGGGCGTCCCGCGCAAGGTCGCCGTCGGCCACTGGACCGACCCGCGCGTCCAGGCGAAGATCGCCTCGTGGATGCGCACCGCGGTCGGCGTCGTCGAGAGCGCCCACCTGCGCGTCGTCCGCTTCGGCGACAACATGCGCGACGTCGCCGTCACCGAGGGCGACAAGGTCGAGGCGGAGCTGAAGTTCGGCTGGTCGGTCGACGCCTACGACGTCTCCGAGATGGCCAAGGCCGCGGACGCCGTCCCGGCCCCCGACGTCAAGGCGCTCACGGACCAGTACTACGCCGACTACGACATCATCCTCGAGGGGCGCGACCCGGCGGAGTTCCGCCGCCACGTCGCCGAGCAGGCGCGCATCGAGCTGGGGCTCCGCGCGTTCCTCGACGGCCACGACTACCAGGCGATCGTCACGAACTTCCAGACGCTCGGCGGCCTCCGCCAGCTCCCCGGCCTTGCGATCCAGCGCCTGATGGCCGACGGCTACGGCTTCGGCGCCGAGGGCGACTGGAAGACGGCCGCGATGGTGCGCCTGCTCAAGGCGATGGGCGCCGGCATCCCGAACGCGAAGGGCTCGTCGTTCATGGAGGACTACACCTACCACCTGACGCCGGGCGCCGAGGCGATCCTCCAGGCGCACATGCTCGAGGTCTGCCCGTCGATCGCCGCCGGCAAGCCCGCGATCAAGGTCGACTTCCTCTCGATGGGCGAGCGCGAGGACCCCGCGCGCCTCGTCTTCACCTGCAAGCCCGGCGCGGGCACCGCCTGCTCGCTCGTGGACCTCGGCCACCGCTTCCGCCTCATCGTGAACGCGGTCGAGTGCCTGCCGCAGGACGTCCCGATGCCCAAGCTCCCCGTCGCCTCCGCGCTGTGGAAGCCGCTGCCGGACCTCCCGACCGCGGCCGAGGCGTGGATCTACGCGGGCGGCGCGCACCACACGGCCTTCACGCTCGACCTGACGCCCGAGCAGATCCTCGACTGGGGCGACGCGATGGGCATCGAGACCGTCCTCATCGACAAGGACACCACGATCCGCGCGTTCCGCAACGAGCTGCGCTGGAACGAAGCGGCGTTCGGCTAGTTTCCCACGCCCTCCCCGGCCGGCGGTTCGGCCGCCTGGCCGGGGAGCGTCGCGCTTCGCGGACGCCCCTTGCCGGGGACGAACCCTTCTGCTAGACTCCGCGGCCATGCAAGACCCAAGCGAGCCGCGGGCGGACGTCCGCGTCTTTTTCATATCCGGCATCGACACCGGCGTCGGCAAGACCGTCGCGACCGGCCTGATGTCGCGCTTCCTCCGCGCGCGTGGCGTGGACCACTGCACCGTGAAGATGGTGCAGACGGGCTGCGACGGCTTTTCGGAGGACCTCGACGCCCACCGCGCGATCGCCGGGATGCCGCGCCTGCCGGAGGACGTAGAGGGCCTCACCGCCCCGCAGATCTTCAAGTTCCCCGCGTCGGCCGCGCTCGCCGCGCGCCTCGAGGGCCGCGCGGTCGACCTCGGCGCGATCGAACGCGCCGTGGCGGAGTGCGCGCGCCGCCGCCGCGCCGTTCTCGTCGAGGGCGCGGGCGGAATGCTCGTCCCGCTCGCGGGCGACCTCCTCGCCGCCGACTTCGCCGCCGCGCGCGGCTGGCCACTCGTGCTCGTCTCCTGCGGGCGCCTCGGCTCGATCAACCACACGGTCCTCTCCCTCGAGGCGGCCGCGGCGCGCCGGATGCGCGTCGCCGGCGTCGTCTGGAACGGCCATCCCGGCGCCGACCCCGCGATCGACGAGGACGCGCGCGCCGAGACGCTGCGCCACCTGCGCCGCCTCGGCTTCCCCGAGGTCCTCGTCCGCGTCCCGTGGACGCCCGCCGGCGCGCCGCCGCCGGACGTCGACTTCTCCCCGCTCTTCCCGCCCTCCCTTTTCGCATGAACCCCGAAGAACTCCTCGCCTACGACCGCCGGCACGTCTGGCACCCCTACGCGACGATCGGGGACGACGCCGTCGCGTCGTGGTGGTGCGTCGCGCACGGCCACAACCATCCGGCGATCGTCGAGGCGGTCCGGCGCCAGTCGGAGCGGATGTCGCACGTGATGTTCGGCGGCTTCACGCACGAACCCGCCGTCGAGCTCGCGCGCCGCCTCGCCGGAATCGCGCCGCCCGGCCTCGACCGCGTCTTCTTCGCCGACTCCGGCTCCATCGCCGTCGAGGTCGCCGCAAAGATGGCGGTGCAGTACCAGCGCGCCGCCGGGCGTCCGGAGCGCTGCAGGCTCGTCGCGCTCGAGGGCGGCTACCACGGCGACACCTGCTGCGCGATGGCGCTCTCGGACCCCGACGGCATGCACGCGCTCTTCCGCGGGATCATGCCGCGCCACTTCTTCGCGGCGAAGCCCCGCACGCGCTTCGGCGCGGCGTGGGAGGCCTCCGACTTCGACTCGATGCTCCGCGTCGTGGAGGAGCACGGCGACGAGATCGCCGCGATGATCTGCGAGCCCGTCTTCCAGGCCGCCAACGCGATGTGGTTCTACCACCCGCGCTACCTCGCCGAGATGCGCCGCCTCTGCGACGAGCGCGGCATCCTGCTCGTCTTCGACGAGATCGCCGCGGGCCTCCACCGCACCGGCCCGCGCTGGGCGCACGAGCACGCCGGCCCCGGCGCCGCGACGCCCGACATCCTCTGCGTCGGCAAGGCGCTCACGGGCGGCCACCTCACGCTCGCCGCGACGATCGCCTCGGAGCGCGTCGCGGAGACGATCTCGCGCGGCCGCCCCTCCGCGTTCATGCACGGACCGACCTACATGGCCAACCCGCTCGCCTGTGCGGCGGGGTGCGCCTCGCTCGACCTCTTCGCCGCCGGCGACTGCGCCGCGGAGGCGCGCCGCGTCGAGGCGCGCTTCCGCGCCGGCCTCGCGCCGCTCAAGGCGCTCCCGAACGTCGCCGACGTCCGCGTCCTCGGCGCCGTCGGCGTCGCCGAGCTGCGCGCGATGCCGCGCGCGGAGGACGTCCGCCGCGTGATCCTCGAGACCGGCGTGTGGCTCCGGCCGTTCGCGAACTTCGTCTCCTCCATCCCGCCGTTCGTCGCGACCGACGCCGACCTCGACCGCATCTGCGAGGCGATCCGCGCCGTCTGCGAGCTCCCGCCCGGCCCGCCGCCCGACGACCCGGACTTCCACGAATAGCCCGCCCCTGCGCATCATGGACTCCCCTCCCCTCTTCTGCGTCAAGATGCGCGCGTCCGCCGGCGGCGCGCACGTCTCCGGCGCCGAGCGCGTCGTCCCCGCCGCCGCCGTCCCCGCCGCGCTCGCGGCCCTCGGCGCCCGCGCGCTCGCCCATCCGAAGGGGACGCCGGACGACATCCGCCTCCGCGTCGAGCCGGCCGGCGAAATCCTCCGCGTCCCCGCGCTGCCCGTCGTCCTCGAGCGCACCGCCACCGCCGCCGAGGGGATGGCCCGCGCCGCGGAGCTGCTCGCCGCGGACGGCGTCTCGCGCGTCCCCGAGATCATGGCCCTCTTCCGCGAAACCTACGCCATGCGCGGCGCGATGCTCCTCGACGCCGACACCCTCGAGCGCCTCGAGCCCGACCGCGCCCGCGGCGTCCGCGCCACGCGGATGGACGCGGCGGAGCCGGCCGCGGCCGACGCCGGCGCGAAGAACCACTTCCGCGAGGCGCTCGTCCTCGCCTCGAAGGTGCAGGCCGCGCCGGGGATCGTCGCGGAGATCTGCGTCTCGGACGACCCGGACTACGTGACGGGCTACGTCGCGAGCAAGTCGCTCGGCTACCGCCGCATCGCGACGATCAAGGAGAGAGGCGACCCCTCCGGCGGCCGCATCTTCCTCTTCCGCGGCCCGCGCTCGCTCGTCCCGGACTGCATCCGCTTCCTCCAGGAGCAGACCGTCCTCGTCGAAGGGGTGCCATGGACGCCGTGACCCCGGAGCCCCTCGACGCCGCGCTCGCGGCGGACCTCGCCGCGCTCGACGCGGCGGGGCTGCGGCGCGCGT
>CACWKU010000130.1 GCA_902761575.1 uncultured bacterium
TCCAGTCCGTACCGCAGGGCTTTCTCGCCGAGCTCTCCGCGCGCGGCGTCGCGTGGCGCGCCGTCGTCGCCACCCCGCGCGGCGCCGTACCCGCCGGCCTTCCGCCGGAGATCGCCGTCGTCGACGCGCGCGACGTCTTCGCCGGCCGCGCCGTCGCCCTGTAGCGCTTCGCGCGCTGCGCACGCCCGCGCGCGAAATCCCGCTTGGAAAACGGCGGGGGATGTGCTACAATGTCCGAAAGCGCGCACCTTGGAGGCGCGCGCGCCGCCCCGGCTCCCCGGGCGGCCCGCCTTCCCCCGTTCCCTTTCCCGAAGCCCCGGAGTTCCGCCGTGACATCCAACGACGATTACGTCCTTCAGATCCTCCTCGAAAACAACGTCGTCACCCAGGCGCTGGTCGACTCGGTCGCCACCGACGCGGCCAAGTCCGGCGCCTCGATCGTCGACACCCTGGTCCGGTCCAACAAGATCGAGGAGAACGACGTCCTCGGCGCCCTGGCCAAGGAGTTCGGGATGCAATTCCTCGACATCTCCGGCCTGGAGATGAACGACTCCGTCCGCGCGCTCCTCCCCGGCGAGCTCGCCAAGAAGTTCCGCGTCGTCCCGCTCTACGAGCAGGACGGCGTCCTCACGGTCGCGATGGCCGACCCGATGAACTTCGAGACGCTCGACTCGCTCCGCTCGGTCCTCGGCAAGGACGTCGAGGGCGCGATCGCCCCGTTCAAGCAGATCGCCACCGCGCTCGGCATGCTCTACCCCGACCAGGACATCGACATGATGTCCGGCCTCCTCGACGAGATCGACAGCGACGAAAAGAAGAAGGCCGAGGGCGGCGGCGGCGAGGACGAGGAGTCGCTCGGCCTCGAGAACCAGCTCGGCGCCGCGCAGGCGGGCGAGAAGGACGCCCCGATCGTCAAGCTCTGCGCGCAGATCATCATGCGCGCCTTCGTCGCCCGCGCGTCCGACATCCACCTCGAGCCGATGGAGCACCACTTCCGCATCCGCTACCGCATCGACGGCGTGCTGCGCGAGCAGGAGTCCCCGCCCCGCCGCCTCCAGGGCGCGATCCTCCAGCGCTTCAAGCTCATGGCGAACATGAAGCTCTCCGAGCGCCGCATCCCGCAGGACGGCCGCATCCAGATCAAGGTCCGCGGCCGCGAGCTCGACCTCCGCGTCTCGACGGTCCCGACCGGCCACGGCGAGTCGATCGTCATGCGTATCCTCGACAAGCAGAACCTCGCGCTCGGCCTCCCCGACCTCGGCTTCATGACGGACGACCAGCAGATGTTCGAGAGCCTGATCAACCTCCCGGACGGCGTCCTGCTCGTGACCGGCCCGACCGGCTCCGGCAAGACGACGACGCTCTACGCCTGCCTCGGCCAGATCAACAAGCCCGACCGCAAGATCATCACCGTCGAGGACCCGGTCGAATACCAGATGTCCGGCATCAACCAGGTCGCCGTCCACGCCGACATCGGCATGACGTTCGCCGCGGCGCTGCGCGCCATCCTCCGCCAGGCCCCGAACATCGTGATGATCGGCGAAATCCGCGACCTCGAGACGGCCGGCATCGCCACCGAGGCGGCCCTCACCGGCCACCTCGTGTTCTCCACGCTCCACACCAACGACGCGCCCTCCGCGATCACGCGTCTGCTGGACATGGGCGTCAAGAGCTTCCTCGTCGCCTCCGCGCTCCGCGCCGTCATGGCGCAGCGCCTCGTCCGCTCGATCTGCTCCGAGTGCCGCGGCGAGTACGACCCGGACGTCACCGAGATCCGCTCGCTCGGCCTCGACCCGCAGCAGTACCAGGGCGCCAAGCTCTACAAGGGCTCCGGCTGCACGCGCTGCAACCAGTCCGGCTACAAGGGGCGCAAGGGCATCTTCGAGATCTTCAAGCTCGACGACGAGATCCAGCAGATGATCTTCGACAACCGCCCCGCCCGCGACCTCCGCGCCCGCGCCCGCGAGATGGGCATGCGCACCCTCCGCGAGGACGGCGTCCGCAAGGTCCTCGCCGGCATCACCACGGTCTCCGAGGTGCTGCGCGTCACGATGGGCGACGAGAACTAGGACCTTCCGCCATGATCGAACCCGAACTCATGCACCAGCTGCTCGAAGCCGCCTGCGACTTCGGCGCGTCCGACCTCCACCTCGCCGTCGGCGATCCGCCCGTGCTGCGCGTGCACGGCGACCTGCAGCCGCTCGACATGCCGGTCCTCGAGCCCGAGGACACGGAGCTGCTGATGAAGACCATCTGCACCGAGGCGCAGATGGAGTCCGTCCAGAACAACGGCGGCGCCGACTTCGGCCTCCCGTTCGAGGACCGCGCGCGCTTCCGCGTGTCCGTCTTCAAGCAGAAGGGCCGCATCGGCCTGGTGCTGCGCCAGATCCCGAACGAGATGATCCCGCTCAAGAAGATCGGCCTCCCGGAGGAGATCAACGAGCTGCTCTACAAGCCCCGCGGCCTCATCCTCGTCACCGGCCCGACCGGCTCCGGCAAGACGACGACCCTCACGTCGATGCTCAACTTCATCAACGAGAACCGCGCCTGCCACATCATCACGATCGAGGACCCGATCGAGTTCTACCACAACCACAAGAAGTCCGTCGTCACGCAGCGCGAGATCGGCGCCGACGTCCCGAGCTTCGCGGAGGCCATCCGCCGCGCGCTGCGCCAGGACCCGGACGTCATCCTCGTCGGCGAAATGCGCGACCTCGAGACGATGGGCGCCGCGATCACCGCCGCCGAGACCGGACACCTCGTCTTCGGCACCCTCCACACCACCGGCTCGGCCTCCACCGTCGACCGCATGGTCGGCGCCTTCCCGACCGACCAGCAGGGCCAGATCCGCATGCAGCTCTCCGTCGGCCTCGTGGCGGTGATCTCGCAGCTGCTGATCCCCCGCATCGACAAGCCGGGGCGTGTCGCCGCCTTCGAGATCATGGTGAACACGCCGTCCATCGCCTCGATGATCCGAGACGGCAACACGCACCGCATCACCTCGGACATCCAGACCGGCGCCAAGTACGGCATGCGGACGCTCGACTCCCACCTGCTGGAGCTCTACACCTCCGGCATGATCTCCTACGAGGAATTCATCTCCAAGTCCCGCGATCCCGACACCCAGCTCGAGAAGATCAAGGAACTCACCGGACAGGGCTGAAACCATGGCTGAAAAGAACTACTCCTCCGACCCCGTCCTCGAGTCGCTCCACGCGACCGGGATGCTCGACGACGCCGCGTGCGACGAAATCCTCGAAGAGCAGGAGCGCTCCGGCAAGGAGCCTCGCGACATCATCGTCGACGGCAACTACCTCACCGAGGACGACCTGCTCGGCTCCATCGCCGCCAACGCCGGCAGCGAGGTCGTCACCCTCGCCGGCGTCGACATCAACCCGGACTACCTCGCCGCCGTCAAGGGCTCCGTGGCGCGCATGTACAACGTCGTGCCGATCGAGGCCGACGACACGTCCGTCACCCTCGCCACCTACACGATCCCGAGCCCCCTCGTCTCCGACGAGCTCGGCTTCGTCCTCGGCAAGGAGATCCGCTTCGCCTTCGCGCGCAAGCAGGAGGTCCTCGACTGCATCTCCCGCTACTACGGCAGCGCCGAGTCCTCGGTCGACAACTACCTCGCGCTCACCGACTTCGAGACGACCGGCGTCGGCGTCGGCGACGAAGCGGAGATGGACGAGAAGGCGCTCTCCGAGGCCGCCTCCGCCGCCCCCGTCGTCCGCCTCGTCCAGCTCGTCCTCCTGCAGGCCGTCCAGGCGCGCGCCTCCGACATCCACTTCGAGCCCTTCGAGAAGGAGTTCCACATCCGCTACCGCGTCGACGGCGCGCTCTACGAGATGACCGCCCCGCCGAAGACGCTCGCCACGCCCGTCATCTCCCGCATCAAGGTCATGTCGGGCCTCAACATCGCCGAGCGCCGCCTCCCGCAGGACGGCCGCATCCAGCTGCCCGTCGGCGGCCGCGTGATCGACCTCCGCGTGTCCTGCCTCCCCACGCAGTTCGGCGAATCGGTGGTGCTCCGCGTGCTCGACCGCTCCGTCGTCTCGCTCGACCTCGAGAACCTCGGCATGCCCGAGGACGTCTACGACAACATCGGCGCCGACATCGAGAAGCCCAACGGCATCCTCATCGTCACCGGCCCGACCGGCTCCGGCAAGACCACGACGCTCTACTCCTGCCTCCGGCGCATCAACAAGGAGGGCACCAAGATCCTCACCGCCGAGGAACCGGTCGAATACGACATCGACGGCCTCGTGCAGGTCCCGATCAACCCGATCCAGGGCAACACCTTCCCGCTGGTGCTGCGCGCCTTCCTCCGCCAGGACCCGGACGTCATCATGGTCGGCGAAATCCGCGACCTGGAGACGGCGCAGATCGCCGTCCAGGCCTCCCTCACCGGCCACCTGGTGTTCTCCACCCTCCACACCAACGACGCCGCCGGCGCGGTCACCCGTCTCGTCGACATGGACGTCGCGCCCTACCTCATCGCCTCGACGCTCAACGCGTGCCTCGGCCAGCGACTCGTGCGCCGCATCTGCGGCTCGTGCCGCACCTTCTACGAGCCGACGGACGAGCAGCTCGACCGCCTGGGGCTCACGCGCGAGCAGGTCGCGGGCAAGCAGTTCGCCTTCGGCGCGGGCTGCGACGCGTGCAACAAGTCCGGCTACAAGGGGCGCACCGGCCTCTACGAGTACCTGACCGTCTCCGACCCGATCCGCCTGATGATCACCGAGAAGAAGCCGACGCTCGTCATCCGCGAGAAGGCCCGCGAGCTCGGCATGCGCACCATGCGCGAGGACGGCATCCGCAACATCCTCGACGGCGCCACGACGATCGACGAGGTCCTGCGCTACACCTGATTCACAACCCAATCCCGCGGCGCGGGACGCGGCCCGGCCGCGCCCCGCGCCGCCTCCTCCGATGACCCGTTTCTCCATCGTCACGACGCTCACCTTCGTCCGCGCGCCGCTCGTCCTCGCCGGCTGCGGCTTCGCGCTCGCCAACCTCGCCGCGCCACACCCCGCGCTCCTCGCCGCCGCGGTCCTGCTGATGGCGCTCTCCGCGCTCACCGACCTCTTCGACGGCAAGCTCGCCCGCAAGTGGCGCGTCGCGAGCCGCCTCGGCGCCCTCGCCGACCCGCTCATGGACAAGGTGTTCTACCTCGCCACCCTGCCCTGCGCCACGTTCATCGCGCTCTGGTGCGAGGACGCGGTCCACGCCTCGATCCTGCTCGCGCTCGACGTCGTCTCGATGCTCCGCGACCAGTGGTCTTCGTTCCTCCGCTCCGTCGGAAGCGAGTTCGGCGCCGACGTCCGCGCCTCCTTCGCGGGCAAGCTGCGCACGTTCCTCGCCTTCCCGATCATCATCCTCGTCCACCTCCAGCTCGGCCTGCAGGTCCTCTCCCTCCGCAGCCCGGCCTTCGAGGGGATCCCGCTCGCGCCCGACGCCGCCGTGTGGACGCTCGAGGGGTTCCTGCTCCTCCTCACGGTCTGGTCCGGCGCCGTCTACACCGCGCGCTTCTGGCCGTTCGTCCGCCGCGCCGCGCACCATGGCTAGGTACCGCATCCTCGTCGCCTACGACGGGACCGACTTCTCCGGCTGGCAGCGCCAGGCCGACCGCCGAAGCGTCCAGCAGACGATCGAGGAGGCGCTCCTGCCGCTCTCGCCCGGCGGCGCGCCGGTCGACGTGAACGGCAGCGGCCGCACCGACGCCGGCGTTCACGCGCGCGGGCAGGTCGCGCACTTCGACCTCGCGCGCGAGATCGCCGGCCCTTCGCTGCGCCGCGCGCTCAACGACCGGCTGCCGGAGGACGTCCGCGTCCTGCGCGCCGAGCCCGCCCCGCCAGACTTCGACGCGCGGCGCTCCGCGCACGGCAAGGAGTACCGCTACCGCGTCTGGAACGCCGAGGTCGCGGACCCCGTCCTGCGCCGCTTCCGCCTCCGCGTCTCCCGGGCGCTCGACCTCGCCGCCATGCGCCGCGCCGCCGCGTCGTTCGTCGGCGAGCACGACTTCGCCGCCTTTACCGCCAACCCGCAGCGGCCCGTCGAATCGACCGTCCGGCGCGTCTTCTCCGTCGAGGTCGCCGCCGAGGACGACTCCCCCGAGGTCGAGATTCGCGTCTCGGGCGAGGGCTTCCTCTACAAGATGGTGCGCTCGATGGCGGGCTTCCTCCTCGCCGTCGGCACCGGCAAGGAGCGCCCGGAGGCCGTCGCCGAGGTCCTCGCCTCGCGCGTGCGCACCGCGCGCGTCGAGAGCGCGCCCGCGCACGGGCTTATCCTCTGGCGCGTCTGGTACGGCGACGCCCGCGTCCTCCCGCCCTCCGACCGCGACCTCTTCCCGGTTTTCGGCCAGTCTCCAACACCTTCCCGTTGAGCCGTCAAGCCCCCCCCCCCGGAGCCGGACCGCGACGTTTTGTCGCGGTTCCGGCGCGACGGACCCGGCAAATGCCCGCGGCACGCGAATTGCTACCCGGAAGGAAAACGTCGCGCGCGCGTTTGACGCGCCCCGCGCGAAATGCTAGTCTTTTCCGCCCTCCGAACCCTTTCCGAACGCCCATGAACGAAGACCCCGCCACCGAACCCGAACGCCAGGACGTTCCGCCCCCGGAAGCCGCACCGGAGCCTCCTGCGGCCGATCCCGCGCCCGCCGCTCCGGGGCCCGCGCCCGCCGACCCGGAGCCCGCCCCCGCCGACCCGGCGCCCGGAGTGGAGTCGGCCGAGCACCGCTCGGCCGAGGCGGAAGCCGCGAAGGCGGAGGCGGACAAGGCGAAGGCCGAGGCCGCCGCGCTCAAGGACCGCCTCCTGCGCCTTCAGGCCGACTTTGACAACTTCCGCAAGCGCCAGGCGCGCGAGCGCGCCGAGTGGATCCAGCAGTCCAACGCCGACCTGCTGGAGGAGTTGCTGCCGGTCCTCGACCAGACCGACGCCGCGATTGCCTCCGTCTCGAAGGACTCCTCCGACGCCGCCAAGCCCTTCCGCGAGGGCTTCGAGCTCGTGCGCCGCTCGTTCCTCAACGCCGTCGCCAAGTTCGGGCTCAAACCCGTCGAGGGCGTCGTCGGCAAGCCGCTCGACACCGCCACGAGCGAGGCGATCACCATCATGAGGACCGGCCAGACCGCGCCCGGCTGCGTCGTCTACGAGACGCGCAAGGGCTACTCCCTCAACGGCAAGGTCCTGCGCGCCGCGCAGGTCGTCGTGGAGGACGAGGCCGAGGAGCCCGCGCCCCGGCCCGCGCCCGAGGCGGAGAAGCCCGCGGAGGAACCCGCGCCGGCCGGACAGGAGGCCTAGCCATGGCCGCGGAACAGGACTACTACAAAATCCTCGGCGTCGAGAGGAACGCGTCGGCCGACGACATCAAGAAGGCCTACCGCAAGTTCGCGATGAAGTACCACCCGGACCGCAATCCGGGCGACAAGAACGCCGAGGAGATGTTCAAGAAGGGCTCCGAGGCCTACGAGGTGCTCTCCGACCCGGCCAAGCGCCAGCGCTACGACCAGTACGGCCCGGACGGCGTCAAGTTCGGCGCCGGCGGCTTCGACTTCGACCGCGACTTCACGCACGGGGCGGACCTCAACGACATCCTCTCGCAGTTCTTCGGCGCGATGGGCGGCATGGGCGGCGGCCGCCGCCGCGGCGGCGGGCGCTCGATCTTCGACATGTTCACGGGCGGCGGCGCGGAGGAGGACCCGAACGGGCCCGAGGACGGCGCCGACCTGCAGTACGACCTGCCGATCTCCTTCGAGGAGTCGATCTTCGGCACCACGAAGACGATCGAGATCCCCAACGAGAAGGACTGCCCCGACTGCCACGGCACCGGCGCCGCCGCGGGCACGCGCCGCGAGACCTGCAAGCAGTGCGGCGGCACGGGCTACGTCACGACGCGCCAGGCGTTCTTCCAGATGCGGCAGCCCTGCCCCGTCTGCCGCGGCGCCGGCACGATCGTGAAGACGCCGTGCCGCACCTGCTCCGGCAGCGGCCGCCTGCGCGACCGCGCCAAGATCGACCTGCACGTCCCGGCCGGCGTCGAGACCGGCACGCGCCTGCGCGTCGCCGGGCACGGCCAGGCCGGCACGCGCGGCGGCCGCCCCGGCGACCTGCACGTCGTGCTGCACGTCCGCGAGAGCGACCTCTTCGAGCGCCAGGGCGACGACCTGCTCGTCGAGGCGCCCGTCCCGCCGGACGTCGCCGCGCTCGGCGGCGACGTCGAGGTCCCGACGCCCGAGGGCACCGCCAAGATCCGCATCGCGCCGGGCACGCCGGACGGCAAGCTCTTCCGCCTGCGCGGCAAGGGCGCGCCGCTCGTAAACGGCCGCGGCGCCGGCGACCTCATCGTCCGCGTCGCCGTCGAGGTCCCCTCCCACCTCAACTCCCGCCAGAGGAAGGCGCTCGAGGACTTCCAGGCCGCCTACGAGGACCGCTCCTACCCGCAGGCCCGCGCCTACCGCGACCGCATCGCCGCCTTCCTCAAGGCGAAGGAAAGCCTGCGCAAGTAGCGTGCACTCGATCCTCGTCGCGACGGAATTCCTCTCCGCGCCCGGCGCCGCCGCGCTGGGCGCGGCGGAGGCGCACCATCTGCGCGACGTCCTGCGC
>CACWKU010000131.1 GCA_902761575.1 uncultured bacterium
GCGGCGGGCGCGAGGGCGTCCGCCGCCAGGGCGGCGACGGCGCCGTCCGCGCCGCCGTAGGGGCGCTGGAAGGACGGCGTCACGTGGACGACCGGTCCGGCGAGCAGCTGCTCGAGGGTCTGTTCGCGGGCGCGCATGGCCGGGCGCTACTCCGCGGCGGGGGCGCCGCCGACGAGCTTCGCGCGGCGGGCGACGATGTAGGTGCAGACGTTGTCGCCGGCGACGTTGCAGCACGTCTCGAACATGTCGAGGACGGGGTTGATGCCGAGCGCGAGCGCGACGACGGTCGCGACCTGCTCCGGCTCGAGGCCCATGTTCTCGAGGACCATGAAGAGCAGGAAGACCGAGCCGCCCGGGATGCCGCCCGCGCCGATCGACGCGAACATCACCGACACGACGAGCACCGCGAGCTCGCCGGCGGTGTGGTGCAGGCCGAACATGTTCCCCGCGAGGATGACGAAGACCGGGAGGTGCACGCAGACGCCGTCCATGTTGATCGTCGCGCCGAGCGGGAGCGAGAAGCTCGAGAGCGAGCGCGAGACGCCGATCTCGTCCATCGCGCGGAAGGAGACCGGGAGCGTCGCGGCGCTGGAGCGCGTGACGAACGCCGTGAGGAGCGGCTGGCGGATGCGCGCGAGCAGGCGGTAGGGGTTCTCGCGGCAGAGCAGGAACACGGCGAGCGGGTAGACGACGAGGATCATCGCGGCGACGCCGACCATCACGCAGGCCACGATGCGGACGTAGGGCCCGAAGAGCAGCGTGCCGTTCTCGGCGAAGTTGCAGAACGTGAGCGCGAAGACGCCGAAGGGGAAGTACTCCATCACCCAGTCGATGAGCTTGAAGGCGGCGTGCTGGACGCCGTCGCACGCCTGCAGCATCGCCTCGACGGAGGCGCGGCTCCTCCCGGAGTCGACGAGCGCGCGGGCGGCGAGGCCGAAGAGGATCGCGAAGACGATGATCGGGAGGAACTTGCCCTCGGCGAGCGCGGCGAACGGGTTCTGGAAGAGGCTGGTGAGGAAGGTTCCGAAGCCGGCGGAGGCGGAGCTGGCGGACATCGCCTTCACGCCGTCCATGTAGCGGCCGGCGGTCTCGGAGGCGGCGGCCATCCTCGGGTTCAGCGCGAACGCCATCGCGACGCCGAAGACCGTGGCGAAGAGGGAGGTCGCGAAATACCACGCGATCACGGTGCCGCCGATGCGCCCGGAGCTCCGGAGCGGCATGCTCGCCGCGCCGAGCACGAGCGAGAAGAAGATGATCGGGTAGACGACCATCTTGAGCATGGAGACGAGCACCGAGCCGAACGGCGAGGCGATCGCGAGGAGGCGGGCCAGGGTGTCGGGGGCGGCGAGGCGCGAGGCGGCGAGGCCGAGGGCGATGCCGAGGAGGAATCCGGCGAGGATGCGCCAGACGAGGGGGAATCGGGAGGTCTTGGACATGGCTTGCGAAGTGGCGTGTTCGCGCCAGAGGATAGCGGAATCCGCGCGGAAAGGCAAGGCGCGGAAAACGGAGGGGCGGCCCGGAAGCGGGCCGCCCCTCCTGCGGAAAGCGCGCGGTGCGCGGTTATTCCTGCGGCTTCTCGGCCATCTCGGCGAGGGCCGCCTTGCGCGAGAGCTTGATGCGCCCGCGGTCGTCCACGCCGATGCACTTGACCCAGAGCTTGTCGCCCTCCTTGCACACGCCGTCCATCGACTTGAGGAACTTGTCGCTGAACTCGCTGATGTGGCAGAGGCCGTCGATGCCGGGGAGGATCTCGACGAAGGCGCCGAACGCCTTGACGCCCGTCACCGTGCCCTCGTAGAGCATGCCCTCCTCGGGCTCGGCGCAGGACTTGTTGATCTCCTTCTCGGCCGCGTCCATCGCGTCCTTGCTCGTGGCGTAGATCGAGACCTTGCCGGAGTCGTCCTCGGCGATGTCGATCTGCGCGCCGGTGAGGGCGCAGATGCCGCGGATGTTCTTGCCGCCGGGGCCGATGAGGGCGCCGATCTTCTCGGGGTTGATCTGGATGACCTTGATGCGGGGCGCGTGGGGCGAGAGCTCGGCGCGCGGCGCGGGGAGGACCGACTCGATGAAGTCGAGGATCTTCATGCGCGCGACGCGGTCGCGCTCGATGGCCTTCTCGACGAGGTCCCACGTGAGGCCGCGGATCTTGAGGTCGACCTGGAAGCCCGTGATGCCGTCGCGCGTGCCGCCGATCTTGAAGTCCATGTCGCCGCAGTGGTCCTCGGCGCCGAGGATGTCGGTCACGAGGATCGCCTTGCTCTCGTCCGGCGTCGTGAAGAGGCCGCAGGAGATGCCGGCGACGGGCTTCCGGATCGGGACGCCGGCGTCCATCATCGCGAGGGTGCCGACGCAGATCGACGCCATCGACGAGGAGCCGTTGGAGCCCATGATCTCGGAGACCATGCGCACCGCGTACTCGTAGTCCTCGGGGACGACCGGCAGGAGCGCGCGCTCGGCGAGGTTGCCGTGGCCGATCTCGCGGCGTCCGGTGGTGCCGAGGCGGCCGACCTCGCCCGTGCAGTAGGGCGGGAAGTTGTAGTGGAGGAAGAACTTCTTCTCCGTCTGGCCGCCGGTGATGGCGTCGATCTCCTGCGCCTCCTTGAGCGGGGCGAGGGTGCAGATGCCGAGCGCCTGCGTCTCGCCGCGGCTGAACACGGCCGAGCCGTGGGCGCGCGGGAGGACGCCGACCTGCGCGGCGAGCGGGCGGATGTCGTCGAACCCGCGGCCGTCGATGCGCTTGCCGCGCTCGAGGACGTTCTTGCGGACGGTCTCGATCTCGAGGCAGTCCTCCATCGCGCGGAACTCCTCGTCGGTCATCTCGGGGAACTTCGCGGCGAGGTCCGCCTTCATCGCGGCGGTCGTCTCCTTGACGGCGTCCTGGCGGGCGAGCTTGCCGGGGATCGTGAGGACCTCGGCGAACTTCTCGCCGAAGCCGGCGCGCGCGGCGTCCAGCAGGTCCTTGCGGCACGCGTCGCCGTCGACGACGTTCTTCTCCGCCTTGCCGAGCTTGGCGCGGAGCTCCTTCTGGATGGCGACGATCTTCGAGACGCACTCCTGGCCGAACTTGAGGGCGGCGAGGAAGTCCGCCTCCGGGATCTCCTTGGCGCCGCCCTCCATCATGAGGAAGCGGTCCGCGGTGCCGGAGTAGAGCAGGTCGAGGTCGCCCTCGCGGCGCTGGGCCTGCGTGGGGTTGAGGATGAACTGGCCGTTCACGCGGCCGACGCGCACGGCGCCGATCGGGCCCATGAACGGGATCTCGGAGATGTGCAGCGCGGCCGAGGCGGCGATCACGGAGAGGAAGTCCGGCTCGTGGACGCCGTCGGCGCTGAGCAGGGTGTTGTTCACCTGCACGTCGTTGTGGTAGCCGTCGGGGAAGAGCGGGCGGATCGGGCGGTCCGTGAGGCGGGCCGTGAGGATCTCCTTCTCGGAGGGGCGGGACTCGCGCTTGAAGAAGCCGCCGGGGAAGCGGCCGCAGGCGTAGAACTTCTCGCGGTACTCGCACTGCAGCGGGAAGTAGTCGATGCCCTCGCGGGGCGTCTCGGTGCAGGTGACGGCGGAGAAGACGACGTTGTCGCCCAGGGTGGCGGTGACGGCGCCGGCGGCCTGCTTGGCGAGGAGGCCGGTCTCGATGACGAGGGTCTGGCCCCCGACGTCGCAGGAAACGGAAACGGTGTTTTCCATGGTGTATCTCTCTTTCTTGTTGTTCGTTGTGTGCAAAGGGGGCGCGCCGCCGGGAGGGCCCGCGGCGAAAAGACGCGCGTTCCGGCCGGAGGAGGCCGGCCGGCAGACGCGATGCTTTTCCGCCGCTCGGGGCGCCCGGAGGCGGAAGGGCGCCTACCGGCGGAGGCCGAGCTCCTTGACGAGGGCGAGATAGCGCGGCTCGTCGGTGCGCCTGAGGTAGTCGAGCAGCTTGCGGCGGCGGTTCACCATCATAATCAGGCCGCGGCGGGAGTTGTGGTCGTGCGCGTTGGTCTTGAGGTGCTCGGTGAGGTGCTCGATGCGCTTGGTGAGGACGGCGACCTGGACGTCGCTGGACCCGGTGTCCTTCTCGTGGAGCTGGAAGGGCTTGCGGACGGCCTGGATATCGATCTGGCTCATGGGGTGTGTGTCTGTATTTTTCGTTTTCGTTGGAAGTGGCGCGGGATGATACCAGAAACGCCTCCGTGACGCAAACGGAAAATTCGTCCGTGCCCGCGCGCGAGAGCGACCGATTTCCGGCTGGCGCGGAACGGGAGGATATGATAGGCTTCCGGGCATGCACGCCATGCACCGGATCCGTCGGCTCCTCCCGGTCCTCGCCGTCGCCGCGCTCGCCGCGGGGGCGGGATGCCGCAGCGCCCGGGACTGGCGTCGGCGCGAGGACGAACGGGCGCGGGCCTACCTTGCCGCGGCGCAGCGCGAGGCCGGCGCCGCGGCGGAGGCGATCGAGATCGAGACGCCGGCCGAGACGCTCCGGCGCCGCCTGCTGCTCGACCAGGGGCTGCCGGTCTTCGACCCCGCGTCCTTCGGCGTCCGCGACCTGCCGACGAACCTCTACTGGAACGCCTCCGAGCGGCTCGAGCCGGGCGCGCCGGGATTCGTGCCGGAGGGCGCCGGCGGGGAGGCGCTGCGGATCGGGCTCCTGGACGCGGTCCGCATCGCGGCGCACAACAGCCGCGAGTTCCAGTCGCGCAAGGAGGCGCTCTACTCCGCGGCGCTCGGCCTCGACCTCGAGGCGAAGGCGTTCCGGACGGCGTTCTCCGGCGCGGCCTCCGCGGCGGCGGATTCGTGGCGCTCCGCCGGCGGAGGGGGCAAGGCGGACGCGGAGGCGGGGGCGGAGGCCGGCGCCGACGACGGGCCGGAGCGCACGGGCTCGCACAACGAGAAGGCGACGCTCGGGCTGTCGCGCACGCTCGAGAGCGGCGCGAAGATCACGGGCGCGATCGCCTTCAACCTCGCGGGGATGCTGACGGGCGACCGCGCGACGGCGTGGGGGAGCGTGGCGGACCTCGGCGTCTCGATTCCGCTGCTGCGCGGCGCGGGGAGCCTGGTGAACCGCGAGTCGCTCACGCAGGCCGAGCGCGACCTCGTCTACGCGGTGCGCGACTTCGAGCAGTACAAGCGCGGGTTCGTCGTGGAGGTGGAGGGCGCCTACCTCGCGCTCGTCCTGGCGCGGCGCACGCGCCAGAACGAGGACGACAACTACCGCCGCGTGGTCCTCTCGACGCGCCGCTCGCGCCGGATGGCCGAGGCGAGCCGGATGTCGAAGGCGGCGTTCGACCAGTCCTACCAGAGCGAGCTCGCGGCGCGCGCGAGCTGGATCGGCGCCTGCCAGTCCTACGAGTCGAGCCTGGAGGGGTTCAAGATGAAGCTGGGGCTCCCGCCCGACGCGCGCATCGAGCCGCGCGACGAGGACCTCGCCGAGCTGCAGCGCCGCGCCGAGGCGCATGTGGCGGCGGACGGCGGCGCGGACGCGGGGGACGGCCCGGGCGCGGAGGGCGGCGACGGGGGCGCCGCCGCCCCGGAGTCGGTCGACGAGGGGGAGATGAAGGCTCGCGCGGACCGCGCGACGCGGATCGCCTTCGAGAACCGGCCGGACGTCCGCACCGCGCGCGACCGCATCGAGGACGCCCAGCGGCATCTCGCGATCGCCGAGGACGCGCTCCGCGCCGAGGTGACGATCGGCGGCACGGCGCGCGTCGGCGAGGCGGCCTCCTCCTCGATGGGCGCGGCGGGCCGCGACCACGGGGACTTCAAGGTGCGCGACGCGACCTTCGGCGCGACGCTCAACGTCGATCTGCCGCTCGAGCGGACGGCGGAGGCCGTCTCCTACCGCAACGCGATCGCCGCCGTGGAGAAGGCCGTGCGCGCCTGGCAGGAGCTCGAGGACTCGCTCAAGCGCACCGTCCGCGAGGACGTGCGGTCGATCGCGCTCACGGAGGAGCGCCTCCGGATCCAGTTCCGCGCGGTGGAGCTCGCGGCGCGGCGCGTCCGCAACCAGGACCTCCTGCTCGAGGCGGGCCGCGCCGAGATGACGGACGTGCTCGACGCGCAGGCGGCGCTCGTCACGGCGCAGAACGCGCTCTACGCCGCCATCACGGAGTCCCGCGCGAACGAACTCCGGCTCCAGGCCGACCTCGGCATTCTCGACGCCTCGGTCGACGGAACCTGGCGCGAGGCGGACCTCGGCGCGCTCGGCGTGGCGCCGTAGCGGCGGGCCGATCGGCCGCCCCGCTATCCGAGGAGCGCGGCGCGGAGGCCGGAGAGGTCGTCGAAGGTCCAGGTGGGCTTGAAGGGGGAGGCGGCGGCGTCCGCGGCGGAGGTCTCGCCCGAGAGGACGAGCGCCGTCGCGATGCCGGCCTCGGCGCCGAGCGCGATGTCGGTGTAGAGGCGGTCGCCGACCATGCAGAGGCGCTCCTTCGGGACGCCGTACTTCGCGACGATCGCGTCGACGATGCCCGCGTGCGGCTTGCCGACGACCTCGTCCGGCTCGCGCCCGGTCGAGGCCTTCACGTAGGCGATGACGGCGCCGATGTCGGGGATGAAGCCGCCGTCGACCGGGCAGTTGAAGTCCGGGTGCGTGGCGACGTAGGGCCGCCCCTCCCGAACGAGGTCGCACAGCCGCGTCATCTTCGCGTAGTCGAACGCCTGGTCGAAGCCGAGCACGACGAGGTCCGGCTCGCGCTCCACGAGGCGGAAGCCCGCCTCGCGGAACTCGCGCTCGAGCGTGGGCATCCCGAACACCGCCACGGACGCGCCGGGGCGGCGCCCGCGCAGCAGGCGCGTCGTCGCCTCGCCGGAGGTGAAGACCTCGTCGGGCGCGGCGTCGATGCCGAGCCGCGCGAGCTTCTCCACGTAGGCCGTGCGGTCCTTCGAGGAGTTGTTCGTGAGGAAGAGGTAGCGCCTCCCCTGCGCGCGGACCGTCCCGAGGAACGGCTTCGTGCAGTCGAACAGGCGGTCGCCGAGGTAGATCGTGCCGTCCATGTCGAGGAGGAAGAGGTCGATGTCGCGTGGGGTTCGCATGTCCGGCATTCTCGCAGAACCGAGCCGTCTTTGCAACCGGGAGGAGTTTGCGCCGGGCTCCGGATTCTGGTAGACTGCGTCGAAACGGAACGCGGAACATGACGAACGGAGCCGAACTCATTCGACGGGAGCTGACCGTCCGCCTCGTGCGCGCCTTCGACGGCGGCCGGCTCGAGGAGGAGATCGACCGCATCCCCGTTCTCATGCGGCCGCGAGGGGGGCCGTGCAGCCGCTCGTCGGTGTGGCACGACCGCGCCGTGCTCAAGTACCGCCTGATGGCCCTCATGGGTTTCTCCTGCGAGGCCGAGGAGGACGAGTCGCGCACGCTGCGCAGCTACCTCGAGGAGATGAAGGAGGCGCCGCCCCCGCGCGGCGACCCGCTCACGGTCTGCTCCGCCGGGTGCGACGGCTGCCGCCAGCGCGCGTTCATGGTGACCGACAACTGCCGCGGCTGCTTCGCCCGCCCCTGCGCGTGGAACTGCCCCGCCGGCGCCGTCTCGGTCGAGCGCATGCACGCCTCGATCGATCCCGCGAAGTGCGTTCGCTGCGGCAAGTGCGCCGGGGTCTGCCCCTACCGGGCGATCGTCGAGGTGACGGTGCCGTGCGAGGCCGCCTGCCCCGTCGGCGCCATCCGCAAGGACGAGAACGGCCAGGCCCGCATCGACTTCGCGAAGTGCATCTTCTGCGGTGCGTGCTTCTCCTCGTGCCCCTTCTCGGCGATCATGGAGAAGTCGCAGCTCGTGCAGCTCCTGTACGCGCTGCGCGACGGCGAGAGGATCACGGCGGTCGTCGCGCCCTCCGCCGCGTGGCAGTTCGAGGGGACGGTCGAGCAGCTCTTCGCCGCGATCCGCGGGCTCGGGTTCGATGACACGATCGAGGTCGCGCGCGGTGCGGAGCTCACGACGGAGCACGAGGCGCGCGAGTTCGTGGAGCGCATGAAGGGCGGCGCCCGGCTGATGACGACGTCCTGCTGCCCGTCGTGGGCGAACCTCGCGCGCAAGCACGTCCCGCAGGCGCTCCCGTTCGTCTCGGACACCCCCTCGCCGATGGCCTTCGCCGCGGACATCGCCCGCGAGCGGCGCCCCGGCAACCGGGTCGCCTTCATCGGCCCCTGCATCGCGAAGCGCGACGAGGCGCTGCGCCGCGGGAGCGTCGACTACGTCGTCTCCTTCGAGGAGCTCGGCGCGGTCTTCGAGGCCCGCGGGATCGTCCCCTCGGCGCTCGCTCCGGCGAGGCTCGACCGCCCCGCGCGCGAGGACGCGCGCAACTACGCCCGCAGCTGCGGCGTCACGGAGTCGGTCCTCCGGGGCCTCGCTTCCGAGCTCCCGGAGGGCTTCCGGCTCGACGCGAAGTACGTCGACGGCCTCGACCGCCGCTCGGTCGCGCAGATCCGGCTCTACGCCTCGGGCCGGCTGCCCTGCAACTTCCTCGAGGTGATGTCGTGCAGGGGCGGTTGCGTCTCCGGCCCCTGCTCGCTGCACGGCTAGCGAAGGCGCAGGCGCGAGAGGGGCGAGGCGGCGGCGGAGAGTCCGCCGGCCGCGGCGCGCGTGGTGGCGCGGAGCGCGCCGGACGCGGCCGGCGCGAGGGACGCC
>CACWKU010000132.1 GCA_902761575.1 uncultured bacterium
CGGCGGCCACGGGGGCCGGCGCGGGAGCGGGCGCCGGGGCGGGCGCGGGCGCAGCGGGCGGGGCGGTGAAGAAGCGGACCTGCACGTCGCCGAACTGGAGCGTGTCGCCGTTGTTGAGGGGCGAGTCGGCGATGCGCTGGCCGTTCACGAACGAGCCGTTGGAGCTGTTGTTGTCGTGGAGCCACCAGCGCCCGCCCTCGAAGCGGAGCGAGCCGTGGTGCCCGGAGACGCTGCCCTCCTGGATGGGAAGGTCGCAGTCGGGGGCGCGGCCGAACGTGACGCCGGCGGGCGGAATCGGGACTTCCGGCGCGCCTTCGGCGCCGATGAAAACGAGTTTGGTCATGGAATGCTCCGGGTTTGCGCGTTTGGAACGCGAACGCCTCGCATGATAGCAGAAAACGCGCGCGCACGCCACCGGAAAATCGTCGCGGCGGCCCGAACGGGGAAACGCCCCGGAGCGGCGGAATGGACGGGGCTACGAGCCGGGATGGACCGCCTTGCCGCCCGCCGCGCAGAGCGGGCAGGCGGAGGGCTCCCACGTCACGGGCTCCATCCGCAGAAGCGAGAAGTGCGGAATCGCGCCGAACGACGCCTTGCCGCCGCTGCGGTCGACGAGCGTCACGGCCGCGAGCACGCGCCCGCCGAGGCCCTGGACGATGTCGATCGTCTCCTGCACGCGCCCGCCGCGCGTCACGACGTCCTCCGCGACGATGCACGGTTCCCCGGGCTCGATCGCGAAGCGGCGCATGACCAGCTTCCCGTCCTGCTTCTCGGCGAAGATGCACTTCCTGTCGAGAGCGCGCGCAACCTCGTGGCCGACGAGGATGCCGCCGAGCGCGGGCGAGACGACGGTCGTCGCCTCCCGCGCGAGCTCCTGCGGAACGAGCGCCGCGAGAGCCGCGCAAAGCGCTTCCGCCTTGCGCGGAAAGCGCAGCAGGTTCGCGCACTGGAAGAACTCGGGGCTGTGCAGCCCCGAGCGCAGTTCGAAGTGGCCGCGCAGCAGCGCGCCCGTCTCCTTCAGGATTCCATGGACTTCTTCTTGGGTCATGTCGGCGTCCTCGCGGCCCGCGCCGCCGGCGGCGCGGAACCGGGGCCGCATTCTAGCGCGAACGACCGCCCCGCGCAACCGCGCGCTCCCGGCTCGCGGCGCCGGCGGGGCGATTTGCAACCCCTCCGGGCTTCTGCTAGAATCATTGCCCGTCTTTCAACCCAAACCCACACCATACACAGACCATGAACACCAAGACTCTCCGCGACGTCGACGTCCAGGGCAAGCGCGTCCTCATGCGCGTCGACTTCAACGTTCCCGTGAAGGAAGGCAAGATCAAGGACGACACCCGCATCGTCGGCGCCCTCCCCTCGATCCAGTACGTGATCGAGCACGGCGGCAAGCTGATCCTCATGTCCCACATGGGCCGCCCCGACGAAAAGGGCATCACCCCCGACACCACGATGAAGATCGTCGCGGACGCCCTCGCCGAAAAGCTCGGCAAGCCCGTCGCCTTCGCGGCCGACTGCGCCGCGGCCGACGCCGAGGTCGCCGCCCTGAAGGATGGCGACGTGCTCGTCCTCGAGAACACCCGCTACCACAAGGAGGAGCAGGCCAAGCGCAAGCAGAAGGACGGCGAGGACGAGGCGACGTTCAAGGCCGCCAAGAAGGCGCTCAAGGAGGAGCAGCGCAAGCTCGCCGAGAAGCTCGCCTCCTACGGCGACGTCTACGTGAACGACGCCTTCGGCACCGCGCACCGCGCCCACGCCTCCACCGCCGTCGTCACCGAGTTCATGAAGGCCAAGGGCGCCCCGTGCGTCGCCGGCTTCCTCATGGAGAAGGAGATCGAGTACCTCGGCAACGCGGTCGAGAACCCCGTCCGCCCGTTCGCGGCGATCCTCGGCGGCGCCAAGGTCTCCGACAAGCTCGCGGTCGTGAAGAACCTCCTCGGCAAGGTCGACACGCTCGTCATCGGCGGCGGCATGGCCTACACGTTCCTCAAGGCGCAGGGCCACGCGATCGGCGGCTCGCTCTGCGAGGACGACCAGCTCGACTACGCGCGCGAGATGATGGCGCTCGCGAAGGAGCGCGGCGTGCAGTTCCTCCTGCCCGTCGACAGCGTCGCGGCCGACAAGTTCGACCCCGAGGCCAACACCCAGGTCGTGGGCGAGGACGTCCCCGACGGCTGGATGGGCCTCGACATCGGCCCCAAGTCGATCGAGCTCTTCTCGAACGCCGTGAAGACCGCCAAGACCGTCGTCTGGAACGGCCCGATGGGCTGCTTCGAGATGGAGAAGTTCGCGGCCGGCACGTTCGGCGTCGCGGCGGCCGTCGCGGAGGTCAAGGCCAACGGCGGCACCTCGATCATCGGCGGCGGCGACTCCGTCTCCGCGGTGAAGAAGTCCGGCCTCGCCGAGAAGATGTCGCACATCTCCACCGGCGGCGGCGCGTCCCTCGAATACCTCGAGGGCAAGGTCCTGCCCGGCGTCGCCGCGCTCGACCAGAAGTAGTCGCTCGCCGAAAACGACCGACCGGGGCCGGCGGCGCATCGCGCCGCCGGCCCCGTTCTTTCGCCGCATGCGATCGAGCAACGCCGACGTGAGGACCGCGCCGCCCGCCCTCCGCCGGACGCAGAAGCGTCCGAACGGAGGCTTGCCCCGCGAAACCGTCAGGAGCGGGCTTCCGCGCCCGGTCCGCGCCAGCGGAGCAGCAGCTGGGTGCGGTCGTCGGACTGCTCCGCGCCGGCGGCGTGGGCCTCGACGAGGGCGAGGACGGTGCCGGCGCAGGTCTCCGGGTGCTCGAGGACGGCGCCGCCCTCGAGCCCGGCGCGCAGGCGCTCCTCGCCGAAGAGGACGCCGTTCGCATCGGGCTGCTCGGTGATGCCGTCGGTGTAGAGGTAGATCGCGTCGCCCGGCTCGAGGGCGATCTCGCCCGGGCGGTACTTCGCCCCCGGCATCGCGCCGAGGACGAGCCCCGGCCGCGAGCGCAGATAGGCGGCGGAGCCGTCCTTCGCGCGCAGGACGATCGGCGGGTTGTGGCCCGCGTTCACGTAGCGCACGAGGCCCGTGTCGAGATCGATCACGCCGATCCACGAGGTCACGAACATGTTCGCGGCGTTGCCCTCGCAGAGCCCGTCGTTGGCCTCCGCCACGGCGTCGACGAGGGGCCGGCCGGACTGCGCGAGGTTCTTGAGCAGCGTCTTGGCGCGCATCATGAAGAGCGCGGCGGGGACGCCCTTGTCGCTCACGTCGGCGACGAGGAAGGCGAGCCGCCCGGTCCCCGTGAAGTAGAAGTCGTAGAAGTCGCCGCCCACCTCGCGCGCGGGCTTCATGTTCGCGAACAGGTCGATGCGCTTCTCCGAGGGGAAGGGCGGGAAGACGCGCGGAATGGCGTTCTCCTGGATGTCGGCGGCCATGGCCAGCTCCTTGGCGCGGCGCGCGCGGGCCTGGGCGCGCACCCATCCCGCGATGACGATCCCGACGAGGACGGAGGCGAGGACGAGGGCCATGCCGTTGAGGAACGCGGAGGTGCCGACGAGGACGCGCCGCTCGACGATCGCCGTGCGCCGCGGGATCACGACGTAGACCGGGAAGCCCTCGATGTCGCGCCGGGCGCAGTAGAAGTCCCTGCCGGGGTCGCGCCACTGCCCGCCCTCGCGCCCGGCCTCGGGGTGGGAGATGATCGTGCCGTTGCCGGTGGTGATGAAGATGCCGCCGTCGCTGCCGCTCACGTGCCAGCCGTGCGTGAGGCCCGTGACCGCGGTGCGCGCGAGGTTGCGGATCGTCCGGTCGCGGGCGCCGACCTGCACGAAGCCGCCGTCCGGGATCCAGAGGCCGACGTATTTCACGACCTCGCCGCGGAGCGTGTCCGGCAGCAGCGTCTGCGCCAGCTCGAACTTGTCGTGCAGGAGGACCGCGAACTCGCGCGCCTGCCCCTCCGCCGTGGTGAAGTCGAGCGCGCCGACCTGCTCGCGGCGGGCGCTGTGCGTGAGCAGGCCCTTCGCGTCGGCGACGCAGATCTCGTCCACGCCCAGTTCCCCGGCGAGCGCCCGGAGGCGGCGGCTCGACTCGTCCGGGTCGGCCCACCACGCCTCGTCCCGCATCTCGAGGACGCGGTCGCGCACGGCGGCCGCGAGGCGCAGCATGCGGCCGTCGACGCGCTCGCGGATGTGGACCGCGACGTCGTCGAAGACGTTGTCGACGAGCCGGCGCATCTCCTTCTGCGACATCCGCTCGTGGAGCGTCCACGTGAGCACCATCGACGCGGCGAACGCGAGCGCCACCGCTCCGACGAGGCGCCAGGCCAGGCGCCGCTGCCCGTCCGTCCTCATGGCGCGCTCCTTTCCGCGATGGCCGCGTCCAGCGCGGCCTTGAGCACGTCGTTGCCCTTCCGGACCGCGATGCCGAAGTTCTCGCGCGTCTGCAGCGGGGAGGCCGCAATCGCCCCGCCGGACTCCTCCGCGACGATCCGGGCCGTGCAGCTGTCGTAGAAGACGGTGTCTGCGCGCCGCTCGCGGAAGGCCTCCATGGCCGAATCGAACGAGTCGTAGCGCATCGGGTCGACGCCGTGCGAGGTGAGGTAGAAGTCGTAGGTGGTGGCGTCGATCGTCGCGACGCGCATCCGCTCGGCGCGGAACATGGTCGGCTCCGTCTCGCCCGCGCGGTAGAGGAACATGCCGCCCTCCGTCACGAAGGGCTCGGAGAAGTCCACCGTCTGGCGGCGGCCCTCGGTGATGGTGATCCCCGACGCGGCCAGGTCCGCCTCGCCCGCGGCGACCATCGGCAGCAGCTCGGGGAACTTGGCGATGCGGACCTCGAGCGCGCGCCCGAGCCTTTCGGCGGCGGCGCGGGCGATCTCGATCTCCTCGCCGACGATCTCGCCGGTCTCCTCGTCGCGATAGGAGTAGGGAGGCGTCTGCCCGGTGGTGACGAGCACGAGCGGCGCGTTCGGATCGACGGCGACGGGCGCAGAACGGCCGCCGCACCCCGCCCCGGCGAGGGCGAAGAGCGCGGCGAACGCGCCGAAGGACAGTCGGAGAATCGGTTTCATTCCGGTCGGGGGGATGGCGGGCCTCGGTGGGATTCAAGAGAACGCCCGCCGCGTGGGGGGCACGCGGCGGGCGCGGAAGGACGGGGAGGCCGCCTACTTCCTGGCCTTCTTGAAGCTCTCCTCGACGGCGACGGCCACGGCGACCGTGGCGCCCACCATCGGGTTGTTGCCCATGCCGATGAGGCCCATCATCTCCACGTGCGCGGGCACCGAGCTGGAGCCGGCGAACTGCGCGTCGGAGTGCATGCGGCCCATCGTGTCCGTCATGCCGTAGCTGGACGGGCCCGCGGCCATGTTGTCCGGGTGGAGCGTGCGGCCGGTGCCGCCGCCCGAGGCGACGGAGAAGTACTTCTTGCCGTTCTCGACACACCACTTCTTGTAGGTGCCCGCGACCGGGTGCTGGAAGCGCGTCGGGTTCGTGGAGTTGCCCGTGATGGACACGCCCACGTTCTCGAGCTTCATGATCGCGACGCCCTCCGGGACGTTGTCCGCGCCGTAGCAGTTCACCGCCGCGCGCGGGCCCTTGGAGAACGCCTTGCGCGCGACCACGCGCACCTTCTCGGTCTTGTTGTCGAAGGCCGTCTTCACGTAGGTGAAGCCGTTGATGCGCGAGATGATGTACGCGGCGTCCTTGCCGAGGCCGTTGAGGATCACGCGGAGGTTCGTCTTGCGGACCTTGTTCGCGTTGAGCGCGATCTTGATCGCGCCCTCGGCGGCGGCGAACGACTCGTGGCCGGCGAGGAACGCGAAGCACTCCGTCGCGTCGTCGAGCAGCATCGCGCCGAGGTTGCCGTGGCCGCGGCCGACCTGGCGGTTCTCCGCCACGGAGCCGGGGATGCAGAAGGCCTGGAGCCCGACGCCGATCTCGGCGGCGGCGTCCTTGGCCTTGGCGCAGCCCTTCTTCACGGCCATCGCGGCGCCCACGGTGTAGGCCCACTTGGCGTTCTCGAAGCAGATCGGCTGCGTCTCCTCGACGATCTTGTAGGGGTCGAAGCCGGCCTTGAGGCAGATGTCGCGGCACTCCTCGATGCTCTTGATGCCGTAGGGCTTGAGGGCGGCGAGGATCTTGGCCTCGCGGCGCTCGTAGCCCTCGAACAGCTTTTCGGCGGCCTTGGGGGCGGCCTTCTTGGCGGTGGTCTTCTTGGTAGCCATCTGTCTTCCTCCTGTTATTCCTTGCGGGGGTCGATGTACTTGGCGGCGCCCTCGAACTGGCCGTAGTGGCCCTTGGCCTTCTCCCAGGCCTCGTTCGGGGACATGCCCTTCTTGATGAAGTCGGTCATCTTGCCCAGCGAGACGAACTCGTAGCCGATCACCTCGCCCTCCTTGTTGAGGGCCATGCGGGTGCAGTAGCCCTCGGTCATCTCAAGGTAGCGGGGGCCCTTCGCCTTCGTGGCGTACATCGTGCCGACCATCGAGCGGAGGCCCTTGCCGAGGTCCTCGAGGCCGGCGCCGATCACGAGGCCGCCGTCCGAGAACGCGCTCTGCGTGCGCCCGTAGACGATCTGGAGGAAGAGCTCGCGCATCGCGGTGTTGATCGCGTCGCAGACGAGGTCCGTGTTGAGCGCCTCGAGGATCGTCTTGCCGACGAGGATCTCGCTGGCCATCGCGGCGGAGTGGGTCATGCCGGAGCAGCCGATCGTCTCGACGAGGGCCTCCTCGATGACGCCGTCCTTGACGTTGAGCGAGAGCTTGCACGCGCCCTGCTGGGGCGCGCACCAGCCCACGCCGTGCGTGTAGCCGCTGATGTCCTTGATCTGCTTGGCCTGGACCCACTTGCCCTCTTCGGGAATGGGCGCCGGACCGTGGTTGCACCCCTTGGCCAGGGGGCACTGGTGCTGGATTTCGGTCGAATAGACCATGTTCGTCTCCTTGGGTTGGAACGTGGAAGTGGGCGGAATCATAGCAGAACGCCCCCGCGGGTTCAACGCGAAAACGCGGCGGGGCCTTGCACCGCGGAGGGCGGCGGCGTCAAAACGCGAAAGGCGGACGAGCCCTGGATGAAGGATCCGCCCCCGCCGGTGGCGCCCCCTGGGGCTTCGCGGCGTCGACGCCGCGGAGGAAGTAGTCCATCGGCACGTTGCGGATGCTGGCGTTCACATTGGGCAGGGGCATGGCGATTTCCAGTGACGAGTGACGAGTGACGAGTGACGAGTGTGGCGTCGGCGGCTTTTCTACGCGCGGCGGGCGCGGCGATCGCCGCGCCCGCGAGGATCCGGCCTAGAGGGTGTCCGGGCCGTTGTACTGGAACGGGGTCGTGGTGACGGTGCCGTCGACCTTGACCGTGGCGGTCCATTCGAACGAGAACGGCAGGCCCTCGGGGCTGGAGTAGCGGATCGTGACGTCGCCCGTCGCATCGTCCTTCGACAGTTCGGGGACGCAGACCTTGGCGAGGTTCTTGAAGGTGAGCGTCCCGTTGGCCTCCATCTCGGCGATCTTGTCGAAGTTCTTGAGGACCCGCTTTTGTGGGCCTGGGCGGCGAAGTCCACGAACTGGCGGAACTGCGCGTTGTTCAGGTCGATGCCGAGTGCCATTTGTCCTGTTCTCCGTTGTCTTGGCGGTTCGGTTCTACGGGTTGAGCTGGGCCTGTGCGGCCTGCGTTGCGTTCTGGAATTCCAGGGCGTAGTCCTCCATGAGGGAGGCGATCTGCTTGAAATGCTTCTCGTCGACGCCAGTGAGCCCCTCTTCGCCGTCCGGCATCGGGGGCGCCTCGATGCCCAGCGCGTCGTTGACGACGGCGGCGAGGTCGTAGCGGTACGTGTTGCCCAGCGTGTGCGCCAGCGTCGAGATGGAGATGCGGAGCTGCGGATCGACGTTGGAGCCCTGGGGAAACCGCCCCTCGTACAACCGGTCCATCGCGATCTGCACCGTTCCGCCGTTCCTGGAATACAGCGTGTCACGGATCCCCGTGAGGGTCTTCTCGTCCAGGCGCGCGAAAACGAGACCCGTGACGAAGCTGTTCAGGGCGATGGTTTCGACGCCGCCCGCCTCGTCGAAGGACGCCCCGACCTTCGAGTCGATGCAGGCCTTGGACACGATGCCGTGCAGCCGGCAGGTCGCCTTGAAGATGTCCTGCGGGCTCGACTTGCCGGAAAGGTTCCGGAGCTCGCCGACATCCTCGTTGGCGACGGTCTCGAACATCCGGGAGATGACGCCGGGCTTGAGGGCGTTGCCTTCCAGCATGGCGAGCTGCTTCAGGCCCATTTCGAAGAGGCGGCCGTCGCCGCGCGTCGCCGCGCGCAGCTCGTTCACGTTGTCGCGCAGCGCCTCGAGCTTCTGGAGGATCTTGTCGTCGGAACGGACCTGTCCGGCGGCGTTCAGCACGATGCCGTAGGTGACGAACCCGCGGTTCATCCTCATCAGGGCGCCGCCGCTAGGCGACGATGGGGCCTTCGTCGCGCTGCGCGGCGATCTTCTCCTCGTCGGTCGGATTGAGCGTCAGCGTGAAGTCCATCCTGCAATCGGCCTTGACCTTGAACTCCTCCGGGAAGGAGTCCACGACCTTCTCCAGCTTGTGCTCCCGGAACTGCCGGGTGCCGTCGCCGTCGGGCATGTCGATCTTCTTGTCGTAGATTATCTTTCCCTCGCTGTCGTCGAATTTGCCGAAGTCCAGTTGCGCGAGGCGGTTGAATTCGGCACCCTTCAGGGTGTAGTCCAGTTTGCAAACGAACTTGCTGCCGTCGCCCACCTTGTATCCGTCTCCGTCCGTTGTGCCGTCGTCGACTTCCTTGAGCGGCTTGTCCATGGTGTAATTCAGATCGATTCCCCCGTCGGCCCGCTTTGCGACCACG
This sequence comes from uncultured bacterium, assembly GCA_902761575.1. GTDB lineage: Bacteria > Verrucomicrobiota > Kiritimatiellia > RFP12 > UBA3636 > UBA3636. The sequence goes on from CACWKU010000132.1 coordinate 8,827, forward strand.
AAGGTTCTGGAGGCATCCGCTCCAATCCCATGCAATCTGTCATGCTTGCTGAAGCCGGTAATGGTAAACGCCCCTTCGGCTTCCCGCGGATCCATGGCATGCTCCGCTCCGTTTTCGCCGGCCTTCTCCGTCTCCTGGGAGATCAGGGCCATCAGCAGGTGGACCTTGTTCCTGTCCGAGGCGGCCTTCTGCACGGCGGCCTTGTCCGCAGCCGTCTCCGCGACCTTGTTCGCGGCCTCGGCGAGGCCTTTGTAGGTCGCCTTGGGGTCGCCCGTCACGAACTGCGCCAGCTCGTCGCGGGCCGTCTCGAAGTTCTGCGTGAGCTTGATGGTCGTCTTTCCATCGGTCAGGGTGGCGTTGGTGCCGCGGTAGATGTCCTTCTTGAACTGGCTTGATTCTCCGCCATCGGCGGCGAGCTTCTTCATTTCGCCGCCGATGCTCCAGTTCATCATGGCGTTGGCATTGGCGCTCAGTCTCTTGCCGAGCTTTTCACCGGGGTCGTTGGAACCGTCGAGCTTGGTCCGGATGACGTTCTTGATGGCTTCCGAACCCTTTCCGCTTCCCTGCACGGTCGCGTCGACGAAGTTTTGGACGAGTTCGTCGTTGATGTCATTTGCAATGGAAACGGTGTCGTCGACGAGTTCGTCGCCGCCGAAGTCGTCGATGTCGAATTCCCCTTCGAACGTCTTCACCCTGGATTCCTCGTGCGCGCCGGGGTTCAGCTCCCGCAGGTTGTCGTTGACGGCATTGTCGAGCTTTTCCAAGTAGGTGAGGCCGATTCGGCCCACGACCTTGATTCCTTCCTTGAGGTCGTCCGAAGGATTCTCGACCAAACCGTTTCGGCCGGCGTCGGAGAAGGAATAGTATTCATTCAAGGCGGAGGCGTTTTGCGAATCCAGGGCCTTGCGGATGTTCGCGAGGCCCCCCTTGCCGCAGCGCGACAGAAGAACCGTCGCGACAAAGTCGCGTGCGCCCATTTTCTCGTCGGCGCCGTCCAGCTTCTCCGCTCCGGAGGAACTCATCGCCGTCTTGATGGTCTTGTGCATCTGCATGACGGCCTTGTGGATGTCCATGACGGACGAGCCGCCGGAGAGCTTCCCGAACGCCTTGAGAGGGGCGTCGTTGGCGGTTTGGACAAGCTTCGCGATCATTCCCTTGGGAAGGGAGACGCCCGTTTCCTCCAGCATTTTCTTGCCGGCCGCGTATATCGCGGGATTGTTCTTCGAAACCTCCTTGAGTTCGTTCAGGTTGTCGAGCAGCCGGCCCACCTTTTTCTGCACGTCCGCCTCCGGGCGGAGGCTCGACTGCGTGTTGACCGTGAGCGGGCGGATGTTGGCCTTCACGATGTCCATGGCGTCGGCGTTGCCGTTGCAGGCGGCGAAAGCCGTATCGATCCTCTTGTCGCCCTCCTCCTTGCCTTCCTTGGTGTATTCGAAATGGGCCTTGCTCTCCGCGATGCAGTCGTTCATCTTGGCTTCCGCCTGGCGTTCCGCCTCGGCCACCTGGTCCACCGCCGTCTTGACGGCGAGGATGCGCCGCGCGGTGAGGGGCTTGCCCTTGCCGAAGTCGGCCATCTTCATCGCGTCCTTGACGCTGTCGGGGATCTTGTCGGGGCCGCCGAACATGTCCGCGATGGCCTGCTTGAAGAGGTCGCGCACGTCGTTGTTCACGTCGCGCGATGCCTGGCGGCGGCCGACGTTGCCGATGAAGTCGAATCCGGTCTTCGCGACGATCGTCCGGCCCGCGAGCGGGCCGGAGCCGACGACGGTGTTCTTCTCGCCGCCGACCTGCGCGATGGTCGAGCCCGACTTCGCCTGCGTCGCGAAGTCGGTGAAGGCCTTGAATGCGTCGTTGTATCCGTTGATTCCGAGTGGCATGGATGTCTCCTGT
>CACWKU010000133.1 GCA_902761575.1 uncultured bacterium
CGCCGCCGGGACCGGCGAGCGCCGCCCGCGCTCCGGCGCCAAGGCCGCCGGCGCCGCCGGCGCGTCCAAGACCGGCGACAAGATCCGCGCGACCGAGACCCGCCGCACCGCCGCCAAGGCCGCCGCCGAGGCGATCAAGGCGCAGGCCGCCAAGGCCGCGGAGAAGCCCGCGAAGTAAACCCCACCAACCGTTTCAACCAAAGGAATCCCAAATGGCTAACATCACCGCCTCCGACGTGATGAAGCTCCGCCAGATGACTGGCGTGAGCATGATGGAATGCAAGAAGGCCCTCCTCAAGACCGAGGGCGACTACGACGCCGCCGTGAAGCTCCTGCGCGAGCTCGGCGCGGCCGTCTCCGCCAAGCGCGCGGAGAAGTCCGCCAAGGAGGGCCTCGTCTACGCGAAGAAGTGCCCGTGCGGCTCGAAGATCGCCATCGTCGAGGTCAACTGCGAGACGGACTTCGTCGGCAACAGCGCCGACTTCAAGGCGTTCGTCGACAAGGTCGCCGACGCGGCGCTCGACGGCGAGGCCGACCTCGAGGGCAAGCTCGCCGAGGAGAAGAAGGCGCTCATCGCCAAGGTCGGCGAGAAGGTCGAGATCCGCCGCGGCGACAAGCTCGAGCTGCAGGGCACGGGCACGCTCGCCTCCTACATCCACCTCGGCGGCAAGTCGGGCGTGATCCTGGAGGTGGGCGTCGGCAAGCCCGAGACGCTCGAGGCGCCGGAGTTCCAGCAGCTCGTCAAGGACCTCACGCTCCACATCGTCGCCTCCGCGCCGCGGTGGCTCGACCGCACGCAGGTGCCGGCCGACGTCATCGAGGCCGAGAAGGAGGTCAACAAGAAGAAGCTCGAGAACGAGCAGGCGGAGAAGGGCGGCAAGCCCAAGCCGCCGGAGATCCTCGAGAAGATCGCGATGGGCCAGATCGGCAAGTTCTACGGCGAGAACTGCCTGCTCGAGCAGGCGTTCGTCAAGAACGCGCCGGGCGTGAAGGACACCGTGCAGAAGGTCGTCGAGACCGCCGGTAAGAAGGTGAACGACACGATCGCGGTCCGCCGCTACGTCCGCTACCAGCTCGGCGCCTAGCGCGCCGCCCGGCCGCGTGGCGGGGTCCCCACCCCGCCACGCGCCGCGAGAATGCCGCCGCGCGACTCCGTCGCCGGCGGCATTCGTCGTTTCTCGCCGAGGACTTGCGGGCTGCGGGTTGCGCGCGGCGGAGCGGTCGGGTAGAATGCGGTTCCAATCGCAACGCCAACCCACACCACGCCATGCTCTTCCACAAGCACCCGTATCCCGCCAACTTCGCCTTCGCCTCCGACCTGCGCCCCGGCAGGGCGAGAATCGGAGGCGCGAAGATCGACTTCGCCGTCCGCCGCCTCAGGGACGACGTCTGGCACGTCGCCGTCTCCGGCCCCGCCGGCTGGGCGAGGCGCGAGTCTCAGGCGGAGCTCGACGCGAAGCCCGCCAGGTCCGGGAAGACCTCGCTCGAGCTCCTCCCCGGCGGCGGCTGGGTCCTCAAGGGCTCGGACGGCGCGACGCTGCTCGAAGCGCCCGCCGGGCGCGCCTTCGGCAAGTGCGGCGAGGCGTCGCTCTTCGCCTTCGCCGCGCCGGAGGGCGCCCGCTACTACGGCCTCGGCGAGAAGATGTTCGGGATGGAGCGGAGCGGCCTGCGCACGAACTTCTGGAACACCGACGTCGCCGCCGACTTCCACTGGCGCGTCTGGTCGGAGGAGAACCCCGACCCGATGTACGTCTCGGTGCCCTACCTCCTGGTGCAGGTCCCCGGCAGGGGCTGGGTCGGGCTCCTGCTCGACAACCCGTTCATGACGTTCGCCTGCACGGCCGCGGAGAAGGTCGGCCGCCCGGACGCCGGCGGCCACGGCGCCGAGGACCGCCTCCAGGCACACGGCGACGAGCCGCTCTTCTGGATGGGCGCCTACGAGGGCCGGCCCGAGCTCTACGTCATCCCCGGCGCGTCGGCGCGCGAGGTGACGCGCAAGCTCCAGGCGCTCGTCGGCCGCACGCCGATGCCGCCCGCGTGGGCGCTGGGCTACCACCAGTGCCGCTGGGGCTACGAGAAGGACCAGGACCTCGAGATGCTCAACGACGGCCTCGCGCGCTACGGGTTCCCGTGCGACGCGCTCTGGCTCGACATCGAATACATGGACGGCTACCGCGTCTTCTCGTGGAACCGGAAGTTCTTCCCCGACATCGCGAAGACGACCGCCGCGCTGGAGCGGAAATTCGGTCGCAAGCTCGTCCCGATCCTCGATCCGGGGGTGAAGAACGACGACGCCTACGGCCCGAAGAAGGACGGCGACAAGGCCGACGTCTGGTGCAAGACGCCGGAGGGCACGCCCTTCATCGGCCGCGTCTGGCCGGGCGACACGCTTTTCCCCGACTTCTCGCTCCCCGCGGGCCGCGCGTGGTGGCGCGACCACCTCGCGAAGTGGGCGCGCGAAAGCGGCGTCGCCGGCGCGTGGCTCGACATGAACGACCCCGCCACGGCGCACGTGGACTATGACGCAATGCGCTTCGACCGCGGCCGCAAGCCCCACTCCTCCTTCCACAACCAGTACGCCACCGGCATGGCGCGCGCCTCGCGCGAGGGCTTCCTCAAGGCGCGCCCCGGCGAGCGCCCGTTCATGATCTGCCGCTCGGGCTTCATCGGCCACAACCGCTACAGCGCGATCTGGACGGGCGACAACTCCTCCAACGCGCACTACCTGCAGGCCTCGATCCCGTGCAGCGTGAACCTCTCGCTCTCCGGCGTCCCGTTCAACGCGCCGGACGCCGGCGGCTTCATGGGCAACACGACGCCGCAGCTGATGGTCGACTGGTACAAGGCCGGCTTCCTCTTCCCGTTCTTCCGCAACCACTCCTGCCGCGGGACGATCCGCCAGGAGCCGTGGAACTTCGACAGCGAATACCGCAGCGTGCTGCTCGAATACACGCGCCTGCGCTACAAGATGCGCCCCTACCTCTACCAGCTCTTCGCGCAGCAGGAGGAGGTCGGCGACCCGATCCTTCGCCCCGTCTTCTACGAGTTCGACTCCACGCCGAACGCGAAGCTCGAGCGCCTCGACGCCGAGTTCATGGTCGGCCCCGCCGTCCTGCAGCGCCCGCAGGTCGCGCCCGCCGTCCCCGTCGTCGTCCTGCCGCCCGGCGGCTGGTATTCGACGATCGACCGCGCGTGGGTCGAGGGCGACCGCACCTTCGAGCAGTGGGTCGGCCGCGAGACGACGCCGGTCTACTTCCGCGAGGGCGAGATCGTCCCGATGCAGCCCGGCGAGATCGGCGCCGACCACCGCTGGGACGGCGCGAAGGTCGAGCTGCACGTCTTCCTGCGCAGGCCGCGCGAGGGCGTCGCCACGAAGCGCGCCGCCGGGACGGACTACGTCTTCGACGACGGCCACACGCTCGACTATCGGAAGGGCGCGCGCTCGCAGCTCTCCGTCCACGCGGAGATCGCCGAGGACGGCACGCTCGCGATCTCGACCGCCCTCGTTCGCGACGGCTACGGCCCCGCGAAGGCCGTCTCCTTCGTCCTCTACGACGACTTCCCGTCCGTGACCGTGAACGGCCGGAAGGCCACGCCCAAGGCCGCCAAGCTCCGCTTCGCCGGCGCGGAGCAGGCCGTCTGGACCGTCCGCTGATCCTGGAGTCGCGCGCTAGCCGGAGACCGTCGCGTCGAGTCCGGGCGGGAGCTCGATCTGCGGCTCGCGTCCGGCGCGGAGCTTCGCGCGGAGGAGTCCGAAGGGCGTCGGCAGGGCGATGTCCGCCCGGTCGAGGCCGCAGAGGTTCGGCGCCAGCTCGATCCGGCGGAACCCCGGCTCGAGGATGCGCAGGCCGAGAAGGCGGACCGGAAGCTGCCACGCGGGCGTGCCACCCCATGCGTGCGAGTGGTCGAAGGCGTAGCCCGGCTCCGGCGCGTGCCACCCTTCGGCGAGGCCCTTGCCGCATTCCTCGACGGAGGGAATCCACTGGCGGAGGAGCGGCATGCCGAGCTCCTCGAAGAGGTCGAGCTTTGCCGCGGCCTCGAGCGCCCAGTGGGCGAACCACGGTTGGATCGGCCCCAGCTCGCCCGAGAGCGCGCGGCGCAGGATCGCGCGGGCCTCGTCGCCCTCGGAGAGCCCGAAGAGCGCGGCGAGGATGTTCGCGTGCGCGCCGTGCCGGCGCAGGCTGCGCGGGTTCGCCGGCCGCCACGGCGGAGAGCCGGGATCGGGCGTGTCCAGGCCGTCGATCCAGAGACCGGCCGCCTCGTCGAAGAGCGCGGCGCGCGCGGCGTCGCGGATCGGCCGGGACGGAGCCCGGCCGTCAGGACTCCCGCCCGTCGCTGCGCGCAGCTCCGCCGCGGCGTCGAGCGCGCCGGCGTACCAGGCGTTGAGAGCGGTCTGCCCGAGCGAGCGCGGGGGGTGGTGCAGCGAGAAGCCCTCGACCACGAGCCAGTCGAGGAACATCCAGTCGGGCGGATTCTCGAGGAGTCCCGAGGGACCGCGGTAGGTCTCGAAGCGCCGCAGCAGGAGGTCGAGCGCGGGCAGGCAGTCGCGCACGAGCGACCGGTCGCCCGAGAGCCGCCAGACGTCGCGCAGCCACAGCGCCCAGATGAGCCCGTAGCTCGTGTGGAAGAGGCGGCCGTCCGTCGCCTCGAGCATGCGCGCCGTGCTCCGCAGGTCGTGCGCGGCGAGGCGCAGGTCGCCGAAGCAGGCCTGCTCCATCAGCGACTCCACGTGGTAGTCGCCCGCGCACGCGAGCATCTCCTGGTGCCGCGGGCTGTCGAGGTGCAGGTTCTGGCGGCAGGCGCGCAGCGTGTCGCGCGCAACCTCCCAGACCTTCTCGAGCCCCGGATCGGAGCAGCGGAACGAACCCGCCGTGGCGGGGTCCTCGGGCTGGCGCGTCTCGACGAGTTCCGCGCGGAGCCGCACGGGACGCGCCCCGGCGCGGAGCGAGAGCGCGAGGCCGCCGACGCTGTGCAGCGGCGAAAGCGCCTCGCCGCCGCCGTCGCCGAAGCGCGCCCGGAACGAGCCGTGCGGCTTCGCCGGATCGGTCTCGAAGACGCGCGCCTCGGCCTCGCAGGGGCCGTCCGCGCGGAGCCGGACGTAGCCCGCGCGCACGCGCGGCCAGTCCGCGACCGTCCGCGCCTCGCCTTCGGCGGGCGCCGCGAGATCAGCGGCCTCGGCGAGGCGCTCGACGCGGACGGGAATCCGCGCGACCTCGGCGTGCCAGACGTCCTCGACCTCGGAAACGGGCTCCCACGGACCGGGCGCGAGCGTGCCGTCGAAGTCCTCCGGCCCCCGCCACGCGGGCAGGACGCGGGCCTCCCACGAGCCGTCGGTTCCGAAGCGGAACGTCCCGCCGTCCGCGAGCGGCGCCTCGCCCTCGAGCAGGAACCCGCCGCGCCCGGAGGAGGTTTCGCACAGTCTCGCTTCGCCGAGGCGCACGATCGCGGAGAACTCCGCGAGGCCCTGCGGCGGCCGCGCGACGACGACTTCGTCGGCATACCAGCACGCGAGCCGGGGCAGGGCCAGCCAGTCCCCCGGCGCCGGCGCCGGACCCGCGGCAAGGTCGGCGCCGCCGAGGCGAAGCCGATAGCTCGTGTCCGCGCTCACGCGCAGTCGCATCGGCCCGGCGAGGCCTTCGGGCATCGCCGTCCGCCCGCGGAACTCGACGACGGCGAAGCCCCGTTGGCCTTCCGGCCGCGCCCTGTCCGCGAGGCGCCGCGCCTCGCACCGCTGCAGGTCGGGGCGCCGCTCCGGGTCGAGCCAGATCCACATCGCGGGCCGGCTTCGCCCTACCAGGGGCAGGAGAGACCGAGGGCGGGGAGCTTGGCCGCGAGCTCGGCGCCCTCGCGAAGGACCTTGAGGGAGCCGTCGTCGTGGCGCTTCACGAAGCCGAGGGCGAGCGCGGCGTCGAGCGCCGCGGCGGAGTCGCCCTTCGCGAGGAGCGGGACGATCTTCTGTTCGGGGGCGGTGAAGGCGACGGCCTCGAGCTGGTAGTCGCAGAACGCCTTCCACGCGGCGGGGACCCAGCGCGAGACGATCTCGCGGCCGATCAGCTCCGCGTAGACGCGGATCTCGAACTGCGCGGCGCCGGGCATGCGGAGCGCGAGGAAGTGCAGCAGGTTCTTGAGGTTGCACTTCCAGTAGGCCTCGGTGTAGGTCGCGAGCGGCAGGTCCTTGCGGGCGATCTCGCGCGAGACGCCGGCCTCGATGCGCTTCTCGTAGAGCGCGCGGGCGGCGGCGTGGAACTCCTTCTCCTCGGCGGAGAGCGCGGCGCCGACGTCGGACGGGAGCGCCTCGCCCGAGCCCTGGCGGTTGGTCGTCGACTGGCCGCGCCACTCGTCGGGCGCGAGCTCGCGCGCGGCGTCGATCGCGAGGGAGTAGCGCGTGGAGTACTCGTTGATCGACGCGGTGCGGTGGCGGACCCACTGGCGCCAGACGTCCATCGGCGCGCGGACGTGGAGCTTGAGCTCGCACATCTCGAACGGCGTCGTGTGGCGGTGGCGCATCAGGTAGCGGATGAGGTGCTCGTCGTCGGAGCCCTTCTTGGTGCCGTCGCCGTAGGAGACGCGGGCGGCCTGGACGATCGAGGTGTCGTTGCCCATGTAGTCGACGACGCGGACGAAGCCGTCGTCGAGGACCTTGAAGGTCTGGCCCAGGATGGCGTCGAGGGCGGGGGAGGATGCGCGGGTGAGTGTGTCCATGGCGGGGAAGGCGGGGTGGGGGAGGAAAACGGTACGGGCGGACAAATCGGGTTCCATGATACCAGAATCCATACGGGCGGGCAACCGCCGATTCCCCGAACAGAAAAATCGTTGCGACGGCGCGGGGTTTGTGCTAGTCTCCCGGCCCGTTCGCGCGCGCCGGCGGCGGTTCGCCGCGCGCGCGGGCGCCAAACCCAAACCATCGGGACACCATGCAAATCCTCGCGTTCTGCGTCTACTTCGCCGTCGTTCTCGCGATCGGCGTCTACTTCTTCCTCAAGTCCAAGGGCGGCGGCGAGAAGGAATACTTCCTCGGCGGCCGCCAGATGGGCCCGTGGGTCTCCGCGATGTCCGCGCAGGCCTCCGACATGTCCGGCTGGCTCCTCATGGGCTTCCCGGGCTCCATCCTCGCCTTCGGCATGGGCAAGGTCTGGATCGGCATCGGCCTCGCGCTCGGCACGATCGCCAACTGGGCGTTCGTCGCGGCCCGCCTCCGCCGCTTCTCCCAGGCCGCGAACGACTCGATCACGCTCCCGCAGTACCTCACGAACCGCTTCGCCACCTCGAACCCCGCGCTCAAGATCGCCTGCGCGGTCGTGTTCCTCGTCGCCTTCACGGTCTACGTCGCGAGCGGCTTCGTCGCGGGCACCAAGGTCTTCGTCGCGATCTGCCCGGCGCTGCAGGGCCGCGAGCTGCTGGCGATGGAGATCTTCGCCGCGCTCATCCTCTGCTACACGTTCCTTGGCGGCTACAAGGCCGTGTGCTGGACCGACTTCTTCCAGGGCATCATGATGCTCTGCGCGCTGCTGCTCGTCCCGATCGCCATGGCCGCGACGGGCAAGTTCGACGCCTCGTTCGCCGAGTCGTTCGCGGAAGGCGTGAAGCCCTTCGGCAGCGACCCCTTCGCCGCGTCCTGGAACGACATCGTCTCCGGCCTCGGCTGGGGCCTCGGCTACTTCGGCATGCCGCACATCCTCGTCCGCTTCATGGGCATCAAGGACCCGAGGAGCGTGAGGAAGTCCGCCTGGATCGCCTGCATCTGGGTCGTCCTCTCGCTCGGCGCCGCGATCGCCGTCGGCATCCTCGGCCGCACCTACCTCCTGGGCGGCGCCGAGTCGCTCGCCGAGAAGCTCATCCCCGCCTCCGCGCAGCAGATGGTGTTCGTCACCGTCGTGAACGCCATGTTCCCGGCGTTCGTCGCGGGCATCCTCCTCGCCGCGATCATCGCCGCGTCGATGAGCACGGCGGACTCGCAGCTGCTCGTCGCCTCGTCCGCGTTCTCCAGCGACTTCTACCAGCCCGTCGTCCGCAAGAACAAGGCGACGGACGCCGAGATGCTCTGGGTCGGGCGCTTCGTGGTGATGATCGTCGCGTTCGTCGCGTTCTACGTCGCCGCGAGCGGCCTCGGCAAGCCCGGCTCCTGGGCCTCGAGCATCATGGACATGGTCGAGAACGCGTGGGGCCTCTTCGGCTCGGCGTTCGGCCCGGTCGTGATCCTCTCGCTCTTCTGGCGCCGCTTCAACTACGCCGGCGCGCTCGCGGGCGTGATCGGCGGCGCGGTGGTGGACGTCGTCTGCCTCTACAACCTCTCCGACTGGATCGGCGGCTACCTCTACGAGATCGTTCCCGGCTTTGCCGCGGGCTTTGTCTTCGCCGTCGTCGCGACGCTCGTCACGAAGAAGCCCGGCGCCGAGGTCGACGCCATCTTCGACAAGGCGACCGCGAAGGACGACCTCCCCGCCGCGCAGTAGCGCACCCCCCCCCGCCCCCTCCCGCACATGAACGCCCGTCTTCCTTCCCTGGCGGCGCTGTGCCTCGCCGCCGCGGCCGCCGCCGCGGCGGAGGGCCCCGCCGCGCCCG
>CACWKU010000134.1 GCA_902761575.1 uncultured bacterium
CGAGCGGGCGCGAAGCGCCGCGGGCGGTCCTCCGGGCCGCGCCGGTCGGCGCGGCCGGTCCGCTCTCCTCCCCCGCCCCGGCGATGGCCGGCGCGGTGCTCGCCGCCGTCTCCGGCGCGCGCTCCGGCTCGCAGATTCCAGCCCACGAGGCGACAGCCTCCTTCTGGGATGCCGCGCACGCGCATCCCGCGTGCGCGCCCTAGCGCGCGGGCGACGCCCCGAACCACGCCCTTTCCTCCGTTCCGCGCCACCTCGGCGCCGGACGCGTCCGCGTGGCGGGGTCTCCGCGCCCCGCGCGGTTTCCGCTGGAAAACTCCCGGGACCTGTGCTAGACTCCCGCCGTTTCCCCCAATCCCCCTCCCCTTCCCCGTTCAACCTCTCCAAACCCTCCCCTTCCGCCGCGAAGCGGCGACAGAAACTCCCATGAACACTCTCCTCCTTCTCGCCCAGGCTGCGACCGACGCCCCGCCCCAGGCACCCAACGCGGGTCTCGGCGCGTTCCTGCCGATGATCCTCATCATCGCGATCTTCTACTTCCTCATGATCCGCCCGCAGCAGCGCAAGGAAAAGGAGCGCCGCGAACAGGTCTCCGCCCTGCGCGCCGGCGCGAAGATCCTCTTCTGCGGCGGCATGATCGGCACCATTTCCGAGGTGCGCGACGCGACCTTCCTCGTCGAGGTCTCCAAGGGCGTCGTCGTCGAGGTCGCCAAGGGAGCGGTCGAACGGCCGCTTCCGGACAAGGTCGAACCCGAGAAGAAATAATGCTGAATGCTGAATGCCGAATGCCAAACGACCGTCCGACCGTGTGACCGTCCGACCGTGTGACCGAAAAACCTTTCAAACTAACAACCTGAACCGCACATGAAATCGCAACTCTGGTGGAAATGGCTCGTCATCCTCGGGCTTTCCGTCGTCTCGATCTACTTCTGCATTCCGCCGTCCAACGTCTACGGTCCGGACGGCAACCTCGTGAAGCAGGGCAAGATCCGCCTCGGCCTCGACCTTCGCGGCGGCACGAGCTTCACGCTCGAGCTCGACCGCGACGAGCTCCGCGCCCGGCTCGAGGAGGAGCATCCCGACGCGCCGAAGGGCGACATCGACGCCCTGGAGAACCAGGCCGTCGCCGCCGCCAACGAGACCGCCGTCGAGATCGTCCGCAACCGCATCGACTCGCTCGGCACGGAGGAGCCCGTGATCACGAAGGGCCAGGACGGCCGCATCTACGTCCAGATCCCGGGCGCGACCGAGGAGCAGCGCGCACAGGCCGAGCGAATGATCAAGTCCGCGGCCTATCTGGAGTTCTACCTCGTCTCGAAGAAGTCCGCCCAGCGCGTCGACGAGCTCTTCGACAAGGGCCTCGCGCCGCACGGCTACCAGATCAGCGTCGCCGGAAAGTGGTACGTGCGCGACGAATCCGTCCCCGCGCCCGACCCGCGCTCCCTGCGCCGCTTCGGGAACCCGGGACCGACGGAGATCTTCCTGCTGGAGAAAGACCGCGCCAAGGGCTCCGACCAGGAGATCTTCCACCCGCTCTTCGTCGAGCGGAAGGCGAAGATGACCGGCGAACACCTCTCGAAGGCCGGCACGACGACGGACGACATGGCCCGGACGGTCGTCTCGCTCTCCTTCGACAACGTCGGCGCCAAGCAGTTCCGCGAGGTCTCCAGCCGCTACAACCAGAAGGACCACCCCCCGGGACGCCAGCTCGCGATCGTCCTCGACGGCGTCTGCTACTCCGCGCCCGTGCTCGAGACGACGATCCCCGACGGCTCGGCCATCATCCGCGGCAACTTCACCTACGTCGAGGCGACGATGCTCAAGAACGTCCTCAACGCCGGCGCGATGCCCGCCCCGCTCAAGATGCTCTCCAAGCGCTTCGTGAACCCGACGCTCGGCGAGGACTCGATCGCGGACGCGAAGCTCGCGATCCTCGTCGGCGTCGCCGCGGTGCTGCTCTTCATGCTCTTCTACTATCGCGCGATGGGGCTCGTGGCCGACCTGGCGATGGTCCTGAACTTCGTCCTCCTGCCGCTCTGCGCGATCGCGGCCTCCGGCCTGCTCTCGCAGGTCGCGGGCGACGCGACGCTCTCCGGCGGCTCGCTGATGCGGCTGCCGGTCCTCACGCTGCCCGGCATCGCGGGCCTGCTGCTCTCCGTCGGCATGGCGGTGGACGCCAACGTCCTCATCTACGAGCGCACGCGCGAGGAGGTCAAGGCGGGGCGGCCCGGATTCCCGTCCATCATGGCCGGCTACCAGCGCGCGTTCTCCGCCATCTTCGACGGCAACATCACGACCGTGCTCACGGGCGTCATCCTCTTCGTCGTCGGCACGGGCCTCGTCCGCGGCTTCGCGGTGACGCTCGTCGCGGGCATCGTCGCCTCGATGTTCACCGCCCTCTTCGTCACGAAGGTCGTCTTCCAGTCCGCTCTCTCCGAGCAGACCGCGTGGAAGCCGACGATGCTGCAGGCCGTCCGCGACGGCGTGAACATCCCGTTCATCCGCAACTTCAGGCGCTACGCATGCATCTCCGTCGCGATCATCGTCGTCTCCCTCGCGTTCACCGTCGTCAAGGGCATGCGCAGCCTCTCCGACGTCTTCGCCGTGGACTTCACCGGCGGCGCCAAGGTCTCCTACTCCGTGAAGCCCGCGCAGGAGGGCGGCGAGCTGCCCGACCGCGCGGCGCTCGTCGCGGCGCTCCGGGCCGCGGGCGTGGACGACGCCGACCCGCAGTACCAGTTCGCGGACGGCGAGACGTTCCTCGACGTGAAGACCGTGCACACCGACGTCGGCGGGACCGAGATCGCCGCGGTGATCGACGGCGCGCTCAAGAACGCCTCCGACCCCGAGCTCGCAAAGGCGTCGTTCGTCTTCCAGGACATCGACTCGATCGGCTCCCAGGTCGGAAACGAGCTCAAGCGGACGGCCGTCAAGGCGATTCTCCTCGCGACGCTGATGATGCTCGTCTACATCGGCTTCCGCTTCGAGTTCGGCTTCGGCCTCGGCGCGATCGTCGCGCTCGTGCACGACGTGCTCATCACCGTCGGCCTCTTCGGCGCGCTGCCGTTCCAGTTCAACCTCACGATCGTCGCGGCGCTCCTGACGATCGTCGGCTACGGCGTGAACGACACGATCGTGCTCTTCGACCGCGTCCGCGAGGAGCTGAAGCGCGACCAGAAGACCGACTTCCCCGACCTCGTGAACCGCTGCGTGAACGCGACGCTCTCCCGCACCGTCCTGACGTCCGTCACGACGCTCCTGCCGGTCGTCTCGCTCATCGTCTTCTGCCGGGGCGACATCCGCGGTTTCGGCGTCTGCATGCTGATCGGCCTGATCACCTCGACCTTCTCCTCGATCTTCATCGCCGCGCCCGTGATGCTGGCGTGGTACCGCAACAAGCGGCCGGACTTCCGCAAATCGTCCGACCGATAGGAGGGAATCCGCCATGACCACCGCCATCGTCGTCGCGGCCGGGAAGGGCAGCCGCATGGGGGGCGCCGTCGACAAGGCGTTCCTCACGCTCGGCTCGCGCCCCGTCGTCGCCCACGCCCTGGCGGCGTTCGAGCGCTGCCCGGACGTGAGCGAGGTCGTCCTCGTCGTCCGCAAGGACCAGCTCTCCGCCGCCGACTCCGCCGTCCGGATGTTCGGACTGCGGAAGGTGCGCCGCATCGTCGCGGGCGGGGCGACCCGCCTCGCCTCGGTCCGCGCCGGCATCGCCGCCGCGAACCCGGACACGACCTACTTCGCCGTGCACGACGGTGCCCGCCCCGCGGTTCCCGTCGCGCTCGTGCGAGACTGCGTCGCCTCGGCGCGCAAGTTCGGCTCCGGCGTCGCCGCCGCGAAGATCACGGACACCGTGAAGTCCGTCAGCCGCGCCGGCGTCGTCGAGTCGACGCTCGACCGCGAGCCGCTCTGGGCCGCCCAGACCCCCCAGGTCTTCCGCGCCGACATCCTGCGCAAGGCCCTCGAGAAGGTCGACGACAAGGACCCCTCGATCACGGACGAAAGCTCCGCCGTCGAGCGCCTCGGCGAAAAGGTCCGCATCGTCGAGAACCCCGAGCCCAACCCCAAGATCACCTACCCGGGCGACGTCGGGATCGTCGCACGGCTCCTCGGCATCGCCTAGCGCGCGCCGCCCTCCCCCGCCCCGCCCATGGACCGCAAGATCGCCGTACTCGGAGACATCCACGCCAACCTCGACGCCCTCGAGGTCGTCCTTGCCGACGCCCGCGCGCAGAACGTCAACGAGTTCATCTGCACCGGCGACGTCGTCGGCTACAACGCCTGCCCCAACGAGTGCTGCAAGCTCGTGCGCGAGCTCGGCTGCGCCGTCGTCCAGGGCAACCACGACCACTACTGCGCCTTCGAGGAGTCGCTGGAGGACTTCCACCACCTCGCCGCCGCCGTCGTGGCGTGGACCCGCCGCCAGCTCTCCTCCGACAACGCCGCGTGGCTCCGCTCCCTGCCCTACACCGCGATGGTGAAGGGCATCCAGGTCGTCCACTCGACGCTCGACATGCCGGAGCACTGGGGCTACGTCTTCGAGTCCGTGGAGGCCGAGCCGTCCTTCTCCTACCAGAAGACGCAGGCCTGCTTCCACGGGCACACGCACGTGCCGGTCGTCTTCGAGCACCAGTTCGGGACCGTCGGCCGCCTCGAGCCGGGGACCATCGAGCTCCGGCTCGGCCGCAAGTACTTCGTGAACGTCGGGTCCGTCGGCCAGCCGCGCGACGGCGACCCGCGCGCGTGCTATTGCATCTACGAGCCCTCCAAGCACCTGCTCGAATACCGCCGCCTCGAATACGACGTCGCCGCCGCACAGGCCCGCATCCGCGAGGCCGGCCTTCCCGACCATCTCGCCGACCGCCTCGCCCGCGGCCGCTAGACCATGAAGCGCGTTCTTCCCGCCCTCCTCGCCTCCTTCCTCCTCTTCGCCGGATGCGGCGACGACGGCGATGGCGGCGGCGGCGCGGGCAAGCCGGCCTCCGGCAACGACCCGAACCTCGTCGTCTGCATCGGCGACTCGCTCACCGCCGGAATCAACTGCGAGGGCGCGCCCTATCCTTCCCGGCTCGCCGGCATGTGCGGCAAGACCGTCCTCAACCTCGGCGTCGGCGGCGTTTCATCGGCATACGGGCGATCCCACGTCGGCGAGGCGACCTCCCGCCGCCCCGGCTACGTCTGCATCCTCTACGGGACCAACGACCCCGGCCACCACGTCGAACCCTCCGAGACCGCCGCGAACGTCCGCGCCATCGTCGCCGCCTGCAAGGCCGCCGGCTGCGTGCCGATCGTCGGGACGCCGCCGCCCACGATCGAGCCCCACTGGAACAACAATTCCGGCCTCTCCGAAATCGCGGAAGCCCTCCGCGCCGTCGCCCGCGAGGAAGGCGCCGCGCTCGTCGACCTCCACGCCGCCTTCTCCGGCGAGCCCGCCCGCTACCTCAATCCCGCGGACGGCCTCCACTTCTCCGACGCCGGCGGCGACCTCGTCGCCCGGAAGTTCGACTCGAAGCTGTGAGCGCCGACGTCCCCGGCGCCCTCCGCATCCTGCACGTCGACATGGACGCGTTCTTCGCGTCCGTCGAACAGCGCGACCGCCCGGAGCTCCGCGGCAAGCCCGTCATCGTCGGCGCCGGCCCGCACGAACGCGGCGTCGTCTCCACCTGCTCCTACGAGGCGCGGAAGTTCGGCGTCCACTCGGCGATGCCGTCGCGCGAAGCCTTCCGCCTCTGTCCGCAGGGCGTCTTCGTCCCGCCCGACATGGACCGCTACATGGAGGCGTCGGCGAAGGTCTTCGCGATCTTCGACCGCTACACGCCCCTCGTCCAGGGACTCTCCTGCGACGAAGCGTTCCTGGACGTCTCCGGCGCCGCCCTCCTCTTCGGCGACGCCGTCTCCATCGCCCGCCGCATCCGCGCCGACATCGCCTCCGAGCTGCGCCTCACCGCCTCGGTCGGCGTCGCTCCGAACAAGTTCCTCGCCAAGCTCGCCTCGGACCTGCACAAGCCCGACGGCCTCACCGTCGTCCCGACCGACCCGGAGGAGATCCGCGCCTTCCTCGCGCCACTCCCCGCCACGCGCATCTTCGGCGTCGGGAAGGTCCTCGGCGAGACGCTCCGCGCCCACGGAGTGAAGACGATCGGCGACATCCAGCGCGCCCATCCCTCCGCCCTCGCGCGCTGGTGCGGCCCCGCCGCCGCCGAGGCGCTGCACGAGCTCGCCTTCGGCCGGGACTCGCGCTCCGTCGAGACCGAGCGCGAGGAGAAGTCCATCTCGCGCGAGCACACCTTCCCCGTCGACGAGAAGGACCCCGCAGCGGTCCGCGCCCTCCTGCTGGAGCTCGCCTCCGACGTCGCCCGCCAGGTCCGCGCCGCCGGCCGCTTCGCCGCCACCGCGCACCTCAAGCTCCGGACCGACGACTTCCGCACCATCACGCGCCAGCGCCCCTTCGAACGCCCCGCCTGCGACGACTTCGCCTACCGCGACGCCGCCTCCGCCCTCCTCGCCGCGAACCCCGCCTCGCGTCCGATCCGCCTCGTCGGCTTCGGCGTCTCGGGCTTCACCGAGACGCCGCCCGCCGCCGCGCCCTCCCTCTTCGGCCCCGATCCCTCCGACGAGCGCGCCGAGAAGCGCGAGGCCCTCTCCCGCGCCCTCGACGACATCCGCTCCCGCCTCGGCTCCTCCTCGGCCCGTCTGGGCGCCCGCTGATCCGTTCCGGACGATTTGCGCTTTGCGCTTGACTTGCCGCGGGCGTTTTGCGATACTCCCGCCCGTTCCGTACCTCTTCGTGGTGGGTTACCCAAGCGGTCAACGGGGGCAGACTGTAAATCTGCTGGCTTTGCCTTCCAACGTTCGAATCGTTGACCCACCACCATTTTCCTTCCCGCCCATCCGGGCCATTCCCGACGCGCCGCACGTGAAGACCTTCCGCCTCATCCTCGCCCTGGTCCTCGCGGGCTGCGCCGTCGCAGCGGCGGTGACGGTCTTCGGACCGATGCTCGAGGAGCGCGCCGAGCGCACCCGCGAGCGGGACGGGCTCCGGGCGGAGAACGACGAGCTCGAGCGCCGCGTCGCGGAGCTCCGCCGCCGGCAGAACGAATTCGAGACGAACCCGGAGTACGTCGAGCTCACCGCCCGCCGCGAGAATCGCACGAAGAGCGGCGAGACCGTCTTCGATTTCGGCGAAGGCGGCTCCGGCGACCGCTAGAGCCGTGCCCGCCGCGCTTCCCGAGCTCCTCGCCCCCGCCGGCTCCCTCGACGCCGCCCTCGCCGCGTTCCGCGCCGGCGCGGACGCGGTCTACGCGGGCCTGCCGCGCTTCTCCGCGCGCGCCGACGCCGAGAACCTCGGCCTCGACCGCCTTCGCGCCCTGATCGCCCACGCCCGCTCGCTGCCGCGCCCGCGCAAGGTCTACGTCGCGTTCAACACGCTCGCGTTCGACGGCGAGCGCGCCGAGATCCTCGACGCCCTCGCCGACCTCGAGGAGCTCGCCCCAGACGCGCTCATCGTCCAGGACCTCGGCGTCGCGCGCCTCGCCCGCCGCCGCTTCCCCTCGCTCGAGCTCCACGCCTCGACGCAGCTCGCCGCGCATTCCGTCGAGGGCGTCCGCGCGCTCGCCGGGCTCGGCTTCTCCCGCGTCGTCCTCGCCCGCGAGTGCACGCTCGACGAGGTCTCGCGCATCGTCCGCGAGGGCGGCGCCGAGATCGAGGTCTTCGTCCACGGGGCGCTCTGCTACTCCGTCTCCGGCCTCTGCCTCCACTCCGCGATGACGCAGGGCCGCAGCGGCAACCGCGGCCGCTGCGCCTACTGCTGCCGCATCGCGCACGGCGGCTCGTTCCCGTTCTCGATGCGCGACCTCTCGCTCGCGCCCGTCCTCGATCGCGTCGTCGCGACCGGCGCCGCCTCGCTCAAGATCGAGGGCCGCATGAAGGGCCCGCTCTACGTCGCCTGCGCGACGGCGCTCTACCGCCGCCTGCTCGACGGCGGCGCCACCCCCGACGAGATCCGCGCGCTCGAGGGCGATCTCGCGAGCGTCTTCGCCCGCGAGCGCACCACGCTCTACGCCCTCGGCGAGGACGGCCCGCCCGAGGGCGTCGTCGACCCGCGCTCGCTCGCGCACCGCGGCCTCCCGATCGGCCGCGTCGAGTCCGCATCCGCGCGATCCGTCGTCTTCCGTCCGGAGCGCCGCATCGAGCGCCACGACGGACTCCTGCTCAAGCTCCCCGCCTACATGGCCGCCAACGACGGCCACCCCTACGGCTTCGCCGTCGGCGCGATGCGCCTCGCCGCGACGCGCGAGCCCGTCTTCGCGGCGGAGGCCGGCGCGCGCGTCGAGCTCGACCTGCCGCCCGGCGCGCCGCCCGTCCCGGCCGGCGAGACGGTCTACCTCTCCGCCAGCCAGGAGCTGCGCCGCCGCCACGAGATCCCGTCACTGCGCGAATCCGCGCTCGAGACCGGCCGCGCCGCGCGCTTCCGCGTCGCGCGCGCGCCGGACGGCGTCCGCGTCCGTGCCGCGGACGCCC
>CACWKU010000135.1 GCA_902761575.1 uncultured bacterium
GCGCACCTCGGCAGCTGGGAGACGGCCGGCCTCTACATCGCCTCGCGCGGTCGTCGCCTCTGGAGCGTCTTCAAGCCCATCGGCAGCCGCGCCGTCACGCGCCGCATGCGCCGCTTCCGCAGCGGCTGCGAGCAGCGCGTCATTCCGCGCGAGGGCGCGATGACCGGCGTTCTGCGCGCGCTGCGCGCCCGCGACGTCGTCGCAATGGTCCTCGACCAGCACGTCGACGGCAGCGAGGGCGGCGTCTACCTCGACTTCCTCGGCCTGCCCGCGGCCTTCTCTCCCGCCGTCGGCACGCTCGCCCACCGGCTCCGCGTCCCGGTCCTCGTCGCCGCCGGCGTCCGCGACGCGGAGACCGACCGCGTCGTCCTGCGCTCCTTCCGCGAGTTCACGGCGGAGGAGACCGCCGCGATGGAGCCCGAAGCGCTCACCCGCGCGATCGCGGACGCCATCGGCGGCATGATCCTGCGCTGGCCGGAGCAGTGGCTCTGGACCTACCGCCGCTGGAAGCGGTGGCAGCCGGGCGACGACCCGAAGCGCTTCCCCTGGTACGCCAAGCTGGATCCGCTCGCGCCGCCCTTCGGCCCGCCGGCGCGGCCCGCGCCGTGAGCGCCGCGGGCCGCGCCGCGCGGGCCGCGATCCGGAGCGCCGACTGGATCCTCTCCGCCCCGCTCGCGCTGCTGACCTGGCCCTTCCGCGCCGGGTGGCGCGCGCTCGGCCCCCGACTCGCGCGAGCCGTCGGACCATTCCTCGACGGCGTCCCCTTCGCCGCCGCGGAGGCGCTCCGAGCCTGGCGCCGCCGACTGCTTTCGCCGCGGTTCGTTCCGGACGTCTCCGCCGCGCCCGACCCGCTCGACCCCGCGCCTCGCGTCCTCGCGGGCGCCGTCGCGGCGGCGGCGAAGCGTTGCGCCTCGGAGGGGACGCCCGTCCGCCTCCTCCTCGCCCGGGCCCCGGGTGCGGCGTTCGAGGTCCGCCTCGACGCCGCCCGCCGCCGCTGCTTCGTCGAACGGACGGATTCCGCCGGCGCCGTGGCGGGGTCCGCACCCCGCCACGCGGAGGCCGCGCTGCCGGAGTTCACCCCCGGAACGGAGCCCGCCGTCTTCCGCCTCGCGGACGATTCCGACGACGCGAGGCTCGAGTTCCTCCCCTCTTCCGGTCGCGGCGTAGGCTACCGCGTCCGGTAGTTTCGCAGGGGACGGGGAGCGTCGCAGCCGCTACCGCCTGGCGCCGCCGGGGCCGAAGGTGGGCTCGTCGTCGCCGCCGCCGCCGAGGAGGCCGGAGCGGAGGCGGTAGCCGCCGGAGGAGCCGCCGGAGGGCGGGGCCTCGGAGACGCCGCCGAAGAGGGAGGAGCGCATCCGGTAGCCGCCGCGCCCGCCGTAGCCGCCGCCGCGGCCGTAGCCGCCGCCCCAGCCGCCGTTCCAGCCGAGGGAGTAGCCCTCGTCGAAGCCGCCGGTCCTGTCTACGCGCTCGAAGAGGTCGGCGGGGACCTCCTTGAGGAAGCGCGAGGGCGTGCAGGGCATCACGCCGCCGTCGGCCATCGTGCGGACGTGCGGCCGGAAGACGGTCAGGCTCTCGCGGGCGCGCGTGACGGCCACGTAGAAGAGGCGCCGCTCCTCCTCGTCGCCGCCCTGGTCGTCGAGCGAGCGCGTCGAGGGGAACATCCCCTCCACGCACCAGAGCAGGATGACGACGGGCCACTCGAGGCCCTTGGCCTGGTGGATGGTGGAGAGCAGGATCGACTCGGCGGGCGAGGCGCCGGCGGAGCCGGAGGCCGGGCCGCCCTCGCGGTCGAGGTTGGTGAGCAGCGCGACGTTGTCGAGGAAGGCGCGCAGGCTCTCGTACTTGGCGATGTCGGCCTCGAGCGCGCCGAGGTCGTCCTCGCGCTCCTCGGGGGCCTCGTACTCCTTGCGCAGGAGGTCGCGGTAGAACGAGTCGAGGAAGGCGTCGAGCAGCGCCTTGGCGCTGCCGGGGAAGGCCGCGCGGCCGAAGGCGCCGAGGGCCTCGCCGACGGGCCGCCACGCGGCGCGGGCGCGGGCGGGGAGGGCGTCGAGGAGCGCCTCGCACGCGGCGGGGTCGGAGGGGTCGAAGCGGCGGCCGAGCCGCTCCCAGAGGCGCTCGGCGGTGGCGTCGCCCACGGCGGGCAGCAGCTCCATCACCCGCAGGAACGAGAGCGCGTCGTCCGGCGTCGCGGCGAGGCGCAGGAGCGAGACGGCGTCCTTGACGTGCTTCTGCTCGTAGAAGCCGGTTCCGGAGGTGATGCGGTAGGGGATGCCGAGCTTGGTGAGCGCCAGCTCCGCCTCCATCGCGTGGAAGTGCGAGCGGTAGAGCACGGCGATCTCGCAGGGGCGGAAGCCGCGGCGCAGCGCGGTGCGGACGGCGTCCACGAGCTCGTCGGCCTGCGCGTCGCCGTCGTGGACCTCGACGAGCCGCGGGCGCGGGGCGCCGCCGGACTCGCGCGCGGGGCGCAGGACCTTGGCGTAGCGGGCGAACTGCTCGCGGTTGTTGCGGATGCTGGCGTTGGCCAGGTCCAGGATCGGGCCGAGCGAGCGGTAGTTCGTCTCGAGCTTGACGACGCGCGCGTCGGGGTAGCGGTCGGCGAAGCTCATGATGTTGTTGTAGTCCGAGCCGCGCCAGGAGTAGATGCACTGGAAGTCGTCGCCGACGACGGAGAGGTTGCGGTGGCGGGCGGCGACGAGGTCGACGAACGAGGACTGCAGGGCGTTGGTGTCCTGGTACTCGTCGACGAGGACGTGCTCGAAGTGCTCCTGCACGAGCTCGCGGACGCGGGCGTCCTCGCGCAGCAGGCGCAGCGCCCGGACGAGCAGGTCGTCGAAGTCGAGCGCGCCGAGCTCGCGCTTGCGGCGGTCGTATTCGCGCATGCAGGCGAGCAGCTCGTCGGCCTGCGCGGAGAACTCGGGGCCCTTCCGCTCGATCCAGTCGGCGGGGTCGAGGTTTCGGTTCACGGCGCCGGAGAGCAGCGACAGGACGACCTCGCGCTTGGGGAAGTCGCGGTCCTTGGGGCGGTGGCCGCGGTCCTTGAGGATGCGGCCCATGATTCCGCGCTGGTCCTCGGCGTCGAGGACGGCGAAGTCGGGCGCGATGCCGAGGGAGGCGCCGTACTTGCGCAGGAGCCAGTTGGCGCAGTGGTGGAAGGTGCCGCTGGAGAAGTGGGGGGAGAAGCCGCCGGTCGCCTCGCGCGTGCGGTCGATCATCTCGCGGGCGGCGCGGTTGGTGAACGTGAGCAGGAGGATGCGGCGGGGATCGACGCCCCTGCCGATGAGGTGGACGAGGCGGTAGACGAGCGTGCGGGTCTTGCCGGTGCCGGCGGCGGCGAGGATGAGCAGGGGGCCGTCCGGCGCGACGGCGGCCCGCCACTGCTCGTCGTTGAGGAGGGGGCGGAGGTCTTCGTCGGTCATGGCGGGGGAGTCTACCACACACACCGGCCGCCGCGCCACCGCGGTTGCGGCGCCGGGGGCGTTCCGGTATACTCCGCGCCAAGGAGAACCACCATGGAAAACCAGATCGACCGCTTCCTCCGCCTGCTCATCGAGACGCACGGCTCCGACCTCCACATCAGCGCGGGGCGCGTCCCGCAGATGCGCATCCACGGCGCCATCACCCCGATCGAGGGCGAGCCGGTGTGGGAATCGGACCGCGTCCTCGGCCTCCTCAAGGAGATCATGCCCGAGCGCAACATCAAGGAGCTGGTCGAGGAGTGGGACACCGACTGCGCCTACCAGATCCCCGGCCTCGCCCGCTTCCGCGTGAACGGATTCCGCGACATGAACGGCTTCGGCACGGTGCTGCGCCAGATCCCCGAGAAGATCCCGACCTTCGAGGAGCTCAACCTCCCGCCCGCGATCCGCGACTTCTGCTACCTCACGAAGGGGCTCGTCGTCGTCACCGGCCCGACCGGCTCCGGCAAGTCCACGACGCTCTCCGCGATCATTGACAACATCAACCGCACGCGCAACGAGCACATCATCACGATCGAGGATCCGGTCGAGTTCGTGCACAAGCCGCAGAAGTGCCTCATCAACCAGCGCGAGGTGCACCGCGACACCGAGAGCTTCGCCCGCGCCCTGCGCGCGGCCCTCCGCGAGGACCCGGACATCGTGCTCGTCGGCGAAATGCGCGACCTCGAGACGATGGAGACCGCGATCGAGACGGCCGAGACGGGCCACCTCGTCTTCGCGACGCTGCACACCAACACCGCCGCCTCGACGGTCGAGCGCATGATCGACAAGTTCCCGGCCGAGCGCCAGAACCAGATCCGCTCGATGCTCGCCGACACCCTCAAGGGCGTCGTCGCGCAGACGCTCTGCCGCCGCCGCGACGGCAAGGGCCGCGCCGCCGCGTTCGAGGTGCTCGTCGTCAACACCTCCGTCGCCGCGCTCATCCGCGAGGCCAAGACGCACATGCTCCCCTCGGTCCTCCAGACCGGGCGCAAGGAGGGCATGCAGACGTTCGGCGACGAGCTCACGCGCCTCGCCGCCAAGGGCATCATCTCCGAGGAGGAGGCCTACAACAAGGCCGTCGACAAGGTCGAGATCGAGACCAAGTTCAAGATGGCCGGCGTCTCGATGGACTTCAAGAAGAAGGCCGAGCAGGAGGACCGCGCCCGCCGCCTCGAGCGCGCCCGCGGGCCGTTCGACCAGATCAAGCAGGCCTGGGAGACCAACGCCGGCGACAACAACGCGCTCCTCGCCTACGCCTGGGCGCTCGCGACCTCGCCCTTCGACGAGCTGCGCGACGGCAAGCTCGCGCTCAAGCTCGCCGAGCGCGGCTCCTCCGCGCTGCGCGACCGCGACCCCTACGCGCTCACCGTCGTCGCCGCCGCGCGCGCCGAGAACGGCGACTTCCGCAAGGCCGCCGACCTCTCGCGCAAGGCCGCCGAGCTCTACGAGAAGAACGGCGACACCGTCAAGGCCGCCGCCCAGGCGCCGCGCATCGCGCTCTTCGAGAAGGGCATGCCGTTCCGCGACGAATAGCCGCCGCGCGGCGTCCGCCCCTCCCCCTCCCGCCATGTCCCGCCGCATCCCCGCCGCCCCGATCGTCGCCGCCGCCGCGCTCGCCGCGGCCGCGGCGCAGTCCTTCGCGCTCCGGGCGGACCGCCTCGCGGCGGAGACGCCCGCCGAGGCGCTCGCGGCGGCCGGCGCGCCGCCGCTCGTGCGCTTCGCGAGCGTCGCGCTCGGCGGGTTCCGCGGCGTCATCGCGGACGCGCTCTGGTTCCGCGCGGACCGACTGCAGGACGAGCGCCGGTTCGTGGAGCTGGTGCAGCTCTCGGACTGGATCACCGCGCTCGACCCGGCCAACGAGGAGGCATGGATCTTCCACGCCTGGAACATGGCCTACAACGTCTCGTTCCTCCTCTCGCGCCCGGACGACCGCTGGCGCTGGGTCGAGGGCGGCATCTCGCTGCTGCGCGACCGCGGCGTCCCGCTCAACCCCTCCTCCGCCGAGATCCGCCGCAACCTCGGCTGGTTCTTCCAGCACAAGATCGGAATGGAGAGCGACGAGGCCTCCCCCTTCTACCGCACCGAGTGGGCGCGCGAGATCGCCGCCTGCCTCGGCGAGGGCGGTGCCGCGCCGGCCGCCGGATCGATCGCCTCGGCGGAGCTGGCGGAGACGCTCGGGATGGACGCCGCGCTGATGGCCGAGCTCGAGGGGCGCTACGGCCCGGTCGACTGGCGCGTCCCCGCCGCCTCGTCGCTCTACTGGGGCTGGACGGCCCTCGGCTGCGCGGCTGACGACAAGGAGCGCGTCTCCGCCCTGCGGATGGTCTACCAGTCGCTCTGCGCGATGGCGTTCGACGCGGGCCGCCTCGTCGGCGATCCCGAGGCGGAGGGCTGGTCGTTCCGCGCGACGGTCAATCCGGAGCTCGCCGATTCCGCGATCGCATGCGTCGAGGACGCCCTGCGCGAAAGCCCGTTCGCCGGCATTCGCCACGCCTACGTCGGCGCGCTGCGCGAGGCGACGGCGCTGCGCGCCTTCCAGGGCCGCGAGGCCGACTCCCGCGCCCTCCACGAGAAGCTTCGCGCCTTCTTCGCCGAGAACGGCGTCACCGACGGCGTCCCCGCCTGGGAGGACCTCCCCGCCGCGCCGTTCGACTGGTCCGACCGGCTTCTGGAGCGCGCCGGATTCCACTGATCTTCACCGACCCAACGAAAGGACCCCGC
This sequence comes from uncultured bacterium, assembly GCA_902761575.1. GTDB lineage: Bacteria > Verrucomicrobiota > Kiritimatiellia > RFP12 > UBA3636 > UBA3636. The sequence goes on from CACWKU010000135.1 coordinate 6,180, forward strand.
CATGTCCCTCGGAACCACCGAAATCCTGCTGATCGTCGTCGTCGTGCTCCTGCTCTTCGGCGCCAAGCGAATCCCCGAGCTCGCCCGCGCGTTCGGCCGCGCCTCCTCCGAATACAAGAAGGCCAAGGAGGCCATCGCCAACGAGGGCAAGGAGCTCGCCGCCGAGGCCGAGAAGGCCGCCGAACGCGAGGCGAAGGCCGACAAGCCGGCAGAAGAGCCGAAGGCCTGACCCTGCGACCACATGGCCCTGCGATCGTGCGACCGTGCGACCGTGCGACCATGTGACCGTGCGACCATGGACGAAACCCTCCTCGGCCACCTCGCCGCGCTGCGGCGCTCGCTGCTGCGCGCCGCGGCGGGCGTGGCGGCGCTGCTCCTCCCGGGCTTCCTCGCGGCGCCCGCGGCGACGCGGGCGCTCGTGCGCTGGGCGGTCCCCGAGCGGCTCGGCGCGCTGCACTACTTCGCGCCCCTCGAGGCGTTCCGCGCGCAGCTGCACGTCGGGTTCGTCCTCGCCCTCGCCGCCGCGTGGCCGTGGGTCGCCCTGCAGGCCTGGGCGTTCGTCCGCCCGGGCCTGCGCGAGGAGGAGGCCCGCGCGCTGCGCCGGTGGATACCCCTCTCGACGCTGCTCTTCCTCGGCGGCGCGCTCTTCGCGTGCGGCGCGGTCATGCCGCTCGCGATGGCCTTCGCCGCGTCGTTCGCCGAGCCGGGACTCGCGCCCGTCATCGGGCTCGGCGCGTTCCTCCGCCTCGCCGGCTCGCTCGCGCTCGGCTTCGGCCTCATGGCCCAGACGCCCCTCGCACTCGCGCTCGCCGCGCGGCTGGGGTTCGCGTCGGCGGCCGGCCTCCGCCGCGCGCGCCCCTATGCCGTCGTCGCCATCCTGACGCTCTCGGCGCTGCTCACGCCGCCCGACGTCGTGAGCCAGGTCCTGCTCGCCGTCCCGACGCTCCTGCTCTACGAGCTCGGCATCCGCCTCGCCGAACCGTTCGAAAAAAGGGATTGACTTCACGCGGGCGGTCTGCTAGATTCTGCGCCGCTTTCACGCAACCTGCTCGGGTGGTGGAATTGGCAGACACGCCAGCTTGAGGTGCTGGTCCCGTTTTGGGATTGGAGGTTCGAGTCCTCTCCCGAGCACCATTCGGAGGCCGACGGAGAAATCCGCCGGCCTCCTCCTTTTCCGCGGTCGCGCCGAACGGTCCTCAGCGGACGGCGCCGATGCCCCAGCGCACGGAGAGCGGCCAGTAGACGCACGCCGCCGGGCCCAGCATCTGCGTGCGCGGGACGGGCCCCCAGTAGCGGCCGTCGAAGGACGAGCGCGTGTTGTCGCCCATCGGCAGGTATTCGTCGCCGAGTTCGATCGCGTCCTCCGCCGTCCGGAGGAATCCCGGCTTGTTCGGCGGCGGCATCCCTTCGTCGTCGACGTTGCGGTAGCCGGCGTAGGCCGGGCCGGTCGCGGAGGGGCCCATGCCCTCGACGCGCGCGATTCCGGGCGCGCCCTCCACGGGCTTCCCGCCCACGAGAAGCCGCGGCGGATCGATCGAGACGCGCTCGCCGGGCAGTCCGACGAGACGCTTGATGTAGTGCTGCGCGACGTCGAGCTGCGGAATCGGCCGGTAGACGAGGCGCAACGGGAGCCCGAGGAACGGCAGCGCGAACGACGTTAGCCACGCTTCCACCCTGATAGTCACAATGCTTCAGAACAGCGTCGAAGTCCTTAGCCTTCAGGTCTTTCTTCACCTTGCCAACGAATGTGGCGAGCTTCTCCTTACCGATGCACTTGCTCAGGGCGATGACACGCTCGATAGCCATGAAGAGCACGGTGAGCAACAGTGTGTGGATCACAGGCACGATGACACCACCCTTGAAGATGGTACCCCAGATGTTCAGAGGGCTTCCGTTGGGATCGCCACCCTCGAAGTTGCTGGACTGGCCAAAGTTGAAGAAGAAGTTGCAGAATGCGATAACGGCGCAGACGACAATCACCCAGATTGCATCTTTGATACCGATACTGCTTGTACTCTTAGCCTTAGGGGCTTTCTTTGCTGCGGGAGCAGCTGCTTGTGTAGTTGCCATAAATTTAATTTTTTGATTTAAGTTATTAAATAAATTAAGTTGTAAATGTTCGATTTTGCTTATAGTTACACGTTGCCGTCGAGTCTTTCGTCAACTCGGAATAGCATAATTCGCCACAAAGATAACACAAAAATGTGGACTTCGATAGGATTTAACAACGTTTAACTCCATTTTTTTTCATTTATTAAGTTTGGCGAGTGCTTCGCCGATGCGTCGCATGGCCTCCCGGATGTTGTCATCGCTGGTGGCATAGCTCATGCGGAAGCAGTC
>CACWKU010000136.1 GCA_902761575.1 uncultured bacterium
GGCGGCGGTCGCGGCCGCGCTCTTCCTCGCGCTCTCGCCCGCGGCGCGCGGCGCGCGCGCCGACGGCGCGCTCTCCGCGCTCTGGGCGACGGGGATGGCGGTCGGCCTCGGCTTCCTCTCCGCGACGCCGGGCTACCAGGGCAGCCTGCTCGACTACCTCTTCGGCTCGATCCTCTTCGTCTCGCGCGGCGACCTGGCGGAGATGGCCGTCTTCGACGCGGCGCTCCTGCTCGCGCTCGCGCTCTTCTGGCGCGGCCTGCTCGGCGTCGCGTTCAACGAGCGCCTCGCGACGCTGCGCGGCGCGCCGGTGCGGCTGCACGCGTGCGTGCTCTCGCTCGCGACGGCGTTCGCCGTCGTCGTGCTCGTGCGCGCCGTCGGCATCGTCCTCGCGGTTGCGCTCCTCGCGCTGCCCGCGCTCGCGGCGCGCCCGCTCGCGCGCCGAATCGGCCCGCTGATGCTGCTCGCGGGGCTCTTCGCGTTCCTCTCGCTCGCCGCGGGGCTGCTGGTCTCGTGGAGGCTCGACTGCCAGCCCTCCGCGCCGGCGGTCCTCGTCGCCGCGCTTCTCGCCCTCGCCTCCCGCGGCGCCGCGCGCCTCGCGGCCGCGTCCCGCCGCGTCGCGCTGCCCGCCCTTCTCGCCCCCCTCGTGCTCGCCGCCGGCTGCGCGAGCCCGACCACCGGACGCGTCCGCGACGCGCACCTGCTCTGGTCTCCGCCGCCCGGTCAGAAGGAGGTCGCCTCCTACGAGCAGCTCGGCCCGTTCTGGGAGCGCGTCGAGACGCCGGACGGCGCCGTGCGCCGCTCGGTGCGCCCGTTCGTCTGGACCGACATCCGGTCGGCCGAGGCCGGCGTGGAGCACGAGGAGATCCTCTGGCCCGTCTGGTCGCGCGAGCGCCGCGCCGACCAGGTCTCGTGGCGTTTCCTCTGCTTCTTCGGGATGGACAAGGACGTCACCGGCGAGGGCAGCCCGCAGGACCGCAGCTGGATCTTCCCGCTCTGGTTCTCGGGCACGTCGAAGGCGGGCGAGGACTACGCCGCTCTATTCCCGGTCCACGGCACGATCCGCGAGATGTTCTGGGACCGCATCTCGTTCACGCTCTTCCCGCTGTGGACGACGTGGGACCGCAACGACTGCCACACGTGGAGCGTCCTGTGGCCCTTCGTGCAGCGCCAGACCGGCCCCGGGCGCGACGCCTGGCGCGTCATCCCGTTCTGGGGCCACACGACGGTCGAGGGCAGGCTCGACGCCCGCTTCGTCCTGTGGCCGTTCTGGACGCAGGCCCGCCACGAGGGGATCAACCCCGGCCGCGACTGGATGCTCTGGCCGCTCGTCGGGCGCGTCGACCGCCAGGACGAGGACGCGTGGCTCTTCCTCCCCCCGTTCTTCAACGTCTCGCGCGGCCGCGGCAAGCTCCCCGAGCACCGCAAGCTGAACGTCCCCTGGCCGCTCGTGATGCTGCACGACAGCAAGGACGGCCACCTGCGCTGGTACTTCCCGTTCTGGATGCACCGCTGGACCGAGGATGGCAAGGCGGAGAACCGCACCGTGCTCTGGCCGTTCTGGAACGACCGTCGCGTGGACGTGAAGGGCTCCCACGTCCGCGAGTGGACGCTCTTCCCGTTCCTGCACCGCTCGACGCTGACGCGCGACGTTCCCGGCGACACCAACGCCCCGCCGCGCCTCGACGAGGACTACCTGCGCGTGTGGCCGCTCTGGTCGCGCCGCCACGACCCGGAGCACCGCCTCGTCAAGATCCCCGACCTCTCCTTCCGCAAGCGCTCCGGCGCGCTAGAGCGCAACCTGCTCGGGATGTTCACGCTCTACACGCGCGGCGAGCGCGACGGCGAGGACGGCGCGCCGGAGCGCGTCGACCACGAGGCGCTCTGGGGCGCGCTGCGCCGCGGCTACGGCGAGGACTACTCCGCCACGCGCGTCTGGCCGCTCTGGGACGCGAAGGAAGAGGACGGCGCCTGGCACTGGGACCTGCTCTGGGGCCTCGTGGGCCGCTCCGGCCGCGGCGACGAGCGCCGTTGGCGCTATCTCTGGTTCTTCGGCGGCGAACGCCTCGATTCGAAGTCCCGCTAGCGTGCGCCTTGCGGCGAAGCCGCTGCGCGTGGTAGACTCCGGGCCCATGCAGGACAAGACCGAGCCGATCCCGTTTCCGCGGACCTTCCGCGAGGCGTGCCGCCAGTTCTTCGGGAACGGCGCGAGCGCGCATCCCGCGGTGCAGTTCCTCAAGTACGGGTTCGTCGGGGGCCTCGCGACGGCCGTGAACGTCGCGGCGGTGTTCCTCTTCTGCTGGAAGGTCTTCCATTGCATCACGCCGGACGACCCGTTCGTGCGGCTGTTCGGGCTCGAGGCGGGGCCGGTCGACGAGGCCGCGCGCGCGCGGCTCACCAACTGGGCCTACGTCTGCGCATTCCCGATCTCGAACGCGTTCTGCTACGCGCTCAACCGGATGTTCGTCTTCGTGCCCGGCCGCCACGGCGCCGTGCGCGAGTTCGCCGAGTTCCTGACGGCGAGCGCCATCGCGCTCGCCGCCGGCATGGCCGCGTCATGGATCCTCATCCACGCCTTCGGCGCGTGGACCTCTGTCGGCATCCTCGCGAACCTCGTCTCCGCGGTCCTGATCAACTACGCCCTGCGCAAGTTCGTGGTCTTCAAGGGCTAGCGCCCCCGCCGCTACGGGTCGACCCGGACGGACCGCACCGCGAGGGGCTCGTCCGAGTCGGCGGCGACGACCAGGAGGACCCGGAGCGCCGGCTTCTCGCCGATGTCGCCGGAGAAGAGGCCGGTCGCCGGATCGACCTCCCCGAGCGTTCGGATGCCGGAGCCGTCGCCGGAGTCCACGCCGACGCGGATCCCGGGCGGGGCGTTGGTGCTGCCCGGAACGCCGCACCGGACGGAAAGCGTCCCGCGGACGGGCGGACGGTATTCGACGACGAGCCCGTCCTTCTTCCGCGCCGGGCCGGCGCCCTGGTACCAGGTGCTGGCGTCCCCGTCGATCGCGCATTCCGGCCCGTGTCCGGGCGCCGAGGATTGATCCAGGCCCCACGGCATCGCCCGGACCGGCGGCGGAGGCGGTGGAATCTCGGACGCGGCCGGAACGGGTGCGGGCTCCCCGCCCCGTCCGGAACGGACGAGCAGTCCGGCGGAAAAGGCGGCGACGAGCAGCAGTGCGAGGACCGCGGCGCGGAACGGCACGAGCGCCTCGAAGATCCGCCGGGCGGGGAATCCGTTCCTTTCGCCCGGATCGGGGTTCCAGCGGACTCCGACGCCGCGCTGCGTCTCGATGCCCCTTCCGACCGGTCCGAGCTTGCGCCTGAGCCGGCGGACGAGAGGGTCGAGCGCACGGGATTCGATCGGTCCGCATCCGTCGTAGATCTCCTGGTAGAGCTCCTGTTTCGAGATCGTCCGTCCCGCGCGGCGGAGCAGCGCCCAGAGGAGCTTGATCTCCAGCTTGGTGAGGTGCCGGAACAGAAACTCGAGCTCCTGCTCGGACGGAACGGCGTCCGGGCCTGCGGCCTCCTCCGCGCTCTTCGCCCGTCGCACGGAGACGGCGAACCCGCGCGACTCCAGCTCCGCGCGGAGGGCCTCCGCGCGCTCCCCGTCGGCGTCCACGACCAGGAACGCCCTCGCGGACGTTCCGGCGGCGCTGTTCCTCTTGCTCTTCACGACGGCGTCGGATTCTACCACCGGGACGCGGAAAAATCCCGCGAAAAATATCGCGGCCTTCGCCGGCGCGGCGGGGACACGGGAGCGGAGGATCGATCATCACGCTCCGCGCAAGATCTTGTCGTCCGCGAAGCGGATTTCGTCCAGAGGGTGGCCGGCCAAACGACGTCGCGCTTTCGTTCGATTTGGAGTCGATCGTGTCAATTCGGGTCCTGGTAAACGGTGACCGGCTGCAACGTCTCCGCGTCGAGCAGGACATGGACGCTCCACCTCAGGCGCCGCCCGCCGGGCGGTGCGCCGGACGGAAAGCGGACAGCGATCAGGTCGTCTTGCATCTCCACGCGGATCGGCTTTTCCGGCGAATACTTCATTCCCCGTTTGGCGACGTGGGCGATCCGAAGGACTTCGGACAACCGCGGGGGGGCGATCGAGACGTTCTCCGCCAGTTCCGTCTTCGGCTTCCAGTCGTCCGGAGGCCGGAACGATTCCTCCGCCTTCGGATCAAGCGCGGGCGCGTTCAACGGATGCCCGCCGAGAATCATCGTCGGAAAACTCGGGTCTCCGGCGGATCTCCTGCCCGCCTTCGTAGCCATCGCGGCCGCGGATACTACCACGCCCCGCCGGAACACACACGCCAAAAATGATCGCACGGCTTCGGCGGGCCGATCCGACCCCCCTTCCGTATCTCAGAACGGAGGTTCGTAGCCCGGCGGCGGCGTCCAGGGTTTCTTTTCCGGAAGATCGTCGAGAAGCCCGGCCCACGGATCGGAAACGGCGGCGTTGCCGTTCGGCGAGGCGGGCGCGCCGGCTTCGGACACGCGGTTCGTGGAGACGGGCGGCGACGCGGAATCGCGCCGTTCCGTGGGAACGGTCGCGCGTGCCGCTTCAAGCGCGTTGGTCCGGACGGTCTCGAAGAAAGAAACGAGTCTCGCGTCGTCCGGATGCTTGCGGATCATCTTCGCGGCGTTCTCCGCGCGCTGCGGGCTCGCCCGCCACTTGGGAACTTCGCGACAAAGGATTTCATCGAGCATATCGAACAACTGTGTGTCGACACTGGCTCGTTCCAATAGAAATCGGACAAGCGGAACCTGCTGTGACGAGGGTTGCGCCTCGTATTGCAAATGTGTTGAAATGGTTCGATAGACCTCTTGCCTTGCCCAGTTTTCAGTCGGGATGACATCCGCGATTGCCTGCAATCGGGTAAGACAATCTGGATTGCTAAGAGACAATCGGGCAAGGGAGTAGGCGGCCGTCCGTCGTTCGGGTTCGTTTATATCGGTAAGGAGGCGTTCGAGAAATGCATATGCCTCTTCGCATGGATAGTCGCGAATACAACAAATGGCCTGAAAACGATCGTTTTTGTCTTGGAATGACTCGCCATCGGCGAGGTTGTCGATAAGATACTTCAGAGCCAGAACAGCGTCTTCATTCGACAGTTTGCAGACTGTTTGAAGATAGCCCTTTACGGCGCTCCCCTTCTCGTGGCGGTCAGAGAGAGCTTCCCGCAATCCAGCAAAGTAGGCAATGGGGTCTTCGGGAATGGTTGGGGCGAAGGCGCTTGAGACATTGTCGTCCTGGTTGATTGAGCCGGGAGTTTGAGCAACGGCCATAGCGGCCGATGCAAAAAGGAGCGGAAGAAACGATTTCATGGTTTTGTCGTAGGTTGTTTGTTTCCGTGAAGGTGAAAACCGACGGGGACGATCCCGAGATCATGGTGGAATCCCCACGTTCCAGTCGCATCGTCGTATCGCCAATGGTTCCAGAGCCCATCGATATCGCCAGCAGAAATGTCGCACTGTGTTGATGGGTTTCTTCCCTGCATTAACAACCGGAGAATCAATGTGGATTGGGTAAGGTTCGTCGGATAGTATCCTTCATAGCTGTCCGAAGGCCAGTCGAGCGGAAGACGATCCTTGTCCACGTACCCGGAAACAGAAAGATTCGTTTTTTGAGGTCTAATTGCGTAGATGTCTCTTAATCCGCATGAATGTCCAAACTCGTGGGCATAGGTCACGGGAGGGCTGTCGCCTTGAACGACACAACCATTGGTGCTCGTTAATCCGCCTGCGCCTACAATTGTTTCGACGCAATATAATTCAACGCCGCCAGGAGCAAATCCATATGCGCAAATGTTGCTATGCAAGTTGACTTGGTTGGGGCCATCGGGAATCATCGTCCAGGCTTGGTTCGTCACGAAGTTGACCTCGGCCAGCTGCCACGTGATTCCGGCCTGGTCCCAGATGCGGTTGATCTCCGGGAACTTGCCCCGGAGGACGGATTCCCCGATCGCGGGAGCGCCGTTCGTTCCGCACACGATCCAGGCGTAGACCGGGACGGTGGTCCGCGGCATCGCGCGGGCGCGGACAAGGGGCGGCGGACCGGAATAGCCCGTGATGTGCGCGGTCAGCGTGACATCGCCCTGGGAATTCCCCGTGACGGAAACCTGTCGTCCCGTTCGGACGTTCCCAACGAACTCGACACGGTTCTCCGGCGTCGCGGTCCATTCGATCAGGGAATCCGGGAATGCGGCCGGCGACACCTCCATCCGAAAGGTCGCCGGCTCGTCGATGATGATTCCGCACGGGTTGATGATCCGGTTGCCGACGCGCATTGTCGTGACGGGTTCCAGTATCGCATCGAGGGCCCAGACGCGCAACGTCCGCGTTCCGAAGACTTCGTTCGACACGACGGAGCCGTTGCCGTCGTAGTGCCGCCGGACGAGCTGGTATTCGATCTCGGAGGGCGCGCCTCCGGACACCCCCGTCGCATAGATCGTTGCGGAAACGGGGCATTGTCCGGCCTCCACCCAGTTCGAAGGCGCCACGCTGTCCCAGATCGAAAGGTTGGAGTCGATGTGCCGTAGGCGCGCGTAGGTGAAGCACGTCGGCCGGGAGCAGCAGCAGTAGGCTTCGTCCGGGAAGTCCAGCTCGGCGAATTCCGAGAGGGCCGTTCCCGTTCCGTCCACCCGAATCACCGGAATCGGACAGGTGCAATCCGCCGTGGCGTTTGTCCTTGACGGGCATCCGTCCCGGTGCGGACAGGAGTGTTCGTCGTCTTCGTCGTGGTACATTCCGCAGGCGGCGCACCAGACGAGAGGCCCGCCTTCGCACCGGTGGATGCCGTGGTAGATGTCCGCATCGCCCCAGCAATGGTGCTTCGGCCCGAAACGGATGTATCCGTAGTCGCTGTCGCCGGGCTCTTCCGTGACGTGGAGCGAGACGAACTTCCCCTGCTGGATCTGGAAGCCGTCGATTTCATCCGCCTCGTGGAGCTCGAAGGAGCAGGATGCGGGTTCCGTCACGATGGAATAGACGCAGAAGCCGTCGCCGTGGATGCAGCTGCCGAGCATGTCGTCGTTGCCGGATTCGCAGTGCAGGTAGATGCGCGGCTCGGCGACGAAGCCCTCGCCTTCCGTTTGATTCCCGTCGAACACGCCGAGAAGGTCGTGGAGCCGGAGGCAGGGGCCGTTGAACTCCTTCTGGGGCCGGTTCGGGGACGAGCGGAGGAGCCGGGACGGCTGGCCGGGAAGCGCGTTGGATATCGAAAGGTCGACCGCATCAACGCCGCGGGAGAAGAGCCGGAAGGGAACTTCGACGCCGCTCGGGATGCCGAAGACATAGTGCCGCGCGCTTCGCAGCGGGATCGTGACGGAACCGAGGACGAGCGATGCCGCGGCGCCGTCCGGGATGGCCGTGCCGAGCGTGACGACGAGATTCGTCTTTCCGGCGTTGTCCGCCCAGATGGAATCCGCCGCCCACGCGGCGGGGTCGGCGCCGTCGGGGATGCCGTCGTTGTTCTCGTCAGCGTCGAGAGGATTCGCGCCGGCGAGGACTTCCACGGAGTCGGAGAGACCGTCGCCGTCCGTGTCCGCACGGCGCGGGTCGGTGCCATGGACGAACACCTCGTCCCAATCGGAGAGCCCGTCGCCGTCGCTGTCCGCGTTCGGGTCGAGGCCGGACGTGTTCCTCCATTCGAGAGCGAACCGCGCGGGCGTGCGGAGCGCACCGTTCGTGCAGAGCAGGTCCGCGACCGAGACACCGTTCGTGACGCGCTCGCCGTCCACGCGCCAGACCGTCTCCGCGAGGAGGTTCGTCCCGAGGACCGCGAGCGCGTTGACGGCGTTCGTCCCCGCCTGCGCGCCGACGACGAAGTTCGTCGCGGGCGGGTCGAGCGCGTCCGCGAAGTCGTAGCGGTAGGTGAAGTCGCCCGACGGCTTCAGCTCCGCCTGGACCGTCGCGCGGCGGCCCGGCAGACGATCCACGAGCACGTTCTCCCACGCGACGATCAGCCCGCCGCCCGGCGCCGGCGCGTGCCAGAAACGCGGCGGCGCCGCGTTCGTATCGACCGCCGCCGGCAGGATCCCGAGCGGCGCGCGGAAGGGCGCGAGCGCCGTCTCGAGGTGGGGCGAGGCGTCCCCGCCGAGCCGCTGCGGCAGCGCCGCCCCGATGGGTGGATGCCTCGCGCTCCCGAACGACAGCGCCCCCGACGCGCTCGCGTAGACGCTGCGCACCGGATTCGTCCCGAGGACGAAGAAGGGCGCGTCGAGCTCGATCCAGAAGCCGTCCTCCGACGCGCCGCGCAGCCGCCACGCGGCGGCCTCGACGGCGTTTGTCGGCTCGGCGCGGAGCGAGACGCCGGACGTGCGGACCTCGACGAGCCCGAACGCGGGCTCCGGCGGCGGCGTGGGCGGGCGGGCGAGCGACCCCAGGAGACCGCCTCCTCCGCCGTTTCCGCCGCTCGGCTTCGAGCCGCCGAACGCGACGACGATGACGGACAGGACGAGCGCGACGCCCTGCGCGAGCGGACCGCGGCGGCGCAGGCGGGCGAGGAGCTCGCGG
>CACWKU010000137.1 GCA_902761575.1 uncultured bacterium
TCCGGAAAAGGAAGCGATAGGTAAAAAGGCGCAGGAGATATACGATAAGGCGGTCGCCGGGGAAGACTTTGAGAAGCTCATCGACGAGTACAACGAGGACCCCGGTATGGCGTCCAGCCCCAACGGGTACGTTTTTTCGACGAGCGACACGTCCTACAACCGCATGTTCTACAACACGGCGTTTGAAATGAAGCCGGGCGACGTCCGTCTGCTGCAGACCAACCTCGGCTACCATATAATGAAGAAGTATCCGTTCACCGACGAGGAGATCTTTTCGCCGGTCATCGAGTCGACGCTCATCGAGAATATGATGAGCGAGGAGTCGGCGGCGATACTGGACGGGCTCAAGGAGCGCATCGGCGTGCAGTACAACAACGAGGTGCTCAGCGAGCTATCGGTGGTCAACCTGCCCACGACGACGGCGGTCGCCGATCAGGGCGACCTGATGACCGATCAGGTCAAGGAACAGCTCGGCATCACCGACGAGGACTGATTTATCCGGATATAAAAACAAGCTGAGCAAAGCTCAGCTTGTTTTCTGTTTACAGCGTTTTTTGCAGATACGTACAGTTCAGTATCTTCTCGGTTATCATGCGTTTGGAGAAGTAGTAGTGGTTTGCCGCCTCGAAGCCGATGGCGGCGTTTTTGTCCATCAGCGCGAGCATATCCCGCGCCGTCTTCTCCTCGCTCGCGGCGAGCGCTTTCATCGCGGCTCTGTCGCCGCGCTCGCGTGCGCGGTAAAAGCGCACCTGATCGAGCGACGAGCGGTATATGCAGTAGCCCGCGCGCGCCATTATCACCGTCTCGGTCTCCGGCTCGCCTTCAAGCTCGCAAAGTCCCTTTTCCCAGAGCGCGCACATCTTCGCAAACTGGTTTTCAAACACGTCCTCGGGGTATTTGTCCCGCCACGCCGTGAGATCGTCGTAGGCGTAGCAGGTCATGGTCGCCTTGTACCCCGTCGGCTCCGCGTACAGCGGGTTGGAGGGACCGCCGTTGTGCGGACCCTTATACAGTACGTGGATATCGAACGGAAACTCCTTGAACGCCTCGGAAAACAGCGCGCAGGCGCGCTTTTCCGCCTCGCTCTCTTCGGGGATCGTCACCTTTTCGTTGTAGAACTTCGCGACGTGCATGAGGTTCGCGGACGGATAGCCGCCCAGCGTCCAGCTTAACTGGAAGTGTTTTACGCCCTTTTCGCGGATGCGGCGGATATGCTCCTCCACGAGCGGGAATACCGGTATCGCGGGCACGGTGGACCCCTCCCACGAGGTGTTCACCTGCACCTTCGCCATCGTCTCGTGACCGAGGCTCTGCGCCAGCGCCCACTCCTCCATCGCGCGCTCGCCGGGGCCTATCTGCCCCATCGAGTAGTCGTGCACCTCGTTTTTCACGCCGCCGACGTTGGTGGGCACGTTAAGCTCGCTCTGGCTTTGCAGTATCACGTTTTCCGGCAGGTGGCGGATGACGTCGAGGTTGAACTCGTTCCACCCCCAGCTCCACGCGATGAGCTTTTTGTCGGGGTCGATACCGTCCCTCATCGCGCCCAGCAGCTCGCCGATCACCTCGCCCACACCGCGCTTTTTACAGCGCGGGCAGCCGCAGGACTGCGGCCTTGTATGGGAGTAGCAGTTGGTCTTGTTCTCGGAGCGGGTTATGGTGAAAAAACCGCCCAGCAGCGGCGCCGCCGCGCAGAGGCTTTTGAGCGAAGCCGTGATATACTCCCGCACACGCGGAACGGAGGTGCACATACTGACCTTGTCGCCCTCGCCGTCCCCCTTAAGGTCGGGGTACTTCTCAAAAAAGCTCTCCGGCATACAGCGCGGCTCGTTGAGGTAGAGTATCAGCTTTATGCCGTACCTGTCCAGCCGCTCGGTGAAGTCGCGCAGGTTTTTCTGCCGCTTCTCCCAGCCGGCGGACAGCGACGGGTCGAACGGGAACTCGGTCAGCAGATAGAGTATGCCCTGCGTCCACACCGCGTTTACGCCAAGCGCCTTGTAGCTTTCCAGCATCTCGTCGGAGCAGTAGGTCTCGCTCGGCACGTCGAACGCGGTCTGGTACAGCCCCGAAAAGAGGTAGATCATCCGTGTGCCGACAAGCTCCTTACCCTCGAACTTTATGTCCGGCTTTATGAATTTGAACCCGAAAGCGGGCACGCCGCCCTCGTCCGCGCGCCGCGCTCCCGGCAGTGCGCGGCGAAGTCCGCGAGCGCGGCCTCGCGGTCGAAGCGGACGAATCCCTTCGACGCGCGGAGCCCGGACGGCGCGCGGCCGATCTCGACGAACGGCACGCCGCGCGAATCGAGCAGGCGCGCCGTGCGCGGCGCGCCGGGACAGAAGAGGACCGCGAGGGTGACGCTCTGCGAGAGCGCGGCGTCGAGCGCGCCCCGGTCCGCGCCGGCGCGGCCGTCGGAGGCGGAGACGCGCGTGAAGAGGTAGCCGGCGCGGACGAACCGCTCCTGGAGGACGCCGGCGAAGACGTTGGCGTAGTAGGAGCCCTCGGCGTCGTGGAGGACGAAGAGGACGTGCCCGCGCCAGCGCGCGCGGCGGGCGCCGGTGACCATGCAGCCGAGCCCCGGGCGCGGGTCGACGAGCCCCTCGGCCTTGAGCCGTGCGACGGCCTCGCGCGGGATGCGCAGCGACGTGCCGGCGGCCGAGGCGAGGCGGTCGAGCGTCGGCAGCGCCTCGCCGGGTTTCCAGAAGTTGGAGAGGATCGCCTGGCGGAGCCCGTCGGCGAGCTGGTCGACGAGACTTCCCGGTTTGCGCCGGTCCACCGCGAACGGCAGCGCCGCCGCGCCCGTCCGCGCGCGTCCGTCCTCCTTCGACGTCCTGTTCTTCCCGGCCATCGTGTCGACCTCGTTCTGGCGCGGACGATACCATACCGCCGCGAACGGCGTCAATCGTCTCCGATTCGCGTTTGCCCCGGCCGGCGGAATCTGGTACACTTATGGGCCATCCGCGAAACGCTGCCGGGCCCCGCGTCAGAGGCATCCCGCAGCCGAACCGCCGACCACCAGACCATGAAACCCGACACCATCTGCATCCAGGGCGGCTGGAAGCCCAAGAACGGCGAGCCGCGCCAGCTCCCCATCTACCAGTCCACGACGTGGCGCTACGCAACGAGCGAGGAGATGGGCAAGCTCTTCGACCTCGAGGCGTCCGGCTACTTCTACACGCGCCTGCAGAACCCCACCAACGACGTCGTCGCCGACAAGATCCGCGAGCTCGAGGGCGGCGTCGGCGCCGTGCTCACGTCCTCCGGCCAGGCCGCGAACTTCTACGCGATCTTCAACATCGCGCAGGCCGGCGACCACGTCCTCTCCACCGCCGCGATCTACGGCGGCACCTCCAACCTCTTCACCGTCACGATGAGGAAGATGGGCATCGAGGTGGAGCTCGTCGACCAGGACCTCCCGGAGGAGGAGCTCGCGAAGAGGTTCCGCCCGAACACGAAGGCCGTCTTCGGCGAGACGCTCACGAACCCCGGCGTCCGCGTCCTCGACCTCGAGAAGTTCGCCCGCCTCGCGCATTCGCACGGCGTGCCGTTCATCGTGGACAACACCTTCCCCACCCCGATCAACTGCCAGCCGTTCAAGTGGGGCGTCGACATCGTCACGCACTCGACGACGAAGTACATGGACGGCCACGCCTGCCAAACGGGCGGCGTGATCGTGGACTCCGGAAACTTCGACTGGGACGCCCACGCGGACAGGTTCCCGGGCCTCACCACGCCGGACGAGTCCTATCACGGCCTCACCTACACGAAGAAGTTCGGCAAGCAGGGCTACACCGTGAAGCTCGTCGCGCAGCTCATGCGCGACCTCGGCGCGCAGGCCTCGCCCTTCAGCGCGTTCCTCCTCAACCTCGGCCTCGAGACGCTCCACCTGCGCATGCCGCGCCACTGCGCGAACGCGCTCGCCGTCGCGAAGTTCCTCCAGTCGCGCCCCGAGGTCGAGTGGGTCAACTACCCCGGCCTCCCGGACAACAGGGACCACGCGCTCGCGCAGAAGTACATGCCCAACGGCACGTGCGGCGTGATCGCCTTCGCCGTGAAGGGCACGCGCGAGGACGCCGGCCGGTTCATCGACCGCCTCAAGTTCGTGAGCATCGAGACGCACGTCGCGGACAGCCGCACCTGCGTCCTGCACCCGGCCTCGCACACCCACCGCCAGCTCTCCTCGCAGCAGCTCAGGGAGGCTGGCGTCCCCGAGGGCCTCATCCGCCTCTCCTGCGGCATCGAGGCCGCCGAGGACATCATCGCCGACCTCGAGCAGGCGTTCGGAGGCTAGCGATGTCCACCCTGAAGATAGGCGTCCTCGGATCCGGTTCCGGGACCAACATGCAGTCCATCCAGGACGCGATCGACCGCGGCGAGCTCGACGCGAAGATCGTCTGCGTGATCGCGGACGTCCCGGACGCGAAGATCCTCGACCGCGCGCGCAAGCACGGCATCCCGGCCGACTACCTCGACCCCGCGCCGTGGAAGACGAAGCTCGAGGGACCGGCCGAGGACCGTTACATCGAGCACCTGAGGGCGCACGGCGCGGAGATCGTCGCGCTCGCGGGCTTCATGCGCATCGTGAAGCCGAAGCTCCTCGCCGCGTTCCCGAACCGCGTCCTCAACATCCATCCCGCGCTCCTGCCGGCGTTCCCCGGCGTCGCCGCCTGGAAGCAGGCTCTCGACTACGGCGCGAAGGTCGCGGGCGTCACCGTCCACTTCGTCGACGCCGGCACCGACACCGGCCCGATCATCGTTCAGCGCGCGGTGCCGGTCCTCGACGGCGACACGCCCGAGACGCTCCACGCCCGCATCCAGGTCGAGGAGCACAAGGCCTACCCGGAGGCGCTCCGGCTCCTCGCGGCCGGGCGGCTCCGGATCGAGGGGCGCCGCGTCGTCGCGGCGCCCTAGCGGAACAGCAGCCAGACGACGGCCAGCGCGGCGGCCAGCGCAAGCGCGAGCCGGGGGCTGCGCCGCACCCAGCGACGGCGGGCGCGCTCGTCGTCCGGCAGCTCGATCGTACCGGCCGAGACGAGCGTGTAGAGCTTGCCGGGCGAATCGGCCGGCGGCTCGCCGTCGAAGTCCCGCCGGCGGAACCGGCCGCGCTTCGCGGCAAGCTCCTCCTCGATCTGCGGCAGCAGGCTCGCGGCGGGGCTGCGGAGGATGGAGCGGCGGCGTCGCGACACGGCCCTAGGCCTCCTCTTCCGGAGCCGGGGAAGGCGCCGTGGCGGCGGCCGCCGCCTCCTCCGCGCCGGGTTCGGCGCCCGCGGCGCGGTCGCGCTCCCGGAGCGCGCGGACCTCGGAGACGAACTGCTCCAGGTTCTCGAAGTGGCGGTAGATCGACGCGTAGCGGACGTAGGCCACCTCATCGAGCCTCAGGAGCTCCGCCATCACGGCGTCGCCGATCGCCTGCGCGGGGATCTCCATCTCGTAGCGGGACTCGAGGCCCTCGATGATGCGGTCCACGACGTAGGCGATCCGCTGCATCGAGATCGGCCGCTTGAGGCACGATCGCTGGATTCCGTTCTCGAGCTTGGCGCGGCTGAACTCCTCGAGGCGGCCGTCGCGCTTGGCGACCATGAGCGAGTCGCGAAGAACCTCCTCGTAGGTCGTGAAGCGATGGCCACAGCGCAGGCACGTGCGCCGCCGGCGGATCGCCGCGCCACCGCGGACCGCGCGGCTTTCGAGGACCTTGTCGTCGTCCTCGCCGCAGGACGGGCACCTCATCGCGCGTCGGCCTCCTCCGCCAGCTGCAGCAGGTAGCGGCCGTAGTCGTTCTTCGCCATCGAGCGCCCGATCTCCGCGAGGCGCTCGCGCGGGAGCCAGCCGTAGCGGAAGGCGATCTCCTCGAGGCACGCGATCTTGAGGCCCTGGCGGTTCTGGATCGTCTCCACGAAGTTCGCCGCCTCCAGGAGCGAACCGTAGGTCCCGGTGTCGAGCCACGCGATGCCGCGCCCGAGCGTCTTCACCTTGAGCCGGCCCTGGCGCATGTAGGCGAGGTTGAGGTCCGTGATCTCGAGCTCGCCGCGCGGGCTCGGCCGGATCGTCTTCGCCATCGCCGCGACGTCCCCGCCGTAGAAGTAGAGCCCCGGCACCGCCCAGCTGGACTTCGGCTTCGCCGGCTTCTCCTCGAGCCCGATCACGTTGTCCTCCGCGTCGAACTCCACGACGCCGTAGCGCTCGGGGTCGCTCACACGGTAGCCGAAGACGTACGCCCCGCCCTCGGCCGCGCGCGCCGCCTCGCGCACCGCGCGCTGCAGCCCCTCGCCGAAGAAGATGTTGTCGCCGAGCACGAGCGCGCACGGCTCGCCGGCGATGAAGTCCTCGCCGAGCAGGAACGCCTGCGCGAGCCCCTCGGGCCGCGGCTGGACGCAGTAGGAGAACTTCACGCCGAAGTCCGACCCGTCGCCGAGCAGCCGCTCGAAGGCCGGCAGGTCCTCCGGCGTGCTGATGATCAGGATGTCGCGGATGCCCGCGAACATCAGCACCGAGATCGGGTAGTAGACCATCGGCTTGTCGTAGACGGGCAGCAGCTGCTTGCTCGCCGCGCGCGTGATCGGGTAGAGGCGGGTGCCGGATCCCCCGGCCAGGACGATTCCCTTCATCAGTACTGCCTTTCGTATTCGCCCTTGCCGAGGCGCTTGAGCTTCGTGAATCCCGCGGCCTTGGCGCGGTCGTCGAGGTTGGACTGGCTGAAGCCCACGGCGGCGGCGGCGGGCACGCGCTCGACGCGCGATCCGCAGTCCGGGCACGCCGAGAGCGGGGCCTCCCGCAGCGACTGCAGGACCTCGAACCCCGCCCGGCACTTCGGGCATCCCTTCTCGCCCTCGCGGGCCTCGTACTGGTAGATCGGCATTTTGCTCTCCGTGGCGGCGAATCCTACCAGAATCGCCCCCCCGTTGGCAACCATGGTTGCGAAGGGCGGACGGGCTGTGATACGATGGACGCATGAAACGGATCCTCCCCCTCCTCGCCGCCGCCGCGCTGCTCGCCGGCTGCGCCTCCGCGCCGCCCGCCGCGGCCCCCGCCGACTTCCGCGACACGATCGAGACCGCGCAGCGCGCCGTCTTCCCCGCCCTCGTCTACATCCGCGTCGTCCGCAAGGACCTGAGCTCCGGCAAGGACGAGAAGGGCGTCGTCTCCGGCAGCGGCGTCGTGATCAGCCCCGAGGGAGAGCTCCTCACGAACCACCACGTGATCGACAAGGCCGAGGAGATCCGCTGCCTGCTCACCGACGGCACCGCGCTCCCGGCGCGCGTCGTCGGCTTCGACCAGGACCTCGACATCGCGCTGCTGCGCCTCGAGCGCCCGGAGGGCTCCCCCGCCCTGCCCTTCGCCGAGCTTTCGCCCGACACGGTCGAGATCGGCAACGTCGTCCTCGCGATGGGCGCGCCGTGGGGCCTCGCGCGGTCCGTCACGATGGGCATCGTCTCCTGCACCGACCGCTACCTCGAGGGCGCCGGCCGCTACACGCTGTGGTACCAGACCGACGCCGCGATCAGCCCCGGCAACTCCGGCGGCCCGCTCGTCGACACCACCGGGCGCGTCGTCGGCATCAACGCGCGCGGGGTGCTCTTCGGCGACCAGGCCTTCACGATCCCCTCCCCGACGGTCCTCGAGGTCCTCCCCGCGCTGCGCGAGGACGGCGGCGCCGGCTGGGCGTGGTTCGGGTTCCGGTTCCAGCCGCTGCGCGACTTCGACCGCAACATGGTCTTCGAGGCGACCAATGGCGTCGTCGTCTCCGGCACCGACCTCGGCAGCCCCGCGCGCAAGGCCGGCTTCAAGGCGGGCGACCGCGTCGTCGCCGTCGACGGCGAGCCCGTGACCGCGCTCACGTGGGAGCAGATGCCCGCGCTGGAGCGCCGCCTCGGCCGCATCCCCGAGGGGACGGAGACGCGCTTCGCGGTCGTCCGCGGCGGCGCGGAGCTCGAGATCGCCGTCACGCCGCGCGCCAAGGGCGCCGTCGAGGGCGAGGAGAAGGTCCTGCCGCGCTGGGGCTTCACCGCCAAGGAGATCAACCGCTTCGACAACCCGCAGCTGGCCTTCTACGCGCCCGACGGCGGCCTGTTCGTCTCCGCGGTCTCGTGGGACGGCAACGCCGAGAGCGCCGGCATCAAGGAGAACGACATCCTGCGCGAGGTCGGCGGCAGGCCCGTCGCCACGCTCGAGGACATCGCCGCGATCTACGACGACGCGATGGCGCGCCTCGCCGAGACGACCAAGATCGCGGTCGTCGTCGAGCGCCGCGGCCGCCGCGTCCCGCTCACCCTCAACTTCTTCGAGGATCCCGAAAAGGAGATCATCGAGTAGCGCCGGCCGCGCGCCGCGCGAAGCCTAGGCGGGCCGCTCGGCGGCCAGCTCCGGCGAGAGGAGGTTGCCGCGGGCGCGGAGCTCGTCCGCGAGGCGCCGCGCGTCGAAGGACGGCAGCGGCGCCCCCGCGCGGAGCGCCAGCGCGGC
>CACWKU010000138.1 GCA_902761575.1 uncultured bacterium
CGCGCCGGCGCCGGCCCCCTCCACCGCCGCCGCATCGGCTCCCGCCCCGGCCCCCGCGCCCGCCGCGCCGAAGGCGTGGGAGTACCGCGTCGTCCCGGTCCCGGTCTTCGAGGTGAAGGGATGGCAGCCCGCCGCCGGCGCCGATCCCGTCTTCGCCCGCGCGGGCGAGGCCGCCGCCGCGAACATCGCCGCAGAGCAGCTCGCCGAGCTCATCGCGATCCAGGCCGCGGCCGGCTGGGAGCTTCTCTTCAAGACGAAGCTCGACTTCGAGGGCGTCGCCCCCGCCGGCATCGGCGAACCGCCCCGCGGCCGCGCCGCCGCCCTCGTCTTCCGCAAGGCGAAGTAGCCTCGCGCCCTCCCCCACCCGCCGGGGCGCGGCCGACGCCGCGCCCCGGCTCCGGAGCACCCATGAGAAACGACATCCCCGGCTTCGCCTCCGTCGAGGCCCTCCGCCTTTCCTGCGACGAGCCCGGCGCGTGGCGCCTCGAGGCGTCGCGCGCCGCCGCCCCCGACGGCGCGGAGCTCCTCCGCGTCCGCCTCTCCGCCCCCGAGCCCGCGCCGCCGCCCCGCTTCGAGGTCTCCCTCGTCGCGCCGCAGCCCGGCGTGCGCTGGATCTGGACGAGCGCGGCGGACGTCCCGACGCTTCCGCCCGAATGGGGCGGGAAGATGCGCACCCAGATCGCGACCCAGTCGCCGGTCCTCGTCCTCGCCGGCACCGACGGCCGCGCGCGCCTCTCGGTCGCCTGCTCCGAGGCGACGCGCCTCGTGGACTGGCGCTTCGGCCTCTACGAGGAGGACGGCCTCGTGCACGTCCGCCTCGGCTTCTTCCAGGAGCCCGAGGCGCCGCTCTCCGCCTACGAGGCCGAGATCCGCCTCGACGCCGCTCCGAGCGACTGGGCGGACGCCGTCCGCGCCGCGTCCGACTGGGTCTGCGCGCGCCCCGAATACGCGCCGATGCCCGTCCCCGACGCCGCCCTCGACCCGCTCTACTCGACCTGGTACGGCTACCACCAGGACGTCCGCGACCGGGACCTCGAGCGCGAGTTCGCCGAGGCCGCCGCGCTCGGGATGAGGACGCTCATCGTCGACGACGGCTGGCAGACCGAGGACACCGGCCGCGGCTACGCCTTCTGCGGCGACTGGGAGCCCGCGCCCTCGCGCTTCCCCGACTTCCGCGCCCACGTCGAACGCGTCCACGCGCTCGGGATGAAGTACATGATCTGGTATTCCGTCCCGTTCGTCGGGTTCCGGAGCAGGGCCGCGGAGCGCTTCGCCGGCAAGTTCCTCTACAAGCGCGAGAACATTGGCGCGTGGGTGCTCGACCCGCGCTTCCCCGAGGTGCGCGAGTTCCTCGCCTCGACCTACGAGCGCGCCGTGCGCGACTGGAACCTCGACGGCCTCAAGCTCGACTTCATCGACTCGTTCCTCGCGCCGGACCCCGACCCCGCCGCCGCGGAGGACTGGGCCGGGCGCGACATCCGGTCCGTCCCGGAGGCAGTCCTCGCGCTCATGACCGAGGTGCGCCGCCGCCTCGAGGCCGCGCGCCCCGGCGTCCTCGTCGAGTTCCGCCAGGGCTACATGGGCCCCGCCATCCGCTCGTTCGGCAACATGATCCGCGCGGGCGACGTCCCCGGCGACCCGCTCCGCAACCGCGCCCGCACCGCGCGCCTGCGCCTCACCTCCGGCACGACCGCCGTCCACTCCGACATGCTCGAGTGGAACCCGCGCGAGACGCCGGAGCAGGCCGCGCAGCAGATCCTCTCCGTGCTCTTCTCCGTCATCCAGTACTCGATGCGCCTCGACCGCCTCCCCGCGGACCACAGGCGGATGATGCGTCACTGGATCGCCTGGACGACGGAGCACCGCGACGCGCTCCTGCGCGGCGACTTCCGGCCCCGCTCGCCCGAGCTCGGCTACCCGATGCTCGAGGGCGCCTCCCCCGCGGAGCGCGTGATCGCCGTCTACGAGCCCGGGCTCTGCGCCGCCGTCCCCGCCGACCGCGAGGCGTGGATCGTCAACGCGACGGACTCCCCCGCCCTGCTCCTCGACCTCGCCGCCGCGCCGGCGTCGGCGGAGGCGTTCGACGTCTTCGGGAGCCCCGTCGCCGTCGCCGCGCCGGTCCGCGGCCTGCAGCGCGCCGCCGTCCCGCCCTCCGGCCTGCTCCGCCTTCGCTTCGCGTAGGCGCCTACACGCCGTGGGCGAGGCGGACGATCGGCTTCTCGGCCACGTCCGCGCCCGAGACCTCGCCGACCGTCTCGCCGTCGCGCATCACGACGACGCGGTCGCAGTTGCCGATCACCTCCTCGAGGTCCGAGGAGACGAGCAGCACCGCCATCCCCTCCGCCGCGAGGCGGTGCAGGATCTCGTAGAGGTCGGCGCGCGCGCCGACGTCGACGCCGCGCGTGGGCTCGTCGAAGAGGAAGACCCGCGGCCGCACGGCGAGCCCCTTCGCGACGACCGCCTTCTGCTGGTTGCCGCCGGAGAGCGAGCGGGCGGGGGCGTCCGGCCCCTCGGCCTTGAGCCGCAGCTCGGCGCCGAGGCGCGCGAAGAGCGCGTCGCGCCGCCGCCGCGAGACGAACGGCCCGCGCCGCAGCGCGCCGAGCGAGGAGAGCGCGACGTTGTCCGCGACCGCGAAGTCCGGCAGCACGCCCGCGCCCTGCCGGTCCTCCGGCACGACCGCGACGCCCGCCGCGAGCGCCTCCGCCGGCGAGCGGAAGCGCACCGGCCGCCCGAAGAGGCGCAGCGTCCCCGCCTTGCGGCGCGAGATCCCGCAGAGCAGCTCCACGAGCTCCGTCCGCCCCGCGCCCGCGAGGCCCGCGAGGCCGAGGATCTCGCCCGCGCGCAGCCGGAACGACGCGCGCTTCACGCGTCCGCCGTCGGAGAGCCCCTCCGCCTCGAGGGCCGGCGGCGCGGCCTCGTCGCCCCGCCACGGCGCCTTCGGCGGATAGAGGCGGGAGAGCGGGCGCCCGACCATCGCCTCGGCGAGCGAGGCGGGCGTGAAGTCCTTCGCGGGTCGGTGCGCGACGAGCTCGCCGTCGCGCAGGACGGCGACCTCGTCGCAGACGCGCAGCACCTCGGGCAGCTTGTGCGAGACGTAGACCGCCGCGCCGCCGCCCGCGGCGAAGGCGCGGATCGTCTCGAAGAGCGCCTCCGAATCCTCCGGCCCGAGCACCGTCGTCGGCTCGTCGAAGAAGATCACGCGCGACCTGCGGAGGAACGCCCGCGCGATCTCGACCTTCTGCCGGTCGGCCACGCCGAGGTCGCCCACGGCCGCGTCCGGGTCGAGCTCCGCGCCGATCCCGGCGAGAAGGCCCGCCGCCACCGCGCGCTGGGCGCAGCGGTCGACCAGCCCGCGCCGGACGATCTCGCGCCCGAGCAGGATGTTCTCCGCGACGGTCATCGACGGCACGAGGGCGAACTCCTGCGGGACGAGATACGCGGGGATCCTCCCCTCCCCTCCCGCGTCGATCCGGATCTCGCCGGCATCGGGCCGAAGCGCGCCGGTCGCGCAGCGCATCAGCGTGGACTTGCCGGCTCCGTTCTCGCCGCACAGCCCGAGCACGCGCCCGGCGCCGAGCGAGAGCGACACGTCGCGCAGCACGCGGACGGGGCCGAAGGACTTGCACAGCCCGCGGATCTGGAGGACGTCGGCCATGGAACGCCTGCGTTTCGCCGCCTCGGCAGGGCTACCCGCGCCGCGAGCCGAGCACCGCCCGCCGGAAGAGCGAATCCTCGTCGCGGGCGTATTTCGCGCCGCGCGTGATCTTGCAAAGGCTCAGGCCGAGCTCGCGCGCGATCGCGCGCTGCGACTTGCCGGCGAGCAGCTCGCGCATGAGAGCCCAGCGCTTCGAAAGCTCCACGCACTCCGACGGCGTGAAGAGCTCCGCGAGGAACCGTTCCGCCTCCGCGGCGCCGCGGAGCCGGGCGACGGCGGCCGAAAGCTCGGCGATGTCCGCCCGCGCGGCGGCGACTTCCTGTGGCGTGGTCTTGCGCATGGCCGGCGATTCTAGCACACCGCCGCGCGGAGTTCAAACCGCCCTCGCGATTTTCCGTGGCGCGCGGGGGGCGTTGTGGTATGCTACGCGTCCGTTCCCGCGCGATACAAGGGAACATACCGATGATCCAGCCCCTCCACGTCGTCTACCTCCACGCGCCGTCGCCCGACGACGAGTCCGTCCTGCCCGAGATGGAATACGGCCTCTCGGACGCCTTCCGCGCGTTCTGCAAGGAGACCTTCTCCGGCGGCCGCCCGCTCGACTTCCCGCGCCTGCGCCTCTTCACGGCCGACTCGCCCGCCGCGCTCGACCGTCTCCTCTTCGACGTCCAGGGCGAGCACCGCTTCGTCTCCGACGCCGCCAAGCACTGCTGCCTCTTCCTCTTCGACGACGACTTCCCCGCCGCCGACGGCGAGCCCGCGACGCCCGTCCACGAGCTGCGCCTCGACGGCATGCCGCTCGCACGCTGGTTCCTCGCCTACTTCCCGGCGATCCCGAAGGTCGTCCTCACGAGCCCCGGCGAGGCCGATCCGCCCGCGCCGACGCGCCGCTGGAGCGCGCGCCCCGCGGAGATCTTCCGCCATCCGGAGCGCAACCGCGAGAAGCTCCAGCGCGCGTTCCGCTCGTTCTGGTCGCCGCGCTTCTGGACCGCGCTGCGCGAATACGTCTGCAACCGCGCCGGCACCAACTGGCACACGCCCGGCCACAACGGCGGCAACGCCTTCGACAACTCGCCCTTCCTTCGCGGCTTCCACGACGACTTCGGCGACATGACCTTCCGCACGGACCTCTCGGTCTCCGTCGAGCGCCTCGGCGACCTCTCCTCGCCCGAGGGGAGCGCGCCGCTCGCCGACGCGCAGCGCCTCGCCTCCGAGATCTTCGGCAGCGCCACGACGTGCTTCATCACGAACGGCACGAGCACGTCGAACAAGGCGATGCTGATGACGCTGCTGCGCCCCGGCGAGGTCGTGCTGCTCGACCGCAACTGCCACAAGTCGGTCCACCACGCCGTCGTGATGTCGGGCGCCGTCCCGCGCTACCTGCCCGCGCGCTACAACCCCCGCTACGGCATCTGGGGGCCCGTCGCCCTCGCCGACATCGAGGCCGAGCTCGCGCGCCCGGCCGGGCCCGCCGGCCCGCCGCGCATGCTCGTCCTTACGACCTGCACCTACGAGGGCGTGCTCTATCCGGCATGGGAGGTCGCGCGCCTCTGCGAGGAGCGCGGCGTGCTCTTCTACGCGGACGAGGCCTGGGCGCCCTACCTCGCGTTCCACCCGTTCTACTCGATCGAGCTCGCGGACGGCGCGCCGGCGCGCTACAACGCCGTGAACGAGCTGCGCGGCGCGCACTTCGCGGTGCAGTCCACGCACAAGGCGCTCGCGGCGTTCTCGCAGTCGTCGATGATCCACGTCTCGACGCGCTTCCGCGCGCTGCTCGAGGACGACTCGACCAAGCAGTTCCGCTGGCTGCGCCGCCGCTTCGCACTGCACGGGCGCGGCTCGTCGGAGAAGTTCCTCCACGACCTGCACGAGTTCCTGCGCTACTGGCACTCCACCTCGCCGCACTACCCGATGCTCGCCACGCTCGACACCGCCGGCGTGCAGATGCGCCTCGAGGGGCTGGGGCTCCTGGAGGACCGCCTGCACTGGGCCGACGCGTTCCGCGCGCGCGTCGCCGCGATGGTCGGCAAGCCCGTCGAGGACTGCTTCCCGGACCTCGCGCAGCTCGGCGGCGCCGGCCCCGACTGGGCCGCGCAGGGGTATCTGCACGACCCGCTCAAGCTCGTGATGTCCTTCCGGACCGCCGAGGCGCGCGAGCGATTCGAGAAGGCGCTCCTCGCCGCGCGCATCCAGTGGGAGAAGGCCTCGCCCGTGACGCTGCTCTTCCTCGTCACCGTCGGCACGGTCGAGGAGCACTTCGAGTACCTCTACCGCGTGTGCCGCCAGTGCGCCGACTGCATCGGGCGGCCCGAGGAGGAGTTCCGCATCCGGACGATCCCCGCGGCGATCGACGAGCAGGTCTCGGTCCTGCCGCGCGACGCGGCGCTCTGCGACGGCGAGCTCGTGCCGCTTGCCGAGAGCGAAGGCCGCATCTGCGGCCAGATGGTCGTCCCGTATCCGCCCGGCATCCCGGTGCTGCTGCCCGGGCTGCGCATCACGCGGCCGATGATCGACCTGCTGCTCGACGTCGTCGCGACCGAGGGCGCGGGCGCGGTCCACGGGCTCTTCGTCCGCGGAAAGTCCCTGATGGTCGAGGTCCTGAACCGCGACGAGGAGGACCGCGTCCAGCGCGTCGACGCGCGCTAGCCGATGCCGGTGGCGCGGCGGGAGAGGTATTCGGTGAGGCCCTTGTCGAAGGGCGTCTTGGTCGAGAGCGGGACGTAGTCCGCGCGCATGCCGCTGCAGCCGTCCGTGAGCATCTTCACGAACGCGTCCACGCGGTCGAGGTAGTCGGCCCGGATCGACTTGGGGTCGAGCTCGAGCTCGGTCGGGCCCTCCAGGTCCTGGAAGTGCACGAACTCCTTGAACGGGAAGCGCAGCTCCTCCTCCGCCATCACGTGCAGCACGATGAGCTCGTGCCGGCGGTAGTGGATGTGCTGGAACGCCTTCATGAGCTGGGAGGTGTCGCCCAGCAGGTCGCTGATCACCACCACGACGCCGCGCGGCGGGATGCGCTCGGCGACCTCGTCGAAGATCGGCGAGAGCTCCGTCTCGCCGCCGACCTCGGCCGCGTCGATGAAGCGCAGCAGGTTGAAGAGCTGGCCCTTGCTCGCCTTGGCGGGCAGGAACTCGCGCACCTTCGTGTCGAACGTCGTGAGGCCCACGCCGTCCTGCTGCCCGATGAACATCGAGGAGAGGCCGGCGGCGAGGTACTTGGCGTACTCGAACTTGGAGAGCGGCCGACCCTCGAACGGCGCCGCGAGCTCGCCGCGGTAGTCCATCGAGCCGGAGCAGTCGAGGCAGAGCATCACGCGGACGTTCGTCTCGGCCATGGACTGCTTGATGTAGTAGCGGTCCTTGCGCCCGTAGACCTTCCAGTCGATCATCTTGATCTCGTCGCCGGGAAGGTACTGGCGGTAGTCGGCGAACTCGACCGACGCGCCCTTCTTCGCGCTGCGGTGGCGGCCCGTGATGAAGCCGTCCATCGGCGCCCGGCACATGAACTCGCACCGGTTGATCGTGGCCGTCGTCGCGACGGGCAGCCACTTCATGAAGGACGGGAGGGCGTTCGGCATCGCGGGGCGGGCTAGATGTCGAGCGAGTCGGACGGCTTGAGCGACTGGAGGAGCATCTTCACGATGTCGTCGCTCGAGACGCCGGCGGCCTCGGCGGCGAACGTGGTGATGCAGCGGTGGCGCAGCACCGGGAGCGCGACGGCCGTGACGTCCCCCGTCGTGCAGTGGTGGCGGCCCATGATGACGGCGCGCGCCTTCGCGGCGTTGATGAGCGCCAGGCCCGCGCGCGGGCCCGCGCCCCAGCCGACCATCTCGCGCACGTAGTCGGGCGCCTCGGGCTGCTTCGGGCGCGTGGCGCGGACGAGGTTGCGGGCGTAGTCGATGACGTGCGGCGCCACGGGGACGCGCTTCACGACGTCCTGCGCGCGCAGGACCGTCTCGCCGTCCATCACCTTCTTCAGCTCCACCTTGCGCGCGCTCGTCACGTTCGTGATGATCGTGCTCTCGTCCTCGGCGCTCGGGTAGGTGACGATGATGTTGAACATGAAGCGGTCCATCTGGGCCTCGGGCAGCGGATACGTGCCCTCCTGCTCGATCGGGTTCTGCGTGGCGAGCACGAAGAACGGCTTCGGGAGGTCGTACGTCTGCGAGCCCACGGTGATGTGGTGCTCCTGCATCGCCTCCAGCAGCGCCGCCTGCGTCTTCGGCGGGGTGCGGTTGATCTCGTCGGCGAGCAGCATGTTCGTGAAGATCGGGCCCTTGACGAAGCGGAACTGGCGCTCGCCGGTGCTCTTGTTCTCCTCCAGGACGTCCGTGCCGGTGATGTCCGACGGCATCAGGTCCGGCGTGAACTGCACGCGCTTGAACCCGAGGTCGAGGACGTGCGAGAGCGTCGAGATGAGCAGCGTCTTGGCGAGGCCCGGCACGCCCATCAGCAGCGCGTGGCCCTTGGCGAAGACCGCCATCAGCACCTCGGTGACGATGTCCGCCTGGCCGATGACGACCTGCGAGATGTTCTCCATGAGCGCGCGGTAGCCGCTCTCGATGCCGGCGATGAGCTCGATGTCGTCCGCCGACATCTCCGGCGGGCGGTAGTTCGGGTCGACCTTGAGCTCGGGTGCCTTCCAGTCGGAGCCGGCCGAGAGGTTCGGCGCCTTGGGCTCGGGCATCGCGGGCTTGGCCGGCTCCTTCTTCGCGGCGGGCGCCGCGGCCGGGGCGGCGGCGGGCGCCTTCTTGGCGGCGGGGGCCGGCGCGGCGGCGGCCGGGGCCT
>CACWKU010000139.1 GCA_902761575.1 uncultured bacterium
CGGCCGCCGCCGCGCGACGTGCGCCGGGGGCGGCGCCGAGGACGGACTCGAGCGCGAGGCGCGCGGAGGCGAGGGCGTTGCCGGCCTCGGCCTCGGCCTGCAGCAGGTCGGACGGCATCTCGAAGAGGCCGTCGAGGCCCGAGGCCTCGGCGCCGGCCGCCTCGGTGAGCGAGAGCGGGATGACGGAGACGGCGTTGTAGGTGTCGGCCGAGACGATGGCGTTCTCGAGGCGGCGGCGCTCGTCGGACCAGCGCAGATAGAAGTAGACGCCGACGCCGACGCCGACGATGGCGAGCAGGAGGAACACGCCGCGGAGGAACTGGACGGTCCGGCGCGCGACCTCGCTGCCGGCGGAGACGAGCTCGAGGCCGGAGGGGCCGCGGCGCGACGAGGCGCGGCGGCGCGCAGAGGAGCCGGAGGAGCCGGAGGAGGACGACGAGGGGCCGGAGCCGTGCGCGGGCGCGGGGTCCGGCGGGACGAAGCGGGGCTTCGGGGCGGCGTCGGGATCGCGGTGGCGGGAGTAGGGGGAGCCCGTCTCGCGGAAGAGCCTCTCGAGCGCCTCGCGCGCCTCGACCGCGGTCGGGAACTCGCCGGCGTCGAGCGAACGGGCGAAGTCTCGCAGCGCGGCGTCGGTGCGCGAGGGGCGCCCGCCCGTCGCGGCGGCGAGGACGAGGACGAACTCCGCGGCGCCCTTCAGGTCGGCGGCGAGGACCTGCGGGAGGGGGCGGCCGCCGTCGTCGACGACGCCCCAGTAGCGGATGCGCGCGACGGCGGAGCGGGTGCGGGCGAAGCGGTCGAGGTCGATCTCCGACGGGCGGAGCGGGCCGCAGGGGATGCTGGCGGCGTGGAGCGCGGCGAGGCCCTGGAAGACGTCGCCGAGGAACTGGTCGCGGTCCTTCTGCGCCAGGTCGGGGCCGGCGGACCTGACGAGGTCGGCGAGCGTCGGGACGAGCAGGTAGCGGCGCTTGCCGTCGCGCGAGGTGGCCTCGCCGCGGTCGCTCTTGGGGAGCAGGTCGGGGTCGAGGGGCGAGGCGAGCGCCCACTCGGGCGCGCCGGGCGGGAGCTCCGAGCGGAGCCAGGGGACGCCGCCGTCCTCGCCCGCGGCGAAGGGGTGGTCGAGGCAGGGCTCGCGGAAGAGCGGCGCGGCCATCTTCAGGTAGGCCGCGTAGCCGGGGTCGGCGACGCCCTCGGGCGGGACCGTGAGGCAGTGCAGGTGGTTGGTGGAGCCGTAGAAGACCTCGTAGCGCTCGCCGAGCGGGCCGTTGCCGAGGAACTTGCGGATCGAATGGTTCCCGATGCGCGAACCGGGATTGAAGCGGGGGGTACTCATGTCGCAGACCGCGGAGTCTACGTGTTCGGCCCCGAAGTTTCAAGTTGAAAGTTCGGGGAACGCGCGGAGTTGCCCGCGGGAACGGCGTATGGTAGACTCCTCCGACGTTGCACAGCACACGCCGCCAGCGGCGGCGGATACGAAGCCTTGACCACCGGAACGACAGAACGGCCGCGTTTCCCGGCCCCCGACGACGGCACGCTCGCCCGCGCGGACGCGCTCGAGATTCTCGCTCGCTGGACGGACACCGGCGAGTTCCCCGACCGAATGCTCGGCTCCGTCCCGCCCTTCCGCCGCGGCTTCGTGATGGACCTGGTCTACACGACCGTCCGCAACGCCCGCGCGCTCGCGTTCGCCGTCGACTCGTTCGTCCGCGAACGCCCGGAGCATCCGCACGCCTATCCCGCGCTCCTGCTCGGCGCCGCGCAGATCCTGCTGATGCCCGACGTCGCGCCTCACGCCGCCGTGCATTCCACCGTCGAGGCGCTCAAGGCGCTCGACGGCCCCGCGCCCTCCGGCTTCGCGAACGCCGTCCTCCGCAACCTGCAGCGCAACGAGGCCGCCGTCCGCGCCTCGCTCGCCGCCACGCCGCTCGCCGTGCGCGAGTCGCACGTCGACGAGCAGGTCGCGCGCTGGACCGCGCGCTGGGGCGCGGAGCGCGCCGAGGCGATCTGCAAATGGGACAACCGCCCCGCCTCCGTCACGCTCGTCCCCGTCCGCGGCCGCGCCACCGCGCCGCAGATCCTCGCCGCGCTCCTCGCCGAGAAGGTGCAGGCCTCGCCCCATCCGGGCCTACCCTCCGCCGCGGTCGTCGTCCCGCACGGCTGCCACGTCGACCGCCTCCCCGGTTTCCGCGAGGGGCTCTTCGCCGTCCAGGACCCCGCCACGCTCGAGGCGGTGCGCCTGCTTGACGTCCGCCCCGGCCAGCGCGTCCTCGACGCCTGCGCCGCGCCCGGCGGCAAGACCGTCCAGATCGCCGCGCGCCTCGAGGGCGAGGGGTCCCTTCTCGCCACGGACTGCTGGCGCGACCGCCTCCGCCCGCTCAAGGAGAACCTCGAGCGCTTCGGCTTCGCGCGCTTCGTGCGCGTCGCGGTCGCCGACGCCAAGCGCGCCTCGCCGCGCGACCTCGGCGCCGGCCCCTTCGACCGCATTCTCGCGGACGTGCCGTGCAGCAACACGGGCGTGCAGCGCCGCCGCGCCGACGCGCGCTGGCGCTTCGACCCGGCGCGCCTCGCGCAGCTCGCCGAGACGCAGCTGGCGATCCTCGAGAACCTCGCCCTGCGCCACCTCGCGCCCGGCGGGCGCCTCGTCTACAGCACCTGCTCGATCGAGGAGGAGGAGAACGAGGCCGTCGTGGCGGAGTTCCTGCGCCGCCACCCGGAGTTCCGCCTCGCGGAGCGGACCCTCCAGGTTCCGCCCGACCGCGAGTGCGACGGCGCCTTCGCCGCCGCGATCGATCTTTCCGACCCCATCACCCCACGAAAGGAAACCGCACGATGAACAACCCCATCTGGATCATGACCTCCGCGTTCCCGCGCCTGACGTTCAAGCAGGTCGCCGCCAAGGCGAAGGAGGTCGGCGCGCAGGGCATGGAGCTGTGCGTCTTCCGCCGCGACGGGACGCGCAAGGACCACGTCGCCACCCACCTCGACTACGAGAAGTTCACGCGCGACGACGCCGCGCGCCTGCTCGACTTCCTCGGCAAGGCGAACCTCCGCATCTCGCTCGGCGCCTACGACAACATGATCGGCGGCGACCCCGCCGAGCGCGTCAAGAACCAGAACCACATCCTGAGGCTGATCCGCATCGCGCACCTCCTCGGCGGCGACCGCAACGACGTCGTCGTGGGCACGTTCGTCGGCTACGACAACGCGCTCGGCCGGGAGGATGGCGGTTTCGAGAAGAACCTGGCGCTCTACAAGAAGGTCTTCGCGCCCATCGTGAAGTACGCCGAGAGCCTCGGCGTCACGCTCGTCTACGAGAACTGCCCGATGGAGGGCTGGCAGCCCGCCACCGCGCCGGACACCTACAACAACCTGCCCTGCACGCTCGCCGCGCGCAAGCTCATGTACGCGCTCGTCCCGAGCCGGGCCCACGGCGAGATCTACGACCCTTCGCACGACGTCTGGCAGCACATCGACCCGAGCGACGTGATCCTCGCGTCCGACATGAAACGCGTGAAGCGCATCCACATCAAGGGCACGCGCAACTACGTGCGCGACGCGGCCGCCGTCCACTGGGGCCGCCTCTTCCCCGAGCAGACGGTCGACCCGAAGCTCGCGAAGCGGGCCGGCGTCCCGATTCCCGCGAACGAGTGGGACCGCCACCACTACGAGCCGCGCGTCCCCGGCTTCGGCGGCAGCGACTCGATGGACTGGTCTCTCTTCCTCGAAACGCTGATGAGGCGCGGGTTCGACGGTCCGTTCTCGATCGAGAACGAGGGCTGCAACTCCTCGCACACCGGCAACATGGGCGCCACGGTCCAGGGCTTCAAGGCCGCCGTGCTCAACACGGCGCCGGTCGTCTGGCCCCTCGGGCCGGACGGCTACGCCTACGACTGGTCCCGCGCCCGGCCCCTCGCCCCCGCGGCCGCCAAGGACGTACCCGTCGTCACGATGGCCGACCTCGGCGCTCGATAACCAACCATTATGAGCTTCTCCACTCGCACCGTTCTCCTCGACATCCTGTTCGCCCTCCTTCTCCTCCTCCTGGCCGCCTGGATCGCGACGGCCGGGATCCGATGGAGTGTCTACTTCCATCCCGACGAACCGACCATCGCACGCTGGTTCTCACAGGTGGCCGAATCCGGCTATATCACCGAACGAGCCTATCCAAGCGGTTGGTTCGAGCTCCATCGGCTTCACGGGTGCCGATACGCCTCCGTGCCGAGCGAGTCCTCCGGCGAGGACGATGAAGAGAAGGACGATTCATTCGAAAACGACGAACCGGACCCACCCGGAAAGCGCGCGCGATGGCTGGACCGCCACCTCTCCCAGGCCGGTTCCGTCAACACCCATTTCGCCTCGACGTTCCGCCCGATACCGACGGACGGACACAAGCCCCCGCTCGACTCACGGGTCCAGGACGGCCGCTCATTCAACGCCATCCTCTACGTCGCGTCCGTCCTTCTCGTGTTCCTCGCCTGCCTGGAATCGGGGCTGCGCCCGCTGCCGGCATTCGTGTCCGGACTGTTTCTCTGCGCTTCCGCGGCCCCGATCGAGTTCGCCCACTACTGCGAGACGGATGCGGGGCTGATCGTCACGCTCTGCTTCTTCGCCTGGATCTCCGCCCGCACGCTGAGACGGGGCTCCCCTGCCCTGGCGCTCGCCTCGGGCTTCGCGGCGGGATTTGCCTTCTCCTGCAAGTTCAGCCTCGCCCCGCTGCTCCTCTGGTGCCTCGTCCTTCCGGTCGCGCTCGCCGTCCGCCGGAAGGGAACGCCGCTTCGCCGCGCGACATTCGCCCTGACGCTCGCCGCGGGCTCCCTCGCGCTCGCCGCGGCCGGCTACGCGATCGGAACTCCGGCGCTTCTCATCGCTCCGGACTGGTATGCGGAGGCCGTCCGTCATACATCCAATCGGACGTACTCGGAGATTACGGCGAACCTCGGCGGCGTGTACGACCCTTGGAATGCCGTGGCCGTGCGGATCGTGCAGTTCGTGCGGGAGACGACCAGACTCGGTGCGCTCCCGATCCTGTGGGGGCTGTTCGCCTGGAGCTTCTGGCTCCGCCCGGCGTTCCGGCGGCAGGCGGCAGGCGTCCCCCTGCTGCTGCCCCTCTTCGTGCCGTTCGCCGTGTTCGCGTTTCCGTTCGTCCGAAATCAGGAGACGCTTCCCGTGCCGATTCTCTTGGCGATTGGAGCGGGTCTTCCCCTCGAATGGTGGCTGCGACGCCGCGTGGCGACGCCGCGACCGTCCGGGCGCCTGCGCGCGACGGCAGCCGTCTGCGTCGCACTCGCCGCCCTGGCTCTGACCGACGGCATGCTCCGCGCCCACGGAATGCTCTCCTGCTTTCGCGTGCGCGACACCCGGGCGGAGGCGCAGAACTGGCTGCTTGCCTCCCTGCCCCGCGGCGCCCGGATCGGATGCGACCGCTATACCGGTCAGAGCTTGTCCGGCGTGCCCTGCAACTTCGAGGACCGGCATGCGCTTCCCTATCGGTGGATCTCCGCGCGCGCGGAGACCAATCTTCCCCCGTATTTCATCGAAAACGTCGGCTTCGAGGGCCGTCTGCCTCTCCGCGACCGGCGGACCGGCAGATTCCTCCCGTCCACGGTAGCCAACCTCGAAGCCTGGCGAAACGACTCGCTGGAATTACGCCGTTGGACCTTTCCGAACGGTCTCCAGCGCCCGACGTTCGCGCAACCCGACATCCGGATCGTCGCGCTGTCGCGGCCCGGCCCGGACGCCGTCGACCTGCCTCTCGCGTTCGATCGGCCCATGCTCCTTCTGCCGCCGGGCGTCGGCCTCTACGACTTCGACGGAGCGCCCGGCCTCGGCGCGGTGCGCGCGGAAACAATCGTCGGAAAGCGATGCGCCGTTCATGTGTCCCGGAGAGATGCCCGTCGGTGGCTTGTCACAAGCATGCTACGCGGAGACGAGGAGGCGACCATCGCGTGCGAACGGCCGTTCCGACCGACGAAAGCGCGACTTCGTGCGGGCGGCACGGTCGCCACCGAATGGCGGCCCGCCATGCGGAAGAGCCTCTCCCGCCTGCTCGCCCGCGGCCAGGCCTTTCCGTCCGCTCGGGTCCGGATGCGGGGAGACGACCAGACGCTGCTCTGTGCGGCCCGGCTGTGCGCCGATCCGGCGGAAACGGCTCGTGCGCTGCGAACGGGCGGCGACCCCGCCCGCGCGCTGGAGGTGCTCGACGAGGCCGCCCGCTCCGCCCCCCTCGATACCGCAGCCCTCGCGGAGGCCTTCCTTTCGGCGAGGATGCTCGGTTCCGATCCGAACCCGGAGTGGACGGATGCCGCGAAGACCGCGGACGAGGCGGTCGCCTCGGCACGGGAAGGCCGCGAGATATCAATCCGAGGAATCCCGCTCGATGTCGTCCGCGACTTTTCGCGACTTCGGCTCGCTTCCTCCATCCTCCTGCCCGGCGACTCCCTTCCGGTCTTCCTCCCTCCGGGGGAATACGATGTTTTCGTCCCGCTGCCGGCGGGCTGGGGCCAGGAGTCCGCTCCACCGCGACTATTCGAGGACCAAACGGAGGACGGAGCCCCGGTCCCAATCGCCCCGGAGCGAATCGCCCTGCGCTGCCCCGTCCGAACAGAGCAGGGAACGATACTCCGCTGCGTCGATGCCCCTTTCGCCCCGTTCAAGTCCTCGCTCGTCGAAATCGTCTGGAACCCCCTCGATTCGGCATTGGGCTCCGCCAAGGAAATCAACGAGGCTCTTGTCCGGCCTTCGATATCGCGAAACGCGCGATAGAGCCCGGATGCCGTCCCTTCGGCAGACGTGTTCGCCGTCCTCGAGAATGCGACCGTCGGCGCGATATCCGGCCTTGGCGGACGTCGGGGACGTCGGAAATCGGCTCTGGGCGATTCGGCTGCTTAGACGCCGATCATCGCGCGCAGTTCCGCCCACGCGTCGCGGGCGCGGAAGCGAGCGAGGCGCTCGTCCTGCTTTTTCACGACCGCCTCGCGGAGCGCGGGGTCGGAGAGGACGCGGTGGATCGTCTCGGCCATCGTCTCGGGCGGCGTGCCCCGATCGAAGAGAACTCCCGCGCCGTCGAGGGTCTCCGGGACGGCGCCGGCCGCCCAGGCGAAGACCGGAACGTGCCATGCCATCGCCTCCAGTAGCGGCGCGCAGAAACCCTCGTGGTCGCTCATGCAGACGAATGCATCCGCCGCGGCGTAGCAGGCGCGCAGGTTCGGCTCGTCGATGAAGTCCGTGAACATGACGTTCTTCGCCGCCCACACGTAGACGTCGCCGAGCAGCAGGGCCTTATAGGCCTCCGCGCCGCCCGAGCCGCCGACGACCAGGAGCCGGGACGCGGGGTTGCAGTGGCGCTGGTAGAAGCCGAAGACCGAGAGGAGCCGGTCGTGCCGCTTGTTCGGCGCAAGACGTCCGACGAAGAGAAAGGTCGTGAGCGGATGCGCCGCGAGGTTCTCGACGCGGTCGAAGGCCTGGTATCCGGTGCCGAACGAATCGTCGATCAGGAGCGGGAACACCTTCGGGTCCCGATATCCCATCGCGCGAAGCTCCGAGGCGTTGAATGCGCTGTCCGCCCAGACCTCCGCGTCGACGTCCTTCATGGCAGCGACCTCCGCGAGCCCGTCGGCGAGGACCTGCGCCGTGGCGGGGTTCAGACGCTCGAAGAAATGCGGCGGGGTTACGTTGTGGTAGAGGATGACCTTGCGGCAGGGAAGCGTCGGAAAGATCCGATTGCATCGGCTGCCGATCGAAAGATGGAGCAGGGCGACATCGTCCGCGCGAAGATCGGACGGAAGGGACTCGACGTCCTTCGTCAGGCCGCGGTCCGCCGGAAAGGCGTTCTGGACAGGGCAGCGGATGTCGGATTCGAGCCCGTGGGCGGCGCACAGGTCGCGAATCAGGAGCGCTTCGTTGCTGATGGCGTCGCCGCGGCGGAATCCGGCGACAAGCTGGTGAAGAACCATTTCTATTTCTCCTCCGGGCCCGGCGCGGGGCCCTTGGCGTTGCGGGTCGGAACGGCGGCCCACCAGTAGGCGGCCTCCTCGGCGCGCCCGAGCGCCTCGAACGCCAGTGCGACGTGCGCCGCGATCTCGGCGTCGGGCTCCTTCAGGCGCGAGAGCGCCTTGTGGTAGGCCTCGATCGCGTCCTCGTGCTGGCCGCGCCTATGCAGGATCCACCCGAGCGTGTCGAGGTAGGCGGGCTCGAGCGGCCGCGCGGCGAGCGCCTCGTCGACGAGGTCGAGCGCGCGCTCGAGCGCCTCGCCGCGCTCGGCGAGGAGGTAGGCGAGGTTGTTCAGGAGCGTCGGGTCGCGGCCCGCCTCGGCGAGCCCGCGCTCGAGCGCCTCGAGCGCGCCGGCCGCGTCGCCCGCGCCGTCGCGGGCGGCGGAGAGCGCGCTGTACCATC
>CACWKU010000140.1 GCA_902761575.1 uncultured bacterium
GCGAGGCCGACCGCGGGGTCGTGCGGGAGGGGCTGCGCGAAGCCGTCGGGCTCGACCGTGGGCGGCGCGAAGCCGCGCCCCTCGAGCTGCTCGCGCGCGATCGGGTTCTCCCATGCGGGGACGGCGCGCACGGCGGGCTCGAGACCGGCGGGCAGCGCGACGGCGACGGCGCCCGTGGCGCGGTCGAGGACGATCCTGAGCGTCGGGTTCGAGAGCCGCCCCGCGCGGCCGCGCGTGCGGACCTCGACGAACGCGGCGCGCGTGTCGAGCCGGGCCGTGTCGAGTGCGAGGCCCTCGGGGAGCGCGAGCTCCAGGCGTCCGACGGGCAGCAGCTGCGGCGTCTTCGCCGTCGGCGGGAAGATGGACTTGAGCGCGGCCTCGTCCTTCGCCTCGAGCGCGCGGCGGATGGCGCCGTAGGACTGGCCCTCGCGCCACTCCGAGCCGCCGTCGTGGTCCCAGAGCGTCGTGGATCCGAACGTGAGGCGGAGCGTCGCGCCCTCGCCCCAGAGCATCAGGCCGGTCGAAGAGTTGCCGAGCATCGGCCCGGTGTGCGGGCGGGACAGGGGGAAGTGCCAGACGGGGAAGTCGGTCTTGGCGAGGCGCACGGGCGCGCCTTTCGCGGAGTTGTTCATGGCGGAAGCGCTAGCAGACGAGCCCGGTGCGCTCGTCGGCGCCGAGCAGGAGGTTGAGGTTCTGGATGGCGGCGCCGGAGGCGCCCTTGCCGAGGTTGTCGAAGCGCGAGACGAGCAGGATGCGCTCGTCGTTGCCGAAGACCGCGACCTGCATGTCGTCTCGGCCCGCGAAGGCGCCGGCGGCGAGGAAGCCGCCCTCGTCGGGCGCGTCGGCGAACCGCACGAGCCCCGAGTCCGCGGGATAGGCGGCGCGGAGGGCGTCGGCGACGTCGGCGCGCGTGCCGCGCAGGTCGCGCGCGAAGAGAGGCACGGTGACCTCCATGCCGCAGGGGAAGTCCGCGACGACGGGGCAGAAGGCGGGCGGCGACTCGAGCCCGGTCGCGGCGGCCATCTCGGGCAGGTGCTTGTGCGACTGGCCGAGGCCGTACTGGCGCGGGGCGGCGAGGAGCGGGGATCGGCCCTCCGCGGCCTCGTACTCGGCGATCATCTTCTTGCCGCCGCCGGTGTAGCCGGTGAGGGAGAAGCAGCAGAGGCGGGCGTCGGGCCGGACGATCCCCGCGCGGACGAGCGGCGCGACGAGCGCGACGAACCCGCTCGCGTGGCAGCCGGGGTTGGCGATGCGCCTCGAGGCGCGGATGCGGTCGCGCGCGCCGGCGAGCTCCGGGAAGCCGTAGGCCCAGCCGGGCGCGGTGCGGTGGGCGGTGGAGGTGTCGATGATCGCGGTCGATTCGCTGCGAACGAGCGAGACGGCCTCGACCGCGGCGGCGTCCGGGAGGCAGAGGAACGCGACGTCGGCCGCGTCGAGCGCCTCGGCGCGCGCGGCGGGGTCCTTGCGGCGCTCCTCGGGGAGCGCGAGCAGCTCCAGGTCCTCGCGCGCGGCGAGGCGTTCGCGGATGCGCAGGCCGGTCGTGCCGGCGCTGCCGTCGATGAAGATGCGGGTCTTGCTCATGGGATCGCGCGGCGGGGTTCGTCCGCCACGGCCCGCATTCTACCCCCGCCTCCCCTCCGGAGGCAAGCCCGAAGCTCGGCCGTTTCCGAAAGGACGCGGATCTCGCCTACGGCGCGGACTTCGCCGACGGGACGCGGACGGCGAAGGGATATCGCATCCGCAGCTCGCCGTCGAGCGAGACCTCGACCCAGTGGACGCCCGCCTCGCGAAACTCGACGCCGAGGATGTTCTCGATGTTCGTGTGCGTCGCGACGGGATCCTTGAGCCTGACGTCCAGTTCGCGCCCCTCCACGACCGGCGTCACGCCGTCCGGAGCGAGAATGCGCGTGCGCTGCTTGAAGGAGCCCTCGCCGCTGCCCCAGCGCGTCGCGACGCACAGCCGCATCAGGCGCACCGGGAGGCGCTGGACGACAATGCCGTCGTTGAACACGCCGAGGAAGATGAAGCGGCCGTTCGCCTCCTGGCGGACGTCCTCGCACAGCACGCTGAAGGTCGGATCGGGGGTCATCATGTGTTTCGTCTCCATGCCCAGCAGGATACCACGCCCGCCGTCGCCCGCGCAAGGACCGTGGATTTCCGCGCCGCTTTCTGCTAGACTCCAGCCCCGCCGCCGCCTCGCGCTCGTCACTCGTCACTCGTCACTCGTCGCTCCCGATGACCTCCATCTTCCGCTCCGAACCCAGCAAGATCGTCTGCACCTGCTCCCCCGGCATCGCCCCCATCCTCGCGCGGGAGATGGCGGATATCGGCTTCCGCCCCGGCGAGGTGCTCGAGTCCGCCGTCGAGACCGAGGGCACGCTCGCCGACTGCCTCCGCCTCAACATGCACCTGCGGACCGCGCACCGCGTGCTCTACGCGCTCGACGTCTTCCGCGCCCGCAACGGCGAGGACCTCTACGACGAGCTGGTGCAGATCCCCTGGGAGCGCTACCTCGACCCGCACGGCTACTTCTCGATCGACCGCTGGGTCGACAACCCCACGATCCGCAACTCCTCCTTCGCCGCCCTCAAGGCCAAGGACGCCGTCGCCGACCGCATGCGCAACGCCTGCGGCCGCCGCCCCGACTCCGGCAACGAGCGCACCGACGCGTGCCTCTTCCTGCACTGGGCCGGCGACCGCGCCTCGATCTACATCGACACCACGGGCGAGTCGCTCTCCTTCCGCGGCTACCGCGCCGTCTCCTCCGCCGCGCCGATGCGCGAGTCGCTCGCCGCCGCCCTCGTCCTCGCCTCCGGCTGGAACCGCCGCGGCCCGTTCCTCAACCCGATGTGCGGCGGCGGCACGCTCGCCATCGAGGCGCTCTGGATCGCCCAGGGCCGCGCCCCCGCGATGCTGCGCGACAACTTCGCGTTCATGCACCTGGCGTGCTACGAGCCCGCCGTCTGGACCGACCTCAAGTCCGAGGCGATCAAGTCCTGGAACGCCGCCCGCGCCTCCGCGCCGGAGATCGTCGCCTCCGACATCGACCCGGCGGCGGTCGACGCCGCCCGCGCCAACGCCGACGTCGCGCAGGCCGAGGGGCGCATCCGCCTCGAGACGTGCGACCTCCTCGCCTCGCCCGTCCCCGAGTCCGCCGAGCGCGGCGTCGCGATCCTCAACCCGCCCTACGGCGGCCGCATCGGCGACCCCGTGCGCCTGCGCGACACCTACGAGGACATCGGCGCCTACCTCGCGATCGCCGCCGCCGCGAACCACGACGGCTTCGTCTTCACCGGAAACCCCGACCTGGCGGACGCCGCCGGCCTCTCCACCGACCGCCGCCGCACCTTCTGGTCCGGCGACATCGAGTGCGTGCTCCTCGAGAACCCCTCGCTCTCCGCCGCCGCCCGCCGCCGCTTCTCCCGCCGCAACCCCGGCGTCGCGCTCCCGCCCGCGCCCGCCGCCAACGCATGATTCGCCGGCTTTCCGCCCTGCCCGCATTCGCCGTCTTCCTTGTTGCATTCTTCGCGCGGGGCGAAGCGGCATCGCCGCTCGAAATGTGTTCGCGGCTGGAAGCGCGAATGGCGGCGGGCGATGGCGTCACGCTGCCCGAAGCGGACCGGGAGCTTGCACGCTTCGCGGGGGCGGCCGACCTCGAACGCGGAGACTGGCCGGCGGCGTTCGCCGCCCGCGCCGGCGAAACGATCCGCGTGGCGATGTCTCCGCTCACCGGATGCTACGAGTTCTTCGACGAATCGGGCGCAGTTTTCTGGACCGTGGTGCCCGTTCTGCCGACCACGGAGAACTGGGTCGCTTCTTTCCGCCACGCGGAGGAGGGGGCTTTCCCGGACGACGCCCTCTACGCTCCTTGGCGGCTCGTAGACGTGTGGTTCTTGTCTCACGCGGAGGCCTCGGAGTTCGATTCTCACGCAGAGAACGCAGAGTCACTCGTCACTCGTCTCTCTCGCTCGTCGCTCGTCGCTCGCGGGGCCGCCGGCCCAACGACCAACCTCTGCTTCACCGCCTTCTCCTACACCGAAACGAACCTCTTCTTCACCGCCGCGTGGCCGACGAACGCGGCGCTCCCCGAATCGGTTCTCTACCTCTACGGCATTACTACAACCAGTTCAACGAGGGCGCTGGGCTCCACGAACTGCCGTTTCTCGGCGGTAGCGGCGGAGGCTGGGGAATCGCCCAAATCGACATGGACGGCAACGAACCGACATCCGTCGTCTGGGATTGGAAGGCGAACATTCGAAAAATGAACGAGATGTTGCGAACCAAACAACACACATGCCAAGAGCTCATCCGCTATTATCGGGAAACATACGGGAATCGACCAGATTGGACGGAGCCGCCAGCCTCTTATGTCATCGACCAAATCGACCTCTCCGCGTTGGAATGGGCAACAATGGTCCGTTACAACGGATGGGGTGGGATAGAAGGGCAGGATTTCGGAACCCACACGGGAGTTCATTCTCCTTGGGAATTCGTCATTGAACGGGACAACCAAGGACAAGACCACGGGAGATGGCAATTCCACGACAACAGAAACGGGTATGCACATTGCATTGCAGCCGTTTTACAAGCTTTTCTGGAGAACCAGCATGAAGAATAACAAATTTCTTTTCGCAATCGTCTTGCCGTTGTTCCTCCCGATTGTCCGAAACGGCGGCAATGCCTTGGCCGACGGCACCGAGGCTTCGTTCCTCCAGGCGTTCCGTTCGCTGCATTCCACGGACATCGCGGGAATGGGCGAGGACTGGTTCCAAGGCGTGTTACCGTTCGATCTGGACGGAGACGGAGACGAGGACTGCATCGCATACGACACGAACGGAGACGACTGCAGTTGGCTATTCCACGAACGGACGGATAACGGATGGAATCTCAGCCGTCCCAACGCCAGAGGAAAGCACGATATCGACCGGATTGCCCGGCTTGATGCAAGGCAGTATTCCTTTTTCGAGTTTTCAACCTCGGACGATCCGGCTCGGTTGCTCTGCATCGAGTACCACCGGACGCGATACCCTTCCGCCGACAATCCAGCGTTCTGCACGAACATTGCTTCTTTCCTCCTCCTCCCCGGTGGCGTTCATGAAATCCGGTTGTGGACAAACGGCCTGTCGTCTCTCGTCGATGCTCCGTCGTTCGTCGGTCTTCAGCGCGTTCTGCCCACGGAATACCGCGGGACGAATCTCGTTGTATCGGAAACGAGTTGGACCGCCTGCGGATACACCAACCTTCCTCCGTCGAGTTTGAAGACTTCGCTGTCCCTTGCCGCCGAGGAAAGGACCTGTCTTTTGTCCGCGCTGGCCGCGGAGGGAACGACGAACGCCGCGACCTGCATCGTCTGCGATGCCGACGGCGACGGCGACACGGACGCCTATCTGTCGATCCGGGGCGGCCTGATGGCAACGAATTCTTCCGACTGGACGCTTTGGCTCCAGTCGTCCAACGAATGGACCCGCGCGGAGGTTCCAGTGCAGAACAAGGGGCTTGGGCCCTTCTTGGATCCAGATCATCCGGGTCGTTTTCTTCCATCCTTTGACGACGACGTTCGTTCCGTTCTTCCGTCGGTCCACGCCTCCGAGTCCGACTTCTACCGCGTCTACCGTCCCGACGGAACCACATGGCCCGCGATCTTCCCGCGCGCGCCGGACAGCACCCTTCCCGAAGAGTTTCACCGTCTGTTCGAAGTCGGAGCCGCCTTCATGAGACTCGAACGAATCATTCCGGAGAATCTACCGCTTGTCCCCGCCGAACCGTTGTGATAGGCTCGTTTCCGTCACCACGCCGCCATGGTCCCACACACAAAAAAGGCCCTTTCCGCCAATGTCGAGGCAATTTCCGCAGTCTACGCCACGGACAAGACCACGGAACAATCCCTCGAGCCGAAACGACGGAAAACGGAACTGCGGCGCACCGCGCGTGAACTGCGGGAAGAGCACGCGGACGACGCGCCCGAAAGCTTCCTCGCCGCGATGCGCGCGCGACCGGAATGGGAGGCGGCGCGCGTCGCGATGCTCTACCTGCCCTTCGGCGTCGAACCGCCGACGGCGGACCTCGCGGACGACTTCCGCGCGCGCGGCGGCGAAGTCTGCGTCCCGGTCTGGGACGCCGCCGCGGGGCGCTACGCCCTCGCCGAGCTGCCGTCCGGCGCGACAGTCGCGCCCGGATTCGGCGGCATTCCCGAACCCGTCGGCACGCGTCGCGTCGACCCCGCCACGGTCGACCTCTTCGTCCTGCCGGGACTCCTCTTCGACCGCCACGGCACGCGCCTCGGCCACGGCCGCGGCCACCTCGACCGCCTCCTCGCCGCGCGCCGCCCCGGCACGGCCGTCCTCGGCCTCGCCTTCCCCTGGCAGATCGCCCACGACCCGATTCCGCGCGAGGCGCACGACGTCCCGATGGACGCCGTCCTGCTCCCCTGACCGCTTTTCTTCCCCCTCGGCCGGCGCCGACTGGGGGAAGCGCCTTCCGGAACCGCCCTAGAGGTCCGCGCCGTCGCCGCCGCCCTCGTAGCCGGCTGCGGCCTCGTCGTCGTCCGGGGCGCCCGCGCCCTCGGACGGGTCGTGCAGGGTCGCGCGGAGGATGTCGCGCGGGGCGGAGCCGTTGGCCGGGCCGATGCAGCCGCGCGCCTCGAGCTCGTCCATGATGCGCGCGGCCTTGTTGTAGCCGAGCTTGAGCTTGCGCTGGAGCATCGAGGTCGATGCGCGGTCCGCCGCGACGATGACGTCGAGGCAGCGCTGCAGCAGCGCCTCCTCGCCGCCGCCGCCCTCGTCCTCGCCGCCGCCCTCGCCGCCGCCGCCGCCCTCGTCGCTCTCGAAGGTCTTGAAGCTGTCGCCGGCGTCCTTGACCTTGATCTTGTCGAGCTTGGCCTTGATGTCCGGGACGTAGAGCGGCTCGCTCTGGTCGCGGTACCACTGCGTGAGGGCGGCGATCTCGTCGTCGTCGATCCAGCAGCTCTGCGAGCGCTGGAGGCCGGCCGACGAGGTCGGGTTGAGGAAGAGCATGTCGCCACGGCCGATGAGCGTCTGCGCGCCGCCCTGGTCGATGATCGTCATCGAGTCCATCGCGGAGGCGACCTTGAGCGCGATGCGCGCGGGGAAGTTGGCCTTGATCTTGCCGGTGATGACCTTGACGTCCGGGCGCTGCGTGGCGATGATGAGGTGGATGCCGACGGCGCGCGCGAGCTGGGCGAGGCGGACGACGCGCGGCTCGACGTCGGCGCCGGCGAGCATCATGAGGTCGCTCATCTCGTCGATGACGATCGCGATGTAGGGCAGCGTCGCCGGCGCGCCGTCGCCCTCGCCCTCGCCGCCGCTGCCGAAGAGCGAGGCCTGGCGCGAGGAGGTGCGCGTATTGAACGCGGCGATGTTGCGGACGCCGACGGACTGGAAGAGCTTGAGGCGGCGGTCCATCTCCTTCACCGCCCACTGCAGGCACACCGCGACCTTCGGCGCGTCGGTGATGACGGGGACGACCAGGTGCGGGATGTCGGCGTAGGGCGTGAACTCGACGCGCTTGGGGTCCACGAGGACGAGCC
The DNA here is from genome assembly GCA_902761575.1 of uncultured bacterium. Lineage (GTDB taxonomy): Bacteria > Verrucomicrobiota > Kiritimatiellia > RFP12 > UBA3636 > UBA3636. Next base: position 7,547 of record CACWKU010000140.1, read on the forward strand.
GCAGCTGCTCGGGCGTGCGCGTGAGGAGCCAGCCGGCGAGGATGCCGTTGAGGGTGACGGACTTGCCGGAGCCCGTCGTGCCCGCGACGATCATGTGCGGCATCTTCGCGAGGTCGGCGATGACGGGCGCGCCGTCGATGTCGCGCGAGAGGAGCATCGGCAGCGCCATCTTCTGCGCGGCGGCCTTCCACTCGGGCGACTCGGCGATGCCGCGCAGCGGGACGGGGCGCGACTTGATGTTCGGCACTTCGAGGCCGACGACGTCCTTGCCGGGGATGGGCGCGATGATGCGGAGGCTCTTCGCGCGCAGGTTCATCTGCAGGTTGCTGTGGACGCTCTGGATGCGGTCCACCTTGACGCCGCTCTCGGGCTTCACCTCGTAGCGCGTGATCGTCGGGCCGCAGACGACGTGCGTCACGGCGCCGTTGAGGCCGAACTCCGAGAGCGTGTCCTCGATGATGCGGCTGCGCTCGGCGATCTCGGCGGAATTGTCCTGCGCCGTCTCGGGAGGAAGCGGATGCAGCAGGCGCGTGGAGGGGAGGCGGAACTCGACGGGCGAAGGCGGGAACGGCCCCTCGTCGCCGGAGCGGGCGGGCGCCTCGGGCGCGGGCGGCGGCTCGAGCGTCGGCGCGGGCATCGGGCGCGGC
>CACWKU010000141.1 GCA_902761575.1 uncultured bacterium
AGACGTCGAGCCGCGCCGTTCCGCTGGATCGCGCCGCATTCGAATGGCCCGCCGCGCTGCTGCTCGGCAGCGAGCGCTTCGGGCTCGACCCGGACGTCGTCGCCGCGGCCGACGCCTGCGTCGCCATCCCCGGGCACGGGACGAAGAACTCGCTCAACGTCGCCGCCGCGTTCGCCGTCGCCGCGCACGCGATGCGCGCGGCGTGGGAGGCCGCGCGCGCCGTCGGGGCGGGGGAGGGCGCACGATGACGCGGACGCTCGTCCATCGAGGCGGCGCGCTGAACGCCCGGGTCTACCGCGCCGAGGGCGCGGACGGCGCGGCGTGGATCGAGAAGGACTTCTCGGAATGCCCGCGCCTCGTCCGCAACACGCTCGGACGGTTCTTCGTCTGGCGCGAATGCTGGATCCTGCGGCGGCTCGAGACGACCGGCCTCGTGCCGGGCGGCGTGCGGCGGCTCGGGCCGTTCGCGCTGCGCGAGGACTTCGTGGCGGGGTTCGCGCTGCGCGACTCCGACACCGGCGTCTTCACACGGAACGCCTGCGAACCGTCGACCGCCTATGGCGTTGCGGAGGAAATGCTGCGCGAGCCGGTCCCGCGGTCGTTCTTCGAGGCCCTCGAGGCGGGCATCCGCGCCGTCCACGCGGCGGGATTCGTCCATCTTGATCTGCACAACTCGCGCAACGTGATGGTCGGCCCCGGCTGGAAGCCGACCCTGATCGACTGGCAGTCCGCGCTGCCCACGTTCTGGATGCCGGGCTTCCTGCGCCGCGCGCTAGAGCGCATCGACCTAGCCGGCGTCTACAAATTCTGGAACAAGTTCCGCCCCGGCGAACTCTCCCCGGAACGGTTGAGGTTCCTCGAGCGCTCCCGGTTCCTCCGCCGCCACTTCTGGATCCCCCGGATCCACCGAAGCCGCGTGCGGCCCTCTCCCTGCCCGCCTTCCCCATCCTGAAGAATCGATCATGGACAAGAGACTCGACGACGTCCTGCGCGGCCGCGAGGGCAGCTACCTCTTCCCGTTCTACTGGCAGCGGGGCGACCACCGCGACCGCATCCCGGCGCAGATCGCCCGCATCTTCGAGAGCGGCTGCCGCGCGCTCTGCGTCGAGTCGCGTCCGCATCCCGACTTCTGCGGCGAGGGCTGGTGGCGCGACATGGACGTCGTCCTCGACGAGTGCGCGCGCCGCGGGATGAAGGTCTGGATCCTCGACGACAAACGCTTCCCGACCGGTTTCGCGAACGGCCTGATCGAAAGCAAGTATCCGGACCTGGCGCAGCGGACGCTCGTCGAGCGCCACGTCGACGTCATGGGTCCCGCGCCCGGGACCGCGATGGTCGCCCCTCGGACGCGCGAGGGCGACGTCCCGCTCGGCGTCCGCGCCTACCGCCGCGCGCCCGGCGGCGGCCAGCGCCTGTGCGGCGAACCGGTCGACCTCTCCGGCCGCGTGCAGGACGGACTCCTGCGCTGGGACGTCCCCGAGGGCTGCTGGCGCGTCTTCTGGTTCTGGCGGTCGCGCCGCGGCATCTCGCCCGGGCGCATCGACCCGCTCTCTCGCGAGTCCTGCGCCGTGCTGCTGGAGGCGGTCTACGAGCCGCACTTCGCGCACTACGGCGACCGCTTCGGATCCGTGGTCGCGGGCTTCTTCTCCGACGAGCCGCAATTCCACGACTGGCTCGTCGGCGAGCACCTCCGCGACGGCGGCCTCTACACCTATTCCGTCGGCCAGGAGGGCCTCGCGCTGCCGTATTCGGACGCGCTCGCCGCGCGGATGTCGGCGTCGCTCGGCGAGGACGCCGCCGCGCGCTTCGGCGAGCTCTGGTACGAGAGCCCCGATTCGCCGCGCGTGCGCCTCGCCTACATGGACGCCGCCACGTCGCTCTACCGCGAGAACCTCTCGCTCCAGCTCGGCGACTGGTGCCGCGCGCACGGCGTCGAATACGTCGGGCACGTCATCGAGGACATGAACGCCCACGGCCGCCTCGGCTACGGCCCCGGCCACTACTTCCGCGCGATGGCGGGGCAGGACATGGGGGGCTGCGACATCGTCCTGCACCAGGTCCTGCCGGGCTTCGGCGACTATCCGCACACCGCCTCCGCGCTCGGCGGGTGCGTCTCGCCCGACTTCTTCCACTGCGTCCTGCCGCGCCTCGCCGCGTCCGCCGCGCACCAGAGCCCGCGGATGAGGGGCCGCGCGATGTGCGAGGTCTTCGGCGCCTACGGCTGGGCCGAGGGCGCGCCGACGATGCGCTGGCTCCTCGACTTCCTCCTCGTGCGCGGAATCAACCGCTTCGTCCCCCACGCCTTCTCGCCGTCGTTCCCCGACCCGGACTGCCCGCCGCACTTCGGCGCGGAGGGGCGCGACCCGCAGCTCGACGGCTTCGGCGCGCTGATGCGCTACGCGAACCGGGCCGCGCACCTGCTCGAGGGCGGTCGCCGCGTCGTCTCCGCCGCGATCCTCTACCACGCCGAGGCCGAATGGATGGCCGGCGTCGGGCGCGCGATGCTCGACGAGGTCCCCGCCCGCGCGCTCTCCGACGCGAACCTGGACTTCTCCATCGTCTGCGCGGACGCGCTGCTCGACCCCGCCACGACGCTGCGCGACGGCCGGCTCGCGGTCGGGGACGAGACGATCCCCGCGCTCGTCGTCCCCGCCGCGCCGTTCCTCCCGCCGCGCCTCGTCGCGCGCCTCCGCGAGCTCGCCGCCGCAGGCCTGCCGGTCCTCTTCGTCGATTCCGTCGCCGCGGACTGCGCGGACTTCGGCCGCGCAGTCCCGCTCGACAGGCTCGCCGACGCGGTCCGCGCCGCCGCGGGCGGCGCGGACGTGGCGGTCGAGGGCGCCTTCCCGCACCTGCGCGCGCTGCACGTCGAGCGCGACGGCGCCGACGCCTACCTCTTCTTCAACGAGTCGCCCGACGTTCGCGCCGCGACGCGCGTCCGGCTCCGCGCGCGCGGCGACTTCGCGCGGCTGCGGCTCCTCGAGGACGTCGCCGAATCCGGCACGGCACCGGACGGCGCGATCGACCTCGACCTCCTGCCGGGCCAGTCCGAGATCGTCGTCTTCGGCGGCCGCGCCGGGCTGCCCGCCCCGCGGCCCGTCGTCGAGACGCGACCGCTGCGCCCTCGCTTCGCGGTCTCCGTCGCCGACTGCGAGGACCTCGCCGCGTTCCGGCCGCTGTGCGAGACGGACGAGCTCTTCGACCTCGCCGCTCCCGACCGCATCCCGGACTTCGCGGGCAAGGCGCGCTACGCGTTCTCCGTCGACTTCTCCGAGGCGGACCTCGCGCGCGACTGGACGCTCGACCTCGGGCGCGTCGGGCAGACCGCGCGCCTCCTCGTGAACGGCGCTGACGCCGGCATCCGCATCGCCGCGCCCTACCGCTTCGCCCTGCGCGGGCTCGTCGCGGGCCGCAATGACTTCGTCGTCGAGACCGCCTCGACCCTCGCGCGCCGCGTCAAGGACGACCTGTCCTTCTACCTGCCGATCCCGCCCGAAGGTCTGCTCGGTCCGCTTTTGCTCCTGGCTCGTTCGCGTTGACAGGTCCGGCGCCGTCCCGTCTCCTACGGGCCATGATACCGTCCGTCGAGGGCGGAAAGAGGCCGCTGCGGACGAGGATCGTGGCGGAGCTCTTTGATCACCCGTTCTTCACGGCAACGGTCGGCCGCTAGCCGACGACCTCGGCCCAGAGGCGGTCGAGGCGCTGGCGCGAGGCCGGGACGGCGGTGCCGAGGGACTGGGCGAAGACGGCGACGCGGTATTCCTCGACGAGCCAGCGGTAGCGCTCGGCGGCGGCTTCGTCGAAGGGCGGATTGCCCTCGCGGTCGCCCACGAGCGCGGCGTAGCGCCCCCACGCCTCGCGCACGGGGCCCATCTTCCGCCGGTCGGCGGCCGGGTCGAAGGACGCCGCATCGAGCCGCTTCCGGATCGCCTCGAGGTAGCGCGGATACTCGGCGAGGCGCGCGGACGGGACGAGCGCGGCGAAGCCCGGCGGGCACAGCCATCCGATCTGCTCGGCGACGTCGCGGACGGTGTCGGGATGCAGCGCCGGGACGGCGTCGAGCGTTTCGAGGCATTCCTCCGCGAGCCCGTCGACCGCCTCGGCGAGCGTGCGCAGGTTGCGCGCGAGCTCGCGGTAGCGCGGCGCGCGCTCCTTCGCCCACGCCTCGAGCGCCGCGCCGGAGCGGGGCGGATCGTCGCCGAAGGTTTCGAGAAGCGCGCGGCGTTCCGCCGAATGCTGAATGCTGAATGCGGAATGCTGAACGACTCCCTCACCCGGCTTCGCCGGGAGCCCCCTCAGGGAGGGGGCCGGCGCAGCGCGCCGCGGGTCCTCTCTTCGCGTGTTCGCGCAGCCCGTGTTCGTGCCGCTCAGGTCCGTGCCCCGCGCGGACCTGGCTCCCCCGCTGGGGGAGATGTCGAGCGAAGCGAGACTGTGGGGGTCGAGCGGCTGGTATCGTGAATGGCGTCGGGGGAGGGCTGGAGCGAAGAGCGCGAGCGAGAGATCGGCGAGGGTGGCGGCGCCTTCGGAATGGGCGGCCGCGGCGGAGGCGGCGGCGGGGAAGAGGCGGACCGCTACGCGGAGTGACGAGTGACGAGTGACGAGTGACGAGTGATCCGCTGGCGGGACGCCTGCGCCGTTTGCCTTTGCGGGGGCGGCGGCGACGGCGGAGCCGGCGCCGCCGCCCCCGCTTTGCTCCATCTTGAGCGCGGGAAAGGCGCACACCGCGCGGCCGCCGATGCGGGCGAGGAGGATGCGGTCGGGCAGGGGAGGGCAGTCGGAGAAGCGGCGGAGGGAGGGGAGCTCGCGGAAGCCGTTCTCGAAGACGAAGTCCTCGCGCGCGGGGAGGGCGCCGGGGGCGAGGCGGTCGTATTCGTCGCGGAAGGCGAGGATCTCGGAGAGGTCGCGCGAGGCGAAGCGTTCGCGGCCGCGGGCGTCGACGACGCGCCAGCGGATGCGGAACTGGGGCGGGATGTCCTCCTCGGCCCAGGTGTCGCGCGGGAGGCGGACGCCGAAGTCGCGGGCGAGCGTCTCGACGAGCGCCGCGGGGAGCGGGCCCTCGGGCGGGAGGGCGTCGACGACGAGGCGCGCGAGGGCATCGATGTCCGGCGTGCGCGGCGAGTGGCCGCAGCGCGCGGCGAGGAGCGAGAGCGGGGCATGCGGGAGCGACCGCAGGAGCCACGCGACGAACCCCGGAAGCGCGCCCGGGACGAGGCGGGAGGGCTCGAGCAGCGGCAGCAGCGGAATCGCCTCGGGCGTGACGGTGCAGGTGATGCCGTCGTCCTCCGCGCGGGGATCGTGCCGGTAGGAGAGGGGGAGACGCAGGGATGCGGGCGGCCGCCGGCCGCCCGCATCCCTGCGGAGTGACGAGTGACGAGTGACGGGTGACGAGTGACTGGCGACGGGCGACGAGCGGTCCGCGATCGAGACGAGCAGCTCGACGTAGTCGGGGAAGTCGTCGGGGGAGAGGCGGGCGGAGGCGGAGGACTCGGGGCGGGGGAGGAGGAGGCGCTCGGCCTCGGAGCGGGGGACGCGGGAGAGCCAGTCGCGGAGGGCGGCGGCGCTGGTGCATTCGGCGGGGAGGCGCTCGTCGAGGAAGGCGCAGAAGGCGTCGGTCTCCAGATCGACGGAGAGGGCGCGGGTCTTGCGCGCCTCCTCGGTGCGGGCGGCGATGGTCTCGAGGTTGCGGCGGACGATCTCCGGGACGGGCTTCGGGAAGGCGCCGCCGACGAGCCCCTCGCGGATGAGCAGCTCGCGGGCGAGGGCGGGGTTGGCGCGGGAGATGTCGCACCGGACGCCGTCCTGCACGACGAGCCCGTAGAGCACGGCGCGGCGGGTGGCGCGGGCGGTGCCGGTCCGCGCGTCCCACGACTCGCCCGTGTAGTGGTAGCGGCAGACGTGTCGCGCGAGGGGCTCGATCCAGTCGGGGTCGATCGCGGCGGCGCGGCGCGCGTAGAGGCGCGCGGTGTCGACGAGCTCCGCGGCCACCACCCACTGGGGCGGCGCCTTCGCCTTCGCGAGGCCGGAGCCGGGGAAGAGGACGAAGCGGCTCCCTCCCGCGCCCTTGTAGTTCCTCTCCTCGGGGTCCCAGACGCCGATGTTGGAGAGCAGGCCCGAGAGCAGCGCGCGGTGCAGGCCCGGGTCGCCGCCGCCGGAGGAGTCGACGCGGAGGCCGTCGCGGCGCAGCGTCTCCTCGAGGCGGTCGCGGACGTCCTCCCACTCGCACATCCGGCGGTAGGAGACGAAGCTCTTCTCGCAGTCGCGGCGCATCGCGGAGCGCGAGAGCGGATGCGCGGGGTCGTGGTAGCGGCGCCAGAGCAGGAGGATGCCGTCGAAGTCCGAGGTCTTGTCTCGGAACGCCGCGTGCGCCTGCCGCGCCTCCTCCTGCCTCTCGGCGGGGCGCAGGAGCGGATCCTCGCAGGCGAGCGCGGAGACGACCGTGAGCGCGTCGCGCAGCGCGCCCTGCGCGTCGGCCTCGTAGAGCATCCGCGAGAGCGAGGGCTCGAGCGGGAGCTTGGCGAGCCTGCGGCCGAGCGCGGTGATGCGCAGGGACCCCGCCGCGCCGGGCTCCGCCCGCGCGGCGGGGTCCCGCGATTCGACGGCGCCCAGCGCGAGCAGCTGCTTCTTCCCCTCCGAGACCGCGGCGGAGGCGGGGGGCTGGAGGAAGGGGAAGTCGGCGATGTCGCCGAGCCGCCAGTCGAGCATCGAGAGGATGGTGCCGGCGAGGGAGGCGCGGCGAATCTCGGGGTCGGTCTGCGCGGGGCGGCGCGCGAAGTCCTCCTCGGAGAAGAGCCGGATGCAGACGCCGGGGCCGACGCGCCCGCAGCGCCCCTTGCGCTGCTCGGCGCTCGCCTGGGAGATGGGTTCCACGCGGAGGCGCTTCACGCGGGCGCGGGGGTTGTAGCGCGAGAGGCGGGCGAGGCCGGTGTCGACGACGTAGCGCACGCCGGGGATCGTGACGGAGGTCTCGGCGACGTTCGTCGCGAGGACGACGCGCGTCTTTCCGGGCGCGAGCTCGAAGGCGCGGCGCTGCTCGGCGGGCGGTAGGCTCGCGAGGAGCGGGATCGCCTCGACGCCGGGCAGGCGCCGCCCGCGCAGCGCCTCGGCCGCGGCGCGGATGTCGCGCTCGCCGGAGAGGAAGACGAGGACGTCGCCCTCGTAGGGCCCGGCGAGGCACTCCTCCACGGCGTCCGCGACGGCGGCGGCGAGGTCGGGCTCCTCGCCCTCCGGCGGGCGCCAGCGCACCTCGACCGGATAGGCGCGGCCGGGAATCGCGAGGACGGGCGCGCCGCCGAAGAAGTCCGAGAACGCCTTCGTCTCGAGCGTCGCGGAGGAGACGATCACGCGCAGGTCGGGGCGGCGCGGGAGGATGCGCCTCAGGCACCCGAGGACGAAGTCCACGTTGAGCGTGCGCTCGTGGGCCTCGTCCACCATGATCGTGTCGTAGGCGCGCAGGAGCGGGTCCGAGCGCAGCTCCGCGAGCAGGATGCCGTCGGTCATGAACTTCACGCGGTTGTCGCGCGAGAGCTTCTTCCCGAAGCGGTGCTGCCACCCGACGAGGTGGCGCTCCTCGCCGAGCTCGCGCGAGACGCGCTCGGCGACCGTGACGGCGGCGAGGCGGCGCGGCTGGGTGACGCCGACGAGCCGCCCCTTCGCGCCGCGGCCGAGCTCGAGGCAGATCTGAGGAATCTGCGTGGTCTTGCCGGAGCCCGTCTCGCCGCACACGACGACGACGGGGTTCGCCTCGATCGCGGCGGCGATCTCGGCGCGGTGCTCGAGGACGGGGAGGACGGCGCGCGCCTGGGGGTCGGGCGTCACGGGACGGGCGTCTCCGAAAGCTCCGGCCGGCGTCCGGCCGAGCGGATGAACTGCGCGAGGAAGGCGAAGTTGCGGTCGAGGCCCGCCAGGTCGATCGGGTGCGGCCAGCGCAGCAGGTCCAGCAGGTAGAAGCGGTCGCCGAAGCCCTGCGCGCGGTCATAGTCCCGGACGAGCGCGAGATAGGAGCGCGCGAGGGCGAGGGAGGGCGCGCGGCCGGTCGCCGCGAGGTGCGAGAGCGGATCGGCCGAGGGGCTCGCCGCGAGCCGGCACAGGTCGCAGAGCGGCAGGACGTTGCCCGGCCCCGGCGGGAGCCCGGGCGCGATGCGGCGCGGCGCGCCCGCCGCGGC
>CACWKU010000142.1 GCA_902761575.1 uncultured bacterium
CGCGGCGGCGGCCGCCGCGGGGGAGCCCGGGAAGTGAGCGCCCGCCCCGCCGGCGCCGCGGCCGCCGCGGCCGACTGGTTCCTCGAGATGGAGTGCGCGCAGATCTGCAAGCACGGGCAGGTCGCGTGCGGCGACGCCTTCGGCATCGAGCGCATCGACGCCGAGAGCCGCGCCCTCGCCGTCCTCTCCGACGGCCTCGGCTCCGGCGTCAAGGCGTCCGTCCTCTCCAACATGACGATGACGATGGCGATGCGCTTCTTGCGCTCCGACATGGACGTGCTGCAGAGCGTCGAGACCATCCAGGACGCCCTGCCCGTCGACTCCGTCCGCCAGATCGCCTACGCGACCTTCTCGATGCTCGACGTGCAGGTCGGCGGCCGCACCCGCCTCGCGGAGATGGGCAACCCCCGCTACGTGCAGCTGCGCGGGCTGGAGGACGTCGCGCCCGCCGCGCACCGGCAGATCGTCTCCCCGCGCTGGCCCGACCGCCCGATCGAGACCTACGAGCTGGACCTGCGCCTCGGCGACCGCATCGTCGTGTGCAGCGACGGCGTCACGCAGGCCGGGCTCGAGAACCCGGACCTCAAGTTCGGCTGGCGCCGCCGCGGCGAACTCGAGTTTCTGCGCTGGACGCTCGAGCGCGACCCGGAGATCTCCGCCCGCGACCTGAGCGAGGCCGTCGTGCGCCGCGCCCGCGCGATGGACGGCGGGAAGAACCGCGACGACATCAGCTGCCTCGTCGTCTACTTCCGCCGCCCGCGCGTGCTGCGCATCCTGAGCGGCCCGCCCTTCCACCGCGAGAGCGACGCGCCCTACGCGCGCCTCGCCCAGCCCGGCACGGGCGCGGACGCCGTCGTCGTCTGCGGAGGCACGACGGCCAACATCGTGACGCGCGAGCTCGGCGCCAAGGTCTCGATGGACCTCAGACGGATGCGCGAGGCCGGCGACCTGCCGCCCTGCGGCCAGATCGAGGGCGTCGGCCTCGCCACCGAGGGCGTCCTCACCCTCGCGCGCGTCCGGCGCGTCCTCGAGAGCGGCGCCGACTGGTCACACGAAGCGCAGGCCGCGCGCGAGATCCTCTCGCGGATGCGCAACGCCGACCGCATCGAGTTCTGCGTCGGCACCAAGGTCAACGAAGCCCACCAGGACCCCAACCTCCCGGCCGAGCTCGACCTGCGCCGCAACGTCCTTCACGACATCGCCGCCGCGCTCGAATCGCGCTTCCGCAAGCAGACCTCCTTCCACTTCTACTAGCCGACCGCGACAGGACCCGCCTAGGCGCTTCCCTCCAACGCGGAAGAGCCCGTGACGGCCGCAGCCGACGTGGCGGCACCCCGCCACGCCGGCTGCGGCCGGGTGTCGCGGCTTCGCCGCTCGCGGGCAGGAGGGTTCACGGGGCGGGCTCCTTCGCGCCCTCTCCGGATTCCGCGTGGGGCGCGGGCGCGTTCGTGGCGGGGACGACGATCCTGCCCGAGCGGTCGAACCAGTTCATCAGTTCGTCGCCGTTTTTCCAACCGCTCAGGAATGGCCCGACCTCCCAGCCGTTGTCGTCGTAGACCGGCGGCACGAGGAACCGGCCTTCGCGGAGGAACGGGCCCCAACGGCCGCCTTTCGCCTCGCACCACGCGATGCCGTTCTCGAACGGCGATGTGGCGTCGAAGCGGTCGGGAAAGGCGGGCGAGCCGTCGGGACGGACGAAGAGCCGGTCGCCGTCGGAGAAGAAGCCGGATTCGTCGCATTCGCCCGTGAAGACTGCGAACAGGCCTTCCGAGAAAGAATCCACGCAACCGAATCGAAACGGCAGGACCGTCCGTCCTTCGCGGTCGATCGCCCCCCACTTGTCGCCGCGGCGCGCGACGGCGACGTCGTCGTGGAAGGGTTCGACGTAGTCGGCGTCCGGCGTGAACACGGTCCGCCCCTCGCGGTCGAAGAAGACCGTCGGGCCCTCGTCCGCCTCGCGGTGTGCGCAGCTCCACCCGCGTTCGTCGAAGCCGTCGATGTTCCCGAACTCGGGCGGGACGACGAACCGGCCGTCTTCCGCGGCAATGCCCCAGCGGCCGTCCTTCTCCACGGCGAGGAGGCCGAAGTCGAGCGGGAAGAAGTCTTCGTCTCGGGGCGGGAGAATCTCGTTCCCGTCGAAGTCGTAGAGCGCGTGGCGGCCGTCCTTTCCGTCGGTTTTGAAGACGTCGCGCCCCTTCCATTCGTCGTGGTCGACCCATTCGAACCGCGGTCCGAGGGCGAACGAGCCGTCGGGGCGGACGGCTCCCATTCCCGTTTCGGTCTCGACCCTCGCGCGGCCCTTCCCGAAGTCGTACGCGTGGAGGAACCGGAACGGCAGGGCCTCCGAGCCGTCGGGCCGGACATAGCCCAGGAAGGCGCCGTTGCCGACGAGCGCGACGCCTTCGGAGAAGGGCGAGGCCGAAGCGAAGCGAGGCGGCAGCGCCCACGAGCCGTCGGGGAGGAGGTAGCCCCAGCGGCGCGGAGCGACGGATTGCGGAAGGAGAATCGGAGCGTCCATCGGCGCGGCGGGGCGTGCGGAAGGATTCGACCGGGTTCAGGACGGTCCCAGACTTTCCAGATCGAAATACAGGAGCCGGGTGTCGGCGCCCTCGTCGGATTTGGATAGCGGCGCGAATCGGATCAGAAGGAGCAGTTGACGCACTTGCCGCGCAGGAATTCGTAGTCGCGCCGGATGCGCTCCGCCTGCTTCCGGGGAAGCGGCTTGGGATGCAGCATCTTCACCTCGAACTGCCGCGCTTCCTCGCCGAAGAGAATCGGCGTCTCTTTCACGGGTTTGGCCATTGTTTTTCCTTTCGTCTCGCTTGTGCCGCCCATTATGCCGATTCCCGGCCGGAAATCAAGCCCAATCTTTCAAAAACAACCGCCTTCGGCCGATGCGCGGGGCGGGTTGCGGCGAAAGCCGCGGCCCGCTCCGCGCGAAGCCGCGTGCCGGGGGAGGATGAGGGCGAGGCGTTTCATTGCGGGCGGTGGCGGGGGCAAGGCTGAATGATGAATGCCGAATGCGGCGGGGCGGTCCGTGGCGGAAATCAGAGGGCGGCGGCCATGTAGAGGGGGAGGCATTTCAGGCCGGCGGTCTCGCGGACGTCGCCCTCGTGGAAGAGGAACGGTTCGGCCAGCCAGTCGGAGAACTTCGCGCGGAACTTGTCCAGCGACGCGTGCCGGACGCGCTTGCCGCTCTTCACTTCGACGGGGCTCACGTTGTTCTTGCGCGCCAGCTTCGACTTGGCGACGAGGAAGTCGATCTCGATCCGCTCCTTCCGGTCGGACGGGTCGTTGCGCGAGTAGAAGTAGAGCTTGCGGCCCGACGCCGCGAGCAGCTGCGCGACCGCGTTCTCCGTGACCATCCCCTCGTTGACCGAGAGGTCGCCCGCGAGGAGCCGCCGGTGGATCTGCTCCGAGGCCAGCTCGCTCTCGTCGAACGCGTGGCTCACGAGCAGCCCCGTGTCGCCCAGGTAGCACTTGAACGTGGCGTGGTCCGCGCTGAGCGCGAGCCCGAGGTTCGGCTCGGTCGCGTTGTAGCAGAAGTTGCACGCCCCGGAGTCCTTGAGCCAGAACGCGGGCTCCTCGTATTCGCGCATCCGGGCGTTCTCCCCGAGGTCGGCGAGGTTGTAGCGCTTCTCGTGGCGCGAAAGCTGCGCGGGGATGGCGTCCCACATCGCCTGCACCTTCGGCGCCTGCGATCCGGCGTGCTTCGCGATGTCCGCGCGGTAGAGGGCGAGGATGTCGCGCTTGGTCCGGTCGACGGCCGCGAGGTCGCGCGTCGAGACCCATTTCGCGACGGCCTGCGGCATCCCCCCGACGACCGTCCACGCGCGGAAGAGGTCCATCGCCCGCCGGTGCAGCGGCCCGAGCGATTCGCGCCGCGCGAACGCCTCGCGGATTTCGTCCATCAGCCCATCCGCGCCTTCGGCCCAGAGGAACTCCCCGAAGTCCATCGGAACCATGTTCACATGGCGCTCCTCGGACGGCACGAGGATGCCTTCCACGTTCCGGCGGATCGAGAGGAGCGAGCCGGTCTCGACATAGTGGTAGCGGCCGTCCGCCACCAACGGCTTGATCGCCTCGCGGGCCCGCGGGAACGCCTGGACTTCGTCGAAGACGAGCAGGCCGCCCCGCGGCAGGGGCGCGATCCCCAGCACGAGGAACAGCCGCCGGAAGAACTCGTCCGGCCGCGCCAGATACTCCTCAAACGTCTCCTTGACGTCGCTCCCCGCGTATTTGAAGTTGATGACGGCGTAGCCGGGGAACTCCGCCTTGGCGAACTGCTCGACGATGAAGCTCTTGCCGACGCGGCGGGCGCCGTCGATCAGGAGCGCGCACTCGGCCTTGTCGCGCTCCTTCCACTGCCGCAGGGTTTCGGTGATTTTCCGGCGAAAAACCATGTCTGATCCTCCGTTTCGGCGCAGAGACTATCACCCTTTTGACGATTTTTCAACCACGAAATCACACGGTTTTGACGCTTTGAATTCGTTCGGTTCTCACGTCTTGACGATTGCGCGCGCTCTTGAAACGGCGGCTTGGGCGGCCTTGCGTGGCGGGGTGCCGCCACGCCGGCTGCGGCCGGGTGTCGCGGCTTCGCCGCTCGCGGGCAAGAGCTTTCACGGGGCGGGCTCCTTCGCGCCCTCAACGGAGTCCGCGTGGGGATTTGGATCTGCGGTCTCTGCGGCATCTGCGTGAGATTCGGACGCGGCGGGCACGGCAACGGCGGCCGCCTGCGTCTTCGGGGCGCGGAGGGAAATCTCGGGGAAGACATGGACGCGGGAGGGAAGCACGCAGTCGATTCGCGAAAGCAGTTCGTCGAGGGCCTCGTCCGTCGCGCCGGGGGCGACCTCGACGAGGACGCCGGTCGACGCGCCGCACGCGATCCGCTCCGGTGCCGGGTCCTGCCGGCACGGGAGAATGCTCTGCCCGGTTTCGTCCGCCCGCGCGTAGATCCGTTCGGCGCCGTTCGTCGCGACGAGAAATCCGTAGAAGTCCGCGTGACGCGGCCGCTCGCCCTCGGAGAGGCGCTCCGGCGGATACGGCGCGACGGGGATCCCGCCTCCGCCGACGCGCCGGAGCGCCGTCGGCGCGGGTTCCGAGGCCGGTTCGCGCAGCGCGGCGGGGGCGTCGCGCGAGAGTTCGTCGCGGTAGTTCCGCCACGCGTCCCGGATGGGGACGACGCAATCGAGCCGCGGTTCGGGGAAGGGGCCGTCCGCGGCCACCCGCATTCCGTAGCATTCGTTCGTGGCCGGGGCGTCCGGCACGCGAAGGACGCGGCAGAGCAGGACGTGGATGGGATACGGATCCGTCAGCCAGACGTGGTCGGCGGCGATTTCGACCATTTTCGCCGCATCGCGCGGGTCGCGGGCCGCGAGAGATTGCGCGGTGGCGTCGAGAACGGGCGCGTAGGGGGCGTCCGACGGCGGCGGGAGCCGGACGGAGGGCTCGATGTCCAGCGCGCCCCACGCGTTCGCCGCGACGAACCCCGCGGCGTCGGCGACGCCCTCTTCCTCCGTCATCCGCTCGTAGAGGCGGCGGAACGTCCGCGCCAGATTGCGGGAATCGGACGGATGCCAGGTCCTGCACACGATCTCGACCGTCCGTCCGCTTCCCGGATCGACGATGTCCACCGAATCGTCCACGTCCTTGTACTTTCCGACGAGGTACCAGAGTTTCGCCATTTCGCGGGCGCGCGCGACGGAGCCCGCCACGTCCGGATCGGGCCCGGATTCGTCGGAGAGGACGATCGCCTCCGACGCGGAGAACAGATGCCACGGGTTGAAGGGGAGATGCACGGCCGCGTCCAGCGCGACCATCGCGGGGAACACCGTGAGGAGCCACGGCGCCCTTCCGAGCGGCGACCGGAAGAATGCGCCCAGGAGGACGAGCGCGGCGAGCGCGCCGCAAACGGTGGCGACGGCTTTCTTCATCGATGCGTGGCGGGGTCTTCCGCCCGCGCCGGCGCGGCGGCGAGGGCGAGGAGGGGAAGAAGGAGGGCGAGGCGTTTCATCGGGTTGAAGGGTTGAAGGAGTTGAAGAAGTTGAAAGGGTAAAGTGTAAAGGGTAAAGTTGCTCACTCCGCGGACTTTGCGTGAGGGAACTTGGGGGGCCGGGGGGGACGAGGTTTGGCGGGACGGGCGGCTTTGCCAACCCGGAGCGGTAGCGGAGGGATTCAACTCATCGGAGTTTCGGTTCGGTGTGTTCCGGAAATGTGTTGGAAATGCAGGGGGCCTTGCACGGCGTGCCAGGGTGTGCGAGATGGTTCGCGAAGGGGTGAATCGTTTTTGCGCTAACTCTATTTTTGATTGACTTTCCGCAGAAACGATTGTAGACTCCCGCGCCATGAAGACAACGAAAGCGATGGTGAAGCTCGCCGAGCCGCTCGTCGGGCGCGACGAAGAGCTGCGGACGCTCGAAGAGGCGCTCCGTTCCGGGCGGCCCGAATTCGTCGCGGTCTACGGGCGGCGGCGCGTGGGCAAGACGTTTCTCGTCCGCAAGGCGTTCGGCGACCGCTTCGCCTTCCAGCACGCGGGGCTTTCCGAAGGCGGCATGAAGGACCAGCTGGAGGCGTTCGCCGATTCGATGAGGCGGGCCTTCGGAACGCAGGGCCCGCCGCCCGCGACCTGGATCGCCGCGTTCGGTTCGCTCGCGGACGCCCTGTCCCGCCGTCGCGGCCGCAAGGTCGTTTTCCTCGACGAACTGCCGTGGATGGACACGCCGAACGCCCGGTTCATGCCGGCGCTCGAGCATTTCTGGAACGGATGGGCGTCGGGGCGGGACGACATCGTCCTGGTCGTCTGCGGTTCGGCGGCGTCGTGGATTGTGCGGAAGATCGTCGACAACTACGGCGGGCTCCACGACCGCCTGACGCATCTGGTCCGGCTCGTGCCCTTCACGCTCGGCGAATGCCGCCGTTTCGCCGCCGCGAAAGGGCTCCGCCTGTCCGACCGGCAGCTGGCCGACCTCTATCTGGCGTTCGGCGGAATCCCGTTCTACTGGAGCCTGATCCGGCGCGGCGAAAGCCCCGCGCAGGCCGTCGACCGGCTCTGCTTCGGCGAAACCGGCGGACTGCACCGCGAGTTCGGACGGCTCTACGCCTCGCTCTTCCGCCGCCCCGAGCCCTACGTCGCCACCGTGGAGGCGATGGCGCGACGGAGCGCCGGCATGACGCGGGAGGAACTTCTGGCCGCCGTCGGGCAGGAGGACAACGGGGCGTTCTCCCGGATACTGGAGGACCTGGAATCCTGCGGGTTCGTCCGCCGCTACCGGTTTCCCGGAAAAAAGGAGCGCGACTCGCTCTGGCAGCTCCTCGATCCGTTCACGCTCTTCCACATCCGGTTCCTCGCGGACGATTCCCGGGTCGGACGCGGCAACTGGCTCGCCGGCGCGTCGTCCCACGCCCGCGCGACGTGGAGCGGCCTCGCCTTCGAGCGGCTCTGCCTGCAGCACGTCCCCCAGATCAAGCGCGCCCTCGGCATCGCGGGCGTCTCGACGGCCGTCCACGCCGCCCGGATCCCGCCCGGCCCGGACGGCGAGCCCGGCGCCCAGATCGACCTCGTCCTCGACCGCGCCGACGGAATCGCGAACCTCTGCGAAATGAAGTATGCCTCCGACCTGTTCGCCGTTTCGTCGAAATACCGCTCGGAGCTCCTTGCGAAGGTGTCCGCCTACCAGCGGGCATTCGGTGTGCGGAAGACCGTTCACGTCACGCTCGTCACGGCCGCGGGATTGCGTCCGAACGAAAACGCCGACGTCGTCCAGTCCGAAGTGCGCCTCGCCGACTTGTTCGCGGACGCCTGACCGGCACCACGCCGGCAGCGGGTCGGGCGGCCTTGCACGGCGCGGCTTCCGCCACGCCGGCTGCGGCCGGGTGTCGCGGCTTCGCCGCTCGCTGTCGTCGGGTTTCACGGTCGTTTTCTCGTCTCGTCGTCTTGCGTCTGGCGTCTTGCGTCTGGCACGACGCCAGGCGCCAGACGAAATCTCACTCCGCGCCCTCCGCGGACTCCGCGTGAGGTTCGGACGCGGCGGCCGCCGCGCTCTCCGCGTGGGGTTCGGACACGGCGGGGTTCCTCGCGGCGGGGAAGTTCTCGAACAGGGGTCGGCGGTAGGCGGCGGGAGCGCGCTC
>CACWKU010000143.1 GCA_902761575.1 uncultured bacterium
CGACGGAGCCCTCGGGGACGAGGACGTCCGCGCCGCCGCCCTCGGGCGAGACGAATCCGGTGCCGCCGCGCGAGAGGGCGAGGACGCCGCGGACGAGGCGCGGGGCGGCGTCGCGGAAGTCGGCGAAGGTGCGGCGCTTCGTGCGGGGGCCGCGCGGGGCGGCGGGGACGGGCGGGGGGCGGTGCGGGGGCTTCCTGCTCACGTGCGGGGGCTATCCGTTGCGGCCGCGGATGCGGCCGTGCTTGAGGAAGCCGTCGTAGGAGCGCATGACGAGGAACGACTCGATCTGGCGCATCGTGTCCAGCCCGACGCCGACGATGATCAGGAGCGACGTGCCGCCGAAGAAGCCGGCGATGGACTGGTCGAAGCGACCCTCGGACATCAGCAGCGAGGGAATGATCGCGATCAGGACGAGGCCCACGCACCCGATGAAGGTGACGCGCGTCATCGTGAGATCGAGGAACTCGGCCGTCGGCAGGCCCGGGCGAATGCCGGGGATGTAGCCGTTGGAGCTCTTGAGGTCGTCCGCGATCCGGACGGCGTTGAACTGGGTGGCGACCCAGAAGAACGAGAAGAAGACGATCAGGAGGGCGTAGGTGACCAGATACGAGACCGAGGGGTTCTGGTAGCCCTCCTTGAGGAGCTTGCCGTAGTTCTGGAGCCAGCCGAGCCACGGAACCTTCTCCGCGTCGATGTGGAAGAAGAGCCAGCCGACGACCGCGAGGATGGGGCCGGCGAAGATGATCGGCATGACGCCGCCGTAGTTCACGCGCAGCGGGAGGTAGGTGCTCTGGCCGCCGACGACGCGCCCGCCGACCGAGCCGCGGGCCGTGTGGAGCGGGACCTTGCGCACGCCGTCCGTGAGGAGAATCGTCACGAGGAAGACGGTGAAGGCGAGGATGAGGAGGAACGCGAGCGTGAAGACGGTGTACTCGGCGGGCTGGCCGCCGATGGAGCGGAACTTCATCGCGGTCTGCCAGAGCGCATGCGGAAGGCGGGCGCAGATGTTCACCATGATGATGACGGACATACCGTTGCCGATGCCGCGCTCGGTCATCTGCTCGCCGAGCCACATCACCAGCATCGTGGCCGACGTCATCGCGATCACGGTGAGGACCTCGAATCCGATGCCGCCGGCGGCGACGAGGGGGTTCTGGATGCCGAAGTAGTTCTGGGAGTTCTCGAGCAGCTTGGCGATGCCGAAGGCCTGGCCGGCGCACAGCACGAGCGTGAGGTAGCGGGTCGTCTGGGTGAGCTTCTGTCGGCCGACGTCCCCCTCGCGGGCCATCTTCTCCAGAGACGGGATGATCGCCGTCATGAGCTGGATGATGATGCTGGCGTTGATGTAGGGCCAGATCGAGAGCGTGCCGACGGCGCAGTTGGCGAGCGCGCCGCCGGTGAAGAGGTCGGCCATGCCGAGAAGGCCGCCGCCCTGGGCGGCGTTGTTGCGCAGCAGGTCGGCCAGTTCGGAGACGCCGGTGGGGTTGAGGCCGGGCGTGGGAACGACGGCGATGAGGCGGCAGAGGAGGATCAGGCCGAGCGTGAAGAAGATGCGGGCGCGGAGCTCGGGAATCTTCCAGATGTTGCGAAAGGCGGACATGGGAGAAAACGTGCGTACGGGGTTGCAAGTGCAAAAGCGGGGGGAAGTATAGCAGAACCTGCGCGGAAAGGGAAGCGGGATTTTGCTTCGCGCGCGAGGCTAGTCCTTCGCGAGGAACCAGAGATTGTCGGCGCCGACGAGCGCCTCGGCGTCGGCGAGGAAGGCGGCGTCCGGAAGGACGTGGAAGGCCTCCGGGAGCTGCAGGGTCGCGCGCGCGCCGTCGGGGAGGCGCAGCTGCAGCGCGACGGGGACCGACCCGCGGTGCGCGGCGAGCAGGCCCTTCACCCTCTCCAGGAACTCGCGCGAGGTCCTCTTCGCGCCCGAGAGGACGACGGCCACCTTGGCGGCGTACTTCGCGGCGGCGTCCTCGACGGGCAGGAAGTCCCGCAGCGAGATCTGCGCCTCCATCCGGAAGCTCGGCTCGAGGCGGCCCTCGAAGAGGTAGGTCCGGTTGGCCTCGGGCGGCTCGCGGATGTCCTTCGACTCGGGCGTGTCGCCGACGAGCGCGGCGTAGTCGCGCGCGAAGACCGGGACCTCGTACTTCGCGTCGGCGTCCTCGAGCTGGAAGCGCGCCCACTTGCGCCCCTGCTTGTCGGTGCGCGGCACGACGGCGGAGACGAACGCGCAGAACCGCACGGGGGTGGAGAGGGAGTTGCGGACCTTGCGCTGCTCGGCGGCCTTCGCCCGGTAGTCCTGCTCGGCGGCGAGGTAGCCGGGGTCGAGGTCGGCCTGCGGGAACGTCCCCGGGTCGGGGCGCGCGGGCGGGCAGTCGCCCAGCTGCGCGCGGATCGGGACGAGCTGCGCATCGAGCGCCTCGCGCTCCTTCACGAGCGCCGAGAAGGACTTGAAGCTCGCGACGAGGTGCTTCCAGTGCGCGATGGGGTGCTGGCCGGAGACGTAGATGCCCAGGAGCGCCTTCTCCGCGAGGAGCTGCTCGAGCATCGGCATCTTCGGCGTGGCGGCGTTGGCGCGGCGGATCTCCGCGTCGCCCCCGGCGTCCGCGCCGTCGCCGCCGCCGCCGGAGGCGGGGCCGAGCAGGTCGAAGAAGGAGGCCTGGCCGCTCGCGCGGTCGCGGCGGTCGCCCTCGGCGCGCGCCATGGCGCCGGGCAGCTCCGCGAGGAGCGCGGCGCGGTGGTAGCCGAAGCCGTCGAGCGCCCCGCACTGCACGAGCGACTCGAGCGCCTTCTTGTTGACGGCGACGTCGAGGCGGGCGAGGAAGTCGTCGAGGCTCTTGAAGGGGCCTCCCTTCCGGCGCTCCTCGACGATCGACTCGGCGGCGGCGACGCCGACGCCCTTGATGCCGGCGAGCCCGTAGCGGATGCCGTAGCCGGCGCCGTCCTCGAGCGGTTCCGGGGTGAAGCGCGTGGAGGAGCGGTTCACGTCGGGCGGCAGGATGCGGTAGTCCATCTCCGCGGCCTCGGCGATGAAGACGGGCATCTTGTCGAAGTTGCCGATTTCGGAGGAGATCTGGGCGCACATGTACTCGGCCGGGTAGTGCGCCTTGAGCCAGCCGGTCTGGTAGGCGACGTAGGCGTAGCAGACGGCGTGCGACTTGTTGAAGGCGTAGGAGGCGAAGGCGCGCCAGTCGTTCCAGATCTTGTCGATGAGCCGCTCGGCCGCGTCGCGGTCGCCCTTCACGGGCGCCGGGTCCATGAAGCGCGGGTTGGCCAGGCACCCCTCGCGGAACTTGGCGTGCAGCTTCTCCATCGTGTCGAGCTGCTTCTTGCCCATCGCCTTGCGCAGCGTGTCGGACTCGCCGCGCGTGAAGCCGCCCATCGAGCGCGAGAGCAGCATCACCTGCTCCTGGTAGACGGTGACGCCGTAGGTCTCCGCGAGATACTCCTCCATCAGCGGATGGTCGTACTGGATCGGCTCGCGCCCGTGCTTGCGGTTGATGAACTGCGGGATGTAGGCCATCGGCCCGGGGCGGTAGAGCGCGTTCATCGCCACGAGGTCCTCGAAGCGCGTCGGCCTGAGCTCGCGGAGGTTCTTCTTCATCCCGTCCGACTCGAACTGGAAGAGCCCGGTCGTGTCGCCGCGCTGGAAGACGCGGAACGTGGCGGGGTCGTCGAGCGGGATCGACGAGAGGTCGACCTCCTCGCCGCGGACCTCCTTGATCGTCGCGAGGCACTCCTTGAAGACCGTGAGCGTCTTGAGGCCGAGGAAGTCCATCTTCAGCAGGCCGATCGGCTCGACGAAGTGGCCGTCGTACTGCGTGTTCATCAGCGACTCGCCCTCGGTCGGCATGATCGGCAGCGAGTCGATGAGCGGGTCGCGCGAGATGAGGATGCCGCAGGCGTGGACGCCGGGCTGGCGGACGGACCCCTGGAGCTTCTCGGAGATGGAGAGGATGCGCCGGACGATGGGCGGGCCGGAGTTCTTCGCGTCGACGAGCTCCTTGGAGCCCTTGTAGGCGTCGTCGAAGGTCTTGACCGCGGCGCCCTCCGGGACGAGGGCGGCGAGCTTGAGGGTGTCGGCGAGCGGGTAGCCGAGCGCCTTGCCGATGTCGCGGATGCAGGTCTTCGGCGCCATCGAGCCGAACGTCACGATGTGCGAGACGTGGTCCGCGCCGTACTTGTTGGCGACGTACTCCATCACGCGGCCGCGGCCCTCGTCGTCGAAGTCCTCGTCGATATCGGGCATCGAGATGCGGTCGGGGTTGAGGAAGCGCTCGAAGAGCAGGTGGTGCGGGATGGGGTCGATGTCGGTGATGCCGAGGCAGTAGGCGACGGCGGAGCCGGCGGCGGAGCCGCGCCCGGGGCCGACGAGGACGCCCATCCGGCGCGCGGCCGAGACGTAGTCGTCGACGATGAGGAAGTAGCCCGGGAAGCCCATGTTGAGGATCGTCGAGAGCTCGAAGTCGAGCCGTTCGCGGTGCTCGGCGTCGAGCTTCTCGCCCGGCCATCGGCGCGCGGCGCCGTCGTAGGTGCGCTTGCGCAGGTAGTCGCCCTCGAAGAGGATGCGGCGCAGCGCGGCGAGGCCCTCGGGCGTGTCGCCCTTGAAGCGCTCGAAGCTCTTCGGGTCGAACTTCGGCCTGATCGACTCCGGCGTCGGATATTTCTCCGCGTACTGGGCGTCCGTGCCGAAGTCCTCCGGGATCGGGAAGACGGGCATGATCGGCTTCGAGTCGAGGTCGTAGTCCTCGACCTTCTCCGCGACCTCGAGCGTGTTGGCGAGCGCCTCGGGGCGGTCGGGGAAGACCTCCGCCATCTCGTCGCCGCTCTTGAGCCACTCCTGGCGCGTGTAGCGGAGGCGCTTGAGGTCCGTCTCGAGCGACTGCGTCGAGAGGCAGAGCAGGATGTCGTGCGCCTCGGCGTCCTCCTTCAGGAGGAAGTGCGTGTCGTTGGTGGCGACGACCTTGATCCCGAGCTTCGCGCCGAGCGCGAAGATCTTGGCGTTCACGCGCGCCTGGTCCTCGAAGAGGCGGCGGCGCTCGTCGTCGAAGAAGACGCCCTCCGCGCGGTGGAGCATCACCTCGAGGTAGTAGTCCTCGCCGAAGAGGTCGCGGTACCAGCGCGCCGCGCGCTCGGCCTCGGCGTCGTTGCCGTCGCGGAACGCGGAGGCGACCTCGCCGGCGATGCAGGCCGACGAGACGATGAGCCCCTCGTGGTATTTCTCCAGCAGCTCGTGGTCGATGCGGGGCTTGTAGTACATGCCCTCGATGCGGGCGAGGGAGGCGAGGCGGACGAGGTTGTGGTAGCCGGCCTTGTTCTTCGCGAGGAGGATGAGGTGGCTGCCGGAGGCGTCCTCGCGGTGGTTGCCGTCCTGGTTCTTGTCGTGGCGGGTGCGGCGGGCGACGTAGGCCTCGCAGCCGAGGATGGGCTTGAGGGGCGGGAGGGCGTTGCCGGCCTTGTCCTTCTTGAGGCGGCAGGCGTCGTGGAACGCCTTGAGGCCGAAGAGGTCGCCGTGGTCGGTGATGGCGAGCGCGGGCATGCCGAGCGCCCGCGCGCGGGCGGCGAGCGGGCCGATCTTGCACGCGCCGTCGAGCAGCGAATAGGTCGTGTGGACGTGGAGGGGGACGAACGGGGTCATGCGTCGAACTTCGAGAGATCGTCGAGGATCAGGTCCGCCGCGGAGAGGTCCTGCGGCGGGTGGTCGGGAAGGCGGAGGGCGACGACGCGCATGCCGGCGGCCCTGCCGGCGGCGACGCCCGCCTCGCTGTCCTCGAAGACGGTACACTCCGCCGGTTCGGCGCCGAGTTTCCGCGCGGCGAGGAGGAAGCAGTCCGGGGCGGGCTTGCCGCGCTCGTATTCGCCGCTGCCCACGATGGCGCGGAAGCAGTCGCGCACGCCCGCGATCGCGAGGGCGTCCTCGATCTGCGAGGGCGTCGAGCCGGACGCCACCGCGCACGGCGCGCCCGCCGCGGCGAGGCGCCGGATGAGCGCGATCGTGCCGGGGATGCGGACGTCGGTCGCGGCGACGCGCGCCTTGAAGAACGCGTCGGATTTGTGCGCGAGCTCGTCGGAGGGGATCGAGGCGAGGTCGGGGAAGCGCTCGACGATGCGCGCGTAGGACGAGCTCCACGCCTTGCCGTAGACGATCTCCATCGTCCAGGTCGTCGGCACGGGGTGGCCAAGCGCGGCGAGCGTGTCGGCGAGGGCATCGATCCAGATGACGTCCGTGTCGGTGATGGTGCCGTCGAGGTCGAAGAGGTAGGCGCGCATGGTCAATGCTGAATGCTGAATGCCGAATGAACGGTGCCGGCCGGATCGCGAGGGGTCAGGGAAGGGGCCGGGGGCGGTCGCCGAAGCGGCGGACGAAGTTGTCGCGGTAGACGGCGCGGAGGACGTCGTCGGGGAGGTGGAGCGGGCGCAGGACGCCGAGGTCGCAGTCGTGGAAGCGGAAGGGTTCGGAGCGCTCGAGGAAGGCGCGCGGGAGGTTCACGATGAAGCCGAAGTTCCACGTGTAGGTCGAGAGGTCCTCCGACGAGTGCCAGTCGTCGCTGTCGCTCCCGAAGAGGAAGCGGTCGCGGTGGCGGAGGAAGAGACCCCGCCACGTCTCCGGGTCGCGCGACATGCCCGCGAACATCTCGCCGCCGGGCGTGAGGTCGAAGCAGAGGTCGGGGTAGGCCTCGAGCAGGCGCGCGGCCTCGTCGGGGCGGTCGCCGAGGAAGAAGAGGTGCGCGAGCGTGAGGCGCAGGCGCGGGTGCGCGCGCAGCGCGCCCTCGACCTCGTCGCGGATCTGCGCGAGCGACGGGAACGAGGCGTCGTAGGCCCACGTCTCGCCCGTGGCGGCGCGGGCGGGGTTCCAGAAGTCCGGCGGGTCGCCGGCGTGGAGCGTGAGCGGGAGGCCGGTCTCCTCGAGGAAGGAGAGGAAGGGGGCGAGGGCCGGGCCGTCGATCGGCAGGCCGAAGCGCCTGCGGATGCCGGGCTTTCCGAGGAGGAGCTTGAAGCCGTCGTAGCCCTCGGCGGCGCGGGCGCGGGCCTGTGCGAGGAGGTCGGCGGGGTCGTCGAGGCCGCCGAAGCGCAGGTCGAGCCCGGCGCAGGCGTAGACGGGGCGGTCGGGGCGCTCGGCGTTCAGCGCGCGCTTCACGGCGAGGCAGCGGGCGTTGTTGTCCGCGTCGATCTCCTCGCGGTGGCTGCTGGCGGGGAGGCCGAGCAGCGCGACGCGCTCCATGCCGAAGTGCTCCATCAGGCCGCGGACCATCTGCGCGTCCCAGGCCGCGTCGTGCAAGCCGGAGAGGTGCACGTGCGCGTCGCAGAGCGGCAGGTCCGCGCGGTAGCCGTTGAACGCGGGGTTCGTGACACCCGACGGCGGGGCTTCGTTCGGATTGAAGGGGACGTCCATCGGGGGCTACTTTCTCCGGCGGGCGGAGAGCGCGCCGATCTCGACGCGGCCGGAGAAGGAGCCCTCGAGGGAGACGCGGACGAGGCCCGGCTCGCCGCGCGGGAGCGGGTCGGTCGTGCCGCGCGCCAGCTCCCAGCCGTCGCCGGGGCGGCGGGCCTGGAGGGAGAGCGGCAGGTCCTTCTCCGCGACGCCCACGGCCGGGCCCTTCACGAAGGAGCGCCGGAAGAGCGTCTTCTCGGAGCGGTCCTCGCGCTCCAGCGTCGCGCACAGCTCGAGGGAGCCGGAGAAGTCGTCGGAGAAGCGCGCGCGGCACATCGCCTCGAGGCGCGTGCCGCCGTCGCACTCGATCGCCGGCGCGGAGAGGCGGACGGTCCGGCGCGGGTTGGAGGAGGAGAGGACGGGGATCCACCGCTCGACCGCGACGGACTGCACGCGGGCGTCGGAGAGGACGACGCGGTAGGGCGGGCAGTCGAAGGGATGCGCGGGGTTCGGATTGAAGGAGGGGAGCAGGTTGCCGTCGGGCCCGCCGCGCTCCAGCAGGCCGATCGCGGGGGCGTCCTGGACCGGGTAGGAGACGGCGTGCGAGCGAAGCGTCTGCCACGCGGCGGCGGCGAGGGCGAGCGCGGCGGCGCAGCCCGCGGCGAGCAGGAGAGCCGCGGCGCGGAGGCGCGCGTTGGAGCGGCGCAGG
>CACWKU010000144.1 GCA_902761575.1 uncultured bacterium
CGGAGCGGACGAGCCGCAGCGCCTCGCGCCATTCCGGCGTCGCTGGATCGAGCGTGGCCATGTCGTTCCCTTCGAAGGGCGATTGTTGCAGAACGGAAGCGCGAAAGCAAGCCCAAATGTCTTGCGCCCGCCGCGGGCGTTCTGCTATCATCCGTCCCATGCGCGCCGCGAACGAAGATGCCGCCGCGCCGCCCGCGCCCGCGGCGGCGGACCTGAACCTCTGCTCCCCGAAGGAGGTCTCGGCGTTCCTGTGCGCGCGCGGCATCCGCCCTAGCAAGGCGCTCGGGCAGAACTTCCTCGTCGACCGCAACGTCCTCGCGCGCATCGTCGAGGCCTCCGGCGTCGCGCCCGGGACGGGCGTCCTGGAGGTCGGCGCCGGGCTCGGCGTGCTCACGTCCGCGCTGCTTGCGGCCGGCGCGCGCGTGACGGCGGTCGAGAAGGACCCCGCGCTGCAACCGATCCTGCGTGAGCGCTTCGGCGCGGAGCCGGACTTCGAGCTCGTGTGCGGGGACGCGCTCGCGCTCGACTTCGCCGCGCTCTTCGCCGCCGGGCGCACGCACCTCGTCTCGAACCTGCCCTACTCCGTCGGCTCGCGCGTCGTCGTCGAGGCCGCGACCTGCGCGCATCCGCCGGAGCGGATGGCGCTGCTGCTCCAGAAGGAGGTGTGCGAGCGCTTCGCCGCGCCGGAGGGCTCGCCGGAGCGCGGCGCCGCGTCGGTGTGGCTGCAGCGCCTCTACGACGTCCGCATCGCGCGCGACGTCGCGCCGTCCTGCTTCGTCCCGCGGCCGGAGGTCGTCTCGTCCGTCCTCGTCCTCTCGCGCCACGCGCGCCATCCGCTCGACCCCGCCGCGGACGCGCTCCTGCGCGCTCTCTCCAAGGCCGCCTTCCTCCACCGCCGCAAGCAGCTCGCCGCCTCGCTGCGCGACGCCGGCGCGCTGTCGCGGCCTCCGGAGTTCGTCCGCGCCGCGCTCGCCGCCGCCGGCGCGCCGGAGACCGCCCGGCCGGGCGAGCTCTCCGTCGCACAGTGGATCGCCCTTTCCCAACAATGGAGCCAACCATGCTGAAACCCGACATCCTGACCTTCGCCGACGGCTCGCCCGTCCGCACCCCCGAGGACTGGCGCCGCCGCCGCGCCGAAGTCGCCGCCGCCGTCGTGCCGACCGAATTCGACGGCATGCCCCCCGCCCCCGCCGCGACGCGGTGGGAACTCGTCTCGACCTCGTGGGAGCCGCGCATCGCGCCGCCCGGCGTGCGCTACCTCTCCGGCAACGTCCGCATCGACGGCGGCGCCGCGCCGTTCTCCTTCGGGATGAAGGTCTGGCTCCCGCAGGGCGCGAAGGCCGAGGCGCCGTGCCCCGTCGTCCTCACCGGCGACGACGGTTGGTGGTGGATGACGACCGACATGACGAACGAGGCGCTCCGCCGCGGGTTCGCGGTCGCGGCGTTCAACCGCTGCGAGTGCGCGCGCGACATCTTCGGACCGCGAGACGATTCGAAGCCGGAGCAGCGCGCCGAGGGCATCTACCCGCTCTTCCCCGGGCGCTACGGCGCCATCGCCGCCTGGGCGTGGGGCTACCACCGCGCGGTCGACGCGCTCCTGCAGATCCCGGAGATCGACGCGAAGCGCATCGCCGTCACGGGCCACTCGCGCGGCGGCAAGACCGTGCTCCTCGCCGCGGCGACGGACGAGCGCATCGCGCTCTGCGGCGACAACCAGAGCGGCTGCTGCGGCTGCTCCGCCTCGCGCATCGTCGGCGAAGGCGGCGAGACGCTCAGGTCCATCTCGAAGGACTGGGGCCAGTGGTTCGGGCCGGACCTCGCGTCCTACGGCGACCGCCCGGACGAGCTCCCCTACGACCAGCACTTCCTCTGCGCCCTGATCGCCCCGCGCGCGCTGCGCGTGAACATCGGCCTGGGCGACCTCTGGTCCAATCCGCTCGGCGCATGGGAGGTCCACAAGGCCTCGCGCGAGGTCTGGAAGCTGCTCGGCGCCGAAAGCGCCCTCGCGATCTCCTTCCGCGAGGGTCCGCACCGGTACTGGGCGGACGACTGGTCGCGCTTCCTCGACTTCTGCGCCTGGCGCCTCGCGGGAGGCCTGCGCCCGCTCGACCTCGACCGCCGCCCCGACTGGGCGGTCGGCTGAGACGCTCTGCGCCGGCTCCTCCGCCCCGCCCGGCCTCGACGCGGTTTTCCCTTGCGCGCCGGGGGCGAAAGGAGGATAATCCGAACCGTTCGCGCCCGTGGCGGGCGCCGCATCCCGAAAGAAGGAACACAATGGCAGTCAATCTCGATTGGAACAACCTCGGCTTCAAGTACCGCGACACGGCGGGCCACATGGAATACGTCTGGAAGGACGGCGCGTGGGACGCCGGGGCGTTCGTCGCCGAACCGTGGCTGAAGATGCACATCGCCGCCGCGTGCCTCCACTACGGACAGGAGTGCTTCGAGGGGCTCAAGGTCTTCCGCCAGAAGGACGGCCGCGTCATCGCGTTCCGCCCCGAGGCCAACGCCGAGCGCATGCAGCGCACCGCGCTCCGCACCTGCATGCCGCCCGTCCCGACCGAGATGTTCATGGACGCGCTCCGCCGCCTCGTGAAGGCCAACGCCGACTACATCCCGCCCTACGGCACCGGCGGCTCGCTCTACATCCGCCCGCTCCTCATCGGCACCGGCGCCCAGATCGGCGTCGCCCCGGCGGACAGCTACACGTTCGTCATGCTCGCCACGCCCGCCGGCGCCTACTACAAGGGCGGCCTCAAGCCCGTCCGCGCCGTGATCCTCGACGACTACGACCGCGCCGCCCCGCTCGGCATGGGCGACGTGAAGGTCGGCGGCAACTACGCCGCGTCCATCTTCGCGCACGAGACCGCCAAGAGGATGGGCTTCCCCGTCGAGCTCTACCTCGACGCCAAGACGCACACCTGCGTCGAGGAGTTCGCGACCTCCAACTTCCTCGGCATCAAGAAGGACGGCACCTACGTCACCACCGACTCGCGCTCCGTCCTGCCGTCCGTCACCAACATGACGCTGCGCGAGATCTGCGCGGACGAGGGCCGCAAGGTCGAAGTGCGCCACGTCCCCTACGAAGAGCTGAAGGAGTTCGCCGAGGTCGCCGCGTGCGGCACCGCCGTCGTGGTGACGCCCGTCTGGCAGATCGTCCGCGGGAACGAGACGCTCACGCTCGGCGACCCGGAGAAGGCCGGCCCCGTCATCACGGACCTCTTCGAGAAGGTCCAGGGCATCCAGTACGGCGAGCTTCCCGACACGCACGGCTGGTGCGTGCCGATCGAGGTCTAGCCCGGCCCGACGGCCGAGACGCCAGGCGGCCGCCCGGTTCGCTCCGGGCGGCCGTTCCGTTTTCGCGACGGGGCGCTAGGCCCCGGCGCGACGCTCGCTCCGGGCCTGGCCGAAACGGACGACGGCCAGGAGGACCAGCACCGCGGCGAGGGCGAGCAGGACGGCCGTGACAACGCCGAGCGTCGGGTTGCCCGCCTTCCACGAGCCCGTGCAGAGCAGCCACAGGCCGGCCGACGAGACCGCGAGCATGAAGAGCATCGGAAAGAGCGTGATCCACCACGCCTTGCGGTTCTTGTAGAGCCACAGCGACGCGGTGAAGAGCGTGAGGCCGGCGAGGAGCTGGTTCGCCGAGGCGAAGACGTTCCAGAGGTTCTTCGCCGCCTCGGGGTTGCCGAGCAGCAGCAGCGCGACGAGCGCCACGACGAGGCCCGTGGCGACGTACATGTTCGAGATCGGCGATGTGAACGGGTTCGGCGGCCTCGTCCGGCCCTGCGCCCCCGTGAACAGCTCCTGCCACGTGAAGCGAGCGAGGCGCGTGGCGGTGTCCACGCTCGTCATGAGGAACGCCGAGACGGCGAGCGACATGAAGATCGCGCCGGACTTCTCGGGGATGCCGAGCCTGGCGCAGAACGACGCGAGGCCGCCCGCGAAGAGCCCGACGGCGGACTCGGTGCCGAGCTTCGCGAGCAGATCGGGCTGCGCGAACGTGCCGACCGCGAGGAGCGAGAGGATCGCGAGCACGCCCTCGAGCAGCATGCCGCCGTAGGCGACGGGACGGACGTGACGCTCCGAGGCGAGCTGCTTGGCGGTCGTGCCGGAGGCGACGAGCGAGTGGAAGCCCGAGCACGCGCCGCACGCGATCGTGATGAAGAGGAACGGGAAGAGCGGCATCGGCGCGCCCTTCGCGTTCGGAGCGTGCCAGCCGACGAACGCGTCGAGGTTCACGGCGGGGGCCGCGGCGAAGACGCCGAGGAAGCCGAGCGCCATCATTGCGTAGAGCAGGTAGCTGTTGAGGTAGTCGCGCGGCTGCAGCAGGAGCCAGACGGGCAGCGTCGAGGCGAGGAAGCAGTAGGCCAGCAGGACGAGCGTCCAGGCCGTCTGCGCGCCCGCGGCGGAGAGGCCGAGGCGCGCGACGAGGTCGAGCGGGCACTTCGTCCCGACCCAGATGCACGCGAACATCACGGGGACGAAGACGAGCGTCGCCGGAAGGAGCGGAACCTTGAAGCGGTTCGTCGCGACGCCGAAGACGACCGCCAGGGCGATGAAGAGCAGCGACGCGGTGGCGACCTCGGGCGAGCGGACGAACGTGAGCGCGACCTGGCGCGTGAACTCGGCGCAGACGAGAACGAGCGTGCTCCAGCAGAAGAGCAGGAAGAGGAGCTTGCCGGGGCGGCCGAGGACCGTCTCGATCACCGACGCGATCGAGCGCCCCTCGTGGCGCACGGAGAGCCAGAGCGAGACCATGTCGTGGACGGCGCCGATGAAGATGCAGCCGAGCACCACCCACGCGACGACCGCGCCCCAGCCGAAGTAGGCGGCGGCGATGGGCCCGACGATCGGTCCGGCGCCGGCGATCGAGGCGAAGTGGTGGCCGAAGAGCACGGCAGGGTGCGCGGGCACGTAGTCCACGCCGTCGCCCCGTTCGAAGGCCGGGGTCTTGCGAGAGGGGTCGACGCCGAGCACGCGCTCGATCAGGCGGCCGTAGAGGAAGTAGGCGGCGGCGAAGAGAGCCGTCGTGCCGAGGAGAAGGAGAATGCCGTTCATGTCCGGAAGTCCCTGCGCGCCCGCGCGGTCGCGCGGACGACGGGGCGCAAGCCTAGTCCTTTCCCGGCGGAATTGCAAGGGGAAAGCGCCCGCGAGCCGCTCGTCCGGCGTCTCGCGCGGGCGCGTTGCACCCGGGCGCGGACGTGTGCTAGAATCGGCGCGTCCCCACACCAGCCGCGGCGCGAACCTCGCGCCCACCCCGCACGCCCCGCATGCCCGACCTCTCCAACATCCGCAACTTCTGCATCATCGCCCACATCGACCACGGCAAGTCGACGCTGGCCGACCGCATCATGGAGCTCACGAAGTCCGTGGACGCCCGCACGTTCCACGACCAGCTCCTCGACTCGATGGACCTGGAGCAGGAACGCGGCATCACGATCAAGTCGCACCCGGTCTCGATGAGCTACCAGGCGCGCGACGGGAAGACGTACCTGCTCAACCTTCTCGACACGCCCGGCCACGTCGACTTCTCCTACGAGGTCTCCCGCTCGATGGCCGCGTGCGAGGCCGCGGTGCTCCTCGTCGACGCCGCGCAGGGCGTCCAGGCGCAGACGGTCGCCAACACGATCCTCGCCCTCGAGGCCAACCTCGAGATCATCCCGGCCCTCAACAAGATCGACCTCCCGAGCGCCGACGTCCCCGGCTGCAAGCACCAGGTCGAGGAGGCGCTCGCGATCCCGATGGACGACTGCGCGCTCGTCTCGTCCAAGACCGGCCAGGGCGTCGAGGACCTGCTCGAGCGGCTCGTCCACCTCGTCCCGCCGCCGAAGTCCGAGCATCCGGACGGCCCGCTGCGCGCGGTCATCTTCGACTCGCTCTTCGACCCCTACCGCGGCGTCATCCCCTACGTCCGCGTCGTCGACGGCTCCGTGAAGGCCGGCGACTGGATCCGCCTCATGGGCACCGGCGTCGAGACCCAGGTCAAGGAGGTCGGCATCTTTACCCCCAAGATGCAGCCCGTCGCCTCGCTCGCCCCCGGCCAGGTCGGCTACCTCATCGGCACGGTGAAGGACCCGCGCGAGGTGAAGACCGGCGACACCGTGACGCTGCGCTCCGCCCCCGCGCCGGAGCCGCTCCCCGGCTTCCGCGAGGTGCGCCCGATGGTCTTCGCGGGCCTCTACCCCGTCTCCACCGACGAATACGAGAAGCTCCGCGTCTCGCTCGAGAAGCTCCAGCTCAACGACGCCGCCTTCACCTGGCACGCCGAGAGCTCCGTCGCGCTCGGCTTCGGCTTCCGCTGCGGCTTCCTCGGGCTGCTCCACATGGAGATCGTCCAGGAGCGCCTGCGCCGCGAGTTCAACTGCGACGTCATCTCCACCAACCCCGCCGTCGTCTACCGCGTCCACGGCAAGGACGGCAAGGTACAGGAGATCGACAACCCGATCCGCCTGCCCGATCCGGCCGACGTCGACTACATCGAGGAGCCGCTCATCCGCGCGACCATCATCACGCCCTCCTCCTGCATCGGCGACATGATGCGCATCGTGATGGAGCACCGCGGCACGGTGGACAAGACCGACTCGCTCGACGGCGTCCGCGTGATCCTCACCTGCACGCTGCCGCTCAACGAGATCCTCGTCGACTTCAACGACACGCTCAAGTCCGTCTCGCACGGCTACGCGTCGCTGGACTACGTCCCGGCCGGCTACCAGCGCTCGGACATCGTCCGGATGGACATCCTCCTCAACGGCGACGCGGTCGACGCCTTCGCGTGCATGGTGCACCGCGACCGCGCCCGCGCCCGCGGCAAGGAGATCTGCGCGGCCCTCAAGGACGCGATCCCGCCGCACATGTTCAAGATCCCGGTGCAGGCCGCGGTGGGCGGGACGATCGTCGCGCGCGAGGACATCCGGCCGTTCCGCAAGGACGTGACGGCGAAGCTCTACGGCGGCGACATCACCCGCAAGATGAAGCTCCTCAACAAGCAGAAGGAGGGCAAGAAGCGAATGAAGCAGTTCGGGACGGTGAACGTCCCGCAGGAGGCCTTCGTCGCGGTCCTGCGCTCCGGCGCCAACGAGGATTCGAAGTAGCGTTCGCCCCATGCATCTGGTCCAGTCCCCCGCCCCGTCCTCCTCGCTCCTGCGCCACAGCGGCGATGACATCGTCTTCGAGCTCCGCGTCGAGGGCGCGCCCGCCTCCGGCGGCCGCGCCGTCCTGCGCACCTCCCTCGGCGGCGCGAAGCGGAAGCGGCGCGAGCTCGTCGAGGCGATGGACGCGGACCGTCCGCCGCTCGCGCTCGACTGGAACGACGTCCCGATGGAGGAGGTCGGCCGCGCGGACGCCGCCGGCATCCGCCGCTTCGCCGTCCGCCTCCCGCTCGTCGACATCGGCTCGTTCCACGCGAAGGCCTGCTTCTTCCCCGAGGGCTCGGACCGCCCGTTCTGGCCCGAGGGCGGCGACGTGCTGGTGAAGGTCGCGCCCGCCTGGACGGTCTGCTGGAGCTCGATCTACTGCGCGTTCCCGCGCCAGTTCGGCGCGAACTGCGCGCTCGAGCGCTCGGCCCCGCTCCCCGAGGGCGCCGCCGCGCTCGACGCGGCGGGCTGGTCCGCCATCCCGCGCGAGGGCACGCTGCGCGACCTCGTCGCGCGTCTCGACACGATCCTCCTCGACGAGCGCTTCCGCATCGTGCAGCTGCTGCCGGTGCATCCGGTCCCGACGACTTTCGCCCGCATGGGCCGCTTCGGCTCGCCGTTCGCCTCGACGGACTTCCTCGCGGTGAACCCAGGCCTCGCGGAGTTCGACACGGCGGCGACGCCGCTCGACCAGTTCCGCGAGCTCGTCGACGCCGTCCACGCGCGCGGCGGACGCCTCTTCGTCGACCTCCCCGCCAACCACACCGGCTGGGCGTCCGTATTGCAGACGCACCACCCCGACTGGTTCCGCCGCGAAAGCGACGGCACATTCATTTCGCCGGGCGCGTGGGGCTCGACCACGCCCGCCCGGAGCTGCGCGCGTTCCTCGCGTCGGTCTTCGAGTTCTGGTGCGCGCAGGGCGTCGACGGCTTCCGCTGCGACGCCGGCTACATGGTCCCGGCCGAGACGTGGCGCTACGTCGTGGCGCGCGTGCGCGAGCAGTTCCCCGACACGGTCTTCCTCCTCGAGGGGCTCGGCGGCAAGATCTCGGTGACGCGCAATCTCATCGCCGAGGAGGGGCTCGACTGGGCCTACTCGGAGATCTTCCAGACCGAGGACCGCTCGGCCTTCGAGCGCTACCTGCCCGGCGCGGAGGCGATGTCCGCCGAGGTCGGCCCGCTCGCGCACTACGCCGAGACGCACGACAACAACCGCCTCGCCGCGCGCTCGCGCGCCTACGCCCGGATGCGCACCGCCCTCGCCGCGCTCGCGTCGCGCCAGGGCTGCTTCGGCATCACGAACGGCGTCGAGTGGTTCGCGACGGAGAAGGTCGATGTCCACGGCGCCTCCGCCCTGCGCTGGGGCGCGCCCGACAACCAGGTCGCCGCCGTCCGCCGCCTCAACACGATCCTCGCCGCCTTCCCCGCCTTCGCCGCCGGCGCCTCGCTCGAGATGGTCCAATGCGGCGAAGGCAACTCGCTCGCCCTGCTGCGCAGGGCTCGCAAGGTTGAAGAGGTTGAAAAGGTTGAAGGGGTTGAAGAGGTTCTCGTCCTCGCGAACCTGGACCCCGACCGCGAGCAGCCCGTCTCCTGGCGCGGCTTCGATCCCGCCGGCGCCGTCTGCCTCTTCGACTCCACGACTCCCGACGGCGCCCCCGACCCGAACGCTCGTCACTCGTCACTCGTCACTCGTCGCTCGTCGCTCGCGCCCGGCCAGGTCCTCTGCCTCGCACGCGACCCCGGCGCCCCCGCGCGCCTCGACGCGCTGCTCGCCGCGCCGCAGGAGCGCTTCCTCCCGGACGCCGTCCGCCGCCAGGAGCTGCGGATGGCCGCGCTGCGCCTTCGCCGCGTCCTCACGGGGCGCCGCCCGCTCGGCCTGGACGAGGACGTGGAGGAGCTCGCCGCGCTCCTCGCGCGCGACCCGCTCGCCGCCGTCGCGCGCTTCGTCCCCGCGGGCGCAATGCCGCCCGTCACGTCGTGCACGATGCCGGAGGACGAGCGCCGCGTCGTCCCGCTCCCGAGCGGCAACTTCCTCCTCGTCCGCGCCGCGCACCCGTTCCGCGCGCGCCTCGAATACGCGGCCGGCGACCGGTTCATCCGCAAGTCCGCGATCTCGTTCCAGCTCGACGACGGCTCGCACGCCGCGTTCGTCGACCACCCCGCCGTTCGCGCGACGCGCCCCTTCCCCGCCACGCTCCGCCTCGAGCTCTCCACGCCCGGCCGCCCGACGCGCGCCGCGGTCGCGCTCTCGATCCTCCCGCGCGCCGACGCCATCCACGCCCCGCGCCGCGTCTTCTCCGGCGCCGAGGTCCGCCGCGCCGACCTCGTCGCGCTACTCGCCAACGGCCGCGGCGCGATGTCCCGCGTCCGCGCCCGCTGGGGCGAGGTCCGCAGCCAGTACGACGCCATCCTCGCCGCCAACCCCGACCCCGAGGTCCCCGTCGACCGCCAGGTCCTCCTCACGCGCTGCCGCGCGTGGGTCGTGAACCAGGGCTTCTCCTCCGAGCTCGACGCCTCCTGCCTCGCCACCTTCCGCGCCGACCCCGACGAGGCCGCGTGGCGCTTCGACGTCCCCGCCGGCACCGGCCGCACCGTTCCGCTCCGCGTCTCGCTGCGCCTCGAGCCCGGCCGCGACCGCGCCCTCCTGCGCTTCGCGCGCCTCCCCGCCGCCGAGGGCGGCCCCAACGCGCTCGACGACGCCGAGCCCGTCCGCCTCATCCTCCGCCCCGACGTCGAGTCCCGCTCCTTCCACGACAAGACCAAGGCCTTCGCCGGCCCCGAGCGCGAGTTTCCCGGCGCCGTCCGCCCCGAACCCGCCACCTTCCTCTTCGCGCCGCCCGGACGCACGCCGCTCGCCGTCCGGCTCGTCGAGCCGGACGACGAGCGGGAAGTCGAAAGTTCAAAGTTGAAAGGGAAAAGTTCCCGCGGGCCCGACACTTTACCCTTTACACTTTCAACTTCCAACTCCGCGACGGACCTCCGCTTCGTCGCGGAGCCCGAGTGGCACTACATGGTCCCGAACCCCGTCGAGGCCGAGCGCGGCCAGGACGGCTCCGACGACCTCTTCTCCCCCGGCTGGTTCGGCGCCTCCCTCCCCGGCGGTTCTGCCGTCATTCTTGACGCATATGTTCCCGGAGAGAAATCGGTTGAAAGGGAAAAGGGAAAAGGGAAAAGTTCCGGCGCCCATGCCACTTTGCCCTTTACACTTTCAACGTCAAACGAATCCTCCGAATCCCTCCGGAAATCGCTCTCCTCCGCCTTCCGCGCGTTCCTCGCCAGACGCGAGGACGCGCCCACCGTCATCGCCGGCTACCCGTGGTTCCTCGACTGGGGCCGCGACACCTTCATCGCGCTGCGCGGCGCGATCGCCGACGGCATGTCCGGCGCCGCGCTCGACGTCCTGCGCAAGTTCGGCGCCTTCGAGGACCGCGGCACGCTCCCCAACATGATCCACGGCGCCGACGCCTCCAACCGCGACACCTCCGACGCGCCCCTCTGGTACTGCGTCGTGGTCGCGGACCTGCTCGCGCGCCGCGGCCGCGTCGCGGCCGACGCGCGCAAGCTCGCGCCCGTCGTCCTCCGCATCCTCCGCGGCTACCTCGCCGGCACCCCCAACGGCATCCGCGTCGACCCCGCCTCGGGGCTCGTCTTCTCGCCGCCGCACTTCACGTGGATGGACACCAACTTCCCCGCCGGCACGCCGCGCGAGGGCTACCCGGTGGAGATCCAGGCGCTCTGGCTCCGCGCCCTCGCGCTCGCCGCGAAGCTCGAGCCCAAGGGCCCGTGGGCCGCGCTGCGCGAAAAGGCGGCCGCCTCCTTCCTCCGCCTCTTCTGGTCGCCGGAACGAGGCTTCCTCTCCGACTGCCTCCACGCGCCCGGCGGCTACCGCCCCGCGGCCGAGGCCGTCGCCGACGACCACCTGCGCTGCAACCAGCTCTTCGCGGTCACGCTCGGCGCCGTCCCGCCGGACCACCCCGCCGCGCGCGCCGTCGTCGCCTCCTCCGAGCGACTGCTCGTCCCCGGCGCCATCCGCACGCTCGCGCCGGGGCGCGTCCGCTACGAGCTCCCGATCGACGGCCCCTCCGGCCGCCTCAACGACCCGGCGCGCCCCTACTGGGGCCGCTACGAGGGCGACGAGGACACGCGCCGCAAGCCGGCCTACCACAACGGCACCGCGTGGCCGTGGCCGTTCCCCTCCTACGCCGAGGCGCTCGTGCTCGTCTACGGCGACAGCGCGCGCGAGGCCGCCGCGTCGCTGCTCTCCACGGCGCTGCCGCTCCTCGAGGCGGACTGCGTCGGCCACCTCCCGGAGATCATGGACGGCGACGCGCCCCACGCGGGCCGCGGCTGCGACGCCCAGGCCTGGTCCGCCTCCGAGTTCCTCCGCGTCTCCGCCCTCCTCGGGCTCTGATCCCGCCCCCGCAAACCGACATGAACGAACAGATCTTCCGCGACGCCCTCGACTCCCTCCCCGCCGCCTTCCGCGGCGCCCGCCCCTACGCCTCGCTTCTGCTCGGCTCCGGCTGGAACCGCGCCGTCGGCTCCCTCCGCATCCTCGCCGAGGCCCCCTACTCCGCCATCGCCGGCTTCGGAGCCGCGACCGTGGTCGGCCACGACGGACGGCTCCTCCTCGTCGAAGGCCCGCGCGGCGGGACGGCCCTCGTCTTCTGCGGCCGCCGGCACTGGTACGAGGGCTGCGAATGGGAGCAGGTCGTGATGCCCGCCGTGCTCACGAAGCGCCTCGGCTCCCCCGTCTTCCTCGTCACCAACGCCGCGGGCGGCATCCGCCCGACGCTGAAGCCAGGCGACGTCGTCGTGATCCGGGACCACCTGCGTCTTTCGCCGCTCACCCCGCTGCGCGGTCCGCACGATCCGGCCTTCGGCCCGCGCTTCCCGGACCAGAGCCGCGTCTACGACGCGGATCTCGCCGCGCTCCTGCACACGGCCGGCGCGCGCCAGGGGATCGAGCTGGCCGACGGCGTGTACGTCCTCTCCTGCGGACCGGCGTTCGAGACGCCTGCGGAGATTCGCGCCTACGGCATCCTCGGCGCGGACGTCGTCGGGATGTCGACCGTCCCCGAGGCGATGGTCGCGAGCGCCTGCGGGCTTCGCGTGGCGGGCCTTTCCTTCGTCTCCAACATGGCGGCGGGCGTGACCGGCCAGCTTCTCGACGGCAACGACGTCGTCGACTGCGCCGCCCGCCACTCCGAGCGCCTCGCCCGCCTCGTCCTCGACTTCCTCGACCTCGCCGCGCCGAGCCGCTAGGGCGGTTTCCTCCATTCGGCAGCCGTTCCCGTCGGCTTAGGAGATTTCCGAGAGTCCCGTGGCGTCGCCCTTCTTCTATGCCGTCGTCGCCGGGAGGGACTACGGGCGGGGCTCGAAGACGAGGGCGAGACGGGCGACGACGTCGCCCTTGGCGGCGATGCGGCGCGTGCGGGACGACGGTCCGCGGCCGCCGCCGGCGGCGGTCTTCACGATGTCGCGAACGGCGCGGAGCTCGACGACGCGGCGGCCGCCCTGCGCGAGGAGCGCGTCGTCGAGCGGGAGCGCGCCCTGGCCGAGGACGGCGGCGGAGCGGTTCGTCATCGTCGAGGCGACGGCGTCGAACGGCGCGGCCGCGACCTTGCCGGCGGACTTGGTGGGCATCGCATCCGCGACGAAGTCCCCCGCTACGTTGAACGCGGCCTTGAGGATCGCGCCGACGGCCTTCGAGACCGTGTCCGAGGCAAGCGGCACGGAGAGCTGGAAGGTGACGGCCATCGGCGGCTGGACCGTGTCGCGCAGGAGCACCGCGTCGAGCCATTCGCCTTCGGCGTAGTCGCGGGCCATGCCGTCCATCTCCACCGCGCGGGCGTAGGTCCTGGCCTGCGTCCCGGGCTTCGGCCAGTGCAGCGTGCACGCGAGCGTGTGCTCCGTGCGCGCGCGATTCCCGCCCGCGCCCTTGGTGAGAAACTCGATCCGTTCCATCCGGATCTCGAAGGTCCTGCTCTTGTCGGCCATGCTGTCGCCTCCGTGGTTGGCGTCCAAGGTAGCACAGCGCGGAACCGGCGTCAACCTGGGAAGTTAGGCCGGACCGCGTGCGCGGCGCAGCCGCCCCGCGGCCCGCCCTAGCTTCGGCCCCTCTCCTCTCCCCTCGACGACCGACCGTGGCGGGAACCAAGCACCCCGCCACGGCCGCCGAGGGGGATTACCGCAAAAGCATCAGCGTCTCGGCGTGCTTGATCTGGATCAGCCAGTTCTTGTACTTCTTGCCGTCCGTGCCGGTGGAAAGCCAGCCGAGGACCGCGACGCCGGGATAGTCCTTGCGCCCCAGAAAAAACCGCGGCGGGTAGTCGGAATTCGCCTTGTCCTCCTCCGAGAGGGGCGTGAAGTCCTCCGCCTTCCATGACGGGTTCCGCGCGACGTCGGCCACAATGAAGTAGCGCTTTCCGGCGGCGTTCGTGCCCGGGTTCAGTCCGTTGGCCCCGATCGTCGGCGGCTTGTCGCCCAGGAAGACGAGGAGCCGCGGCTTGTTTCCGGCCGGGTTGTAGTAGTGGAACCCATTCTCGTTGATCGTCGTCACGGTTTTCGGAAGCACGATCGGGTACGGCCTTCCGTCTTCGGCCTCGCAGCGGACGCCGAAGAAGGCGCGGGTTCCAATCCACGTGAAGGTCGACAGGGAGAAGTCGAGTCCGTGCGTCAGGAGCAGCTCACGGAAGGCGTCGCTGCCGAGCGTCCGGAGCTTCATCGCTGACGGGGAAATCGTCCGGAGATTCCCGCACTGGTAGAAGACGCCGTTTCCGCCGTTTCCGATCGTGTGGAGGTCCGGCGAGAAGACGGCGTTCGTGAGCGCCCCGTCGTGGTAGAAGCAGCTGTGACCGAGCGAGACGACGCCGGGCGCAAGGACCTCCTTCACGCCGTCGCAGTCGAAGAACGAACTCTCCGGGAGCGACGTCACTTCCGCCGGAATCGCGACGCGGCCGTCGACGCGCTCCGTCCCGCGCTTCCAGAACGTTTCGAAGCCGGTGGCCGCCCGGAACGGGTTGGAGGCGCCGAACGACGCAAAGTCCGCGCCGGCCTCGACGGCCCGGATCGTCGTGCACTCCTGGAAAACGCCGTCCCCGAGTGACACCACGCTGTCCGGCAGCATGACCTCCACGACCCCGGACGTCTGGTAGAAGGCGTGGTACGCCAGCACCGTCGGCATCAGCTCCGTGTCGTGGTTGAGAGTCGTCATGTCGAGGATGCCGTCCTGCGCGATCGCCTTGGGCGCGAGATAGACCGTGCCGCCAGCCTCGAACACGTGGACCTCGTTCTCGCCGTCCGTCGCGACGGTCGTCTCGTAGGTTTGGTTGTTGTCGAGCCGCTTGTAGGAGCCCTTCCCGCTGATCCACCAAACGAGGTCGGGGTCGAGGCTGAAGAGCCAGTTGCCCGTCTCGCCGTCGGTGCCGAGCGTCGTGCGTCCGAACATCGAGGGGCCGACGTAGTCCGGGTCCGTCTTCATCGCGGCGGTCGCGGCGGTGTAGCCGGACGCCTGCCAGGCGGACAGGATGTCGAATTCGACGCGGACGACGTAGCGCGAGCCGGCGGCGTCGGCCGGCGGCTGGAGCGCGAGCGCGCCGAAAGCCGGCGGCGTCCCTGCGAAGGAGACGTTCGCGCCGGGCGCGAGGTTCTTGAACGCGGCCGCTCCGATGTCCGTCACGGTCGCGGGGAGCTTCACGAGCGCAACGTGCGTGCAGTTCTCGAAGAGAGAGTCGGGGATGGCGGCGATCGTCATGCCGGAGAAGTCGATCGTCTGCGAGATCGCCGTGCCGCGGAAGGCCGCCGCGCCGTAGGAGGAGAGCGCGGCGATATCGGACGCGAAGGTCGCGGACGCAAGGGACGAGCAGCCGTCGAACGCACGCACCGGGACGGACGCGAGGCCGGGCGCGGCGAAGGACGTCAGCGATGCGCATCCCGCGAAGATCGCCTCCGGGAGCGCCGTCGCCGAGGCGGGCAGGACGAGCGCGCCCGCCGTCACGGACTGCGACGAGAGCCCGAGCCTGGAGAGCGCGGAGCAGCCCTCGAACGCGCCCGCGCCGACGTCGTTCCACGAGAACGTGCCGGCCAGGACGCACGTCGCGAGCGCCGTGCAGTTGCTGAACGCGTGCGCGCCGACGGCGTCCGCGCCGGCGGGAAGCTTCACGCCCGAGAGCTTCTGGCAGTTCGCGAACGCGCCCTCCGCGAGGCCGGCGAGCGGCAGGTCCGTGTCGTCCTCGATCTGCCCGAGGTCGAGCGACTCCGCCACGGGAGCGGTGCACGAGAGGCAGCGCGCAAGGTAGCCCCCGGCGCCGTTCGGAGTGAGCGACAGCGTCCAGTAGCCGTTCGTCGAAGCGATGGTCACGACGCCGGCTCCGTCCGTCCCGACCACCTCCCAGTAGGTCGGTCCCTTCGGGAGGTTCTCCTGCACGACCCAGTTCCACCAGCCGGACTGGTTCACGCCGAGCGTGGACTTGCCGAGCGTCTTCGGACCCGGATAGGAGGACTGGGACAGCAGCGACGGGTCGTCCTCGACCGATGTGAATCCGTTCGCCGTCCAGCTCGGGCACTTCTTCGCGTCGACGTAGAGCACGTTGTGGTAACCGGAACTCCTCCGAGGAAGCGGAGGCGGACGATGGACGTCCGGCCGTTCTGCTGCTGCTGAAAGGCCTGTTTTCTGAGGGTCTTAAGCGTTGCGGGCAGCGTGATCCTGCAACCTTCCTTCATCTTGATGCCGTAGAATGCCTGATCCTGAATCTCCGTGAACGTCGAGGCGGAGAAGTCGAGGTCGTGGTCAAGCGGCAGTTCGCGGAAGCAGCTCTGGCCGATGCTAGCCGTAAGCACCATGTTCGATGGGAAAAACGACGACAGGACCCAGTCCATGTAGAACGCGCCGTTGCTGCTCCCGCTTGTGACAGAGTAGAGCTCGGGCGAAAGCTCGACCGACTCGAGGAGAGCGCACTGGTAGACGGACGCCTGGCCGACGGTCTTCACGCCGCGGGCGACCAGATGCTTGAACTGGTTGCAGTTCTCGAACGTGTAGTTCGGGAGCGACGGGACGGCGTCTGGAAGATGCACGGTTCCGACCACGGGCGTCTCGCCTCGGACGTAGACGGTCAGGAGCGAATTGCACTGGCTGAAGCCGTGCGAGTTGGCAAACTTCGCAAACGACGTGCCGAGCTCGACAGTAACGAGTTTTTCGCACCGCTGGAAGCACTGCTGGCCGATCTGGGTCACCTCGTCGGGGAAACGGATTTCCGTAAGGCCGTTCACGAGGGCCGAATAGGTCGAGCCGCGGAAGCCGTTGGCGGCCAGTTCCGTGCATTGGTAGGTCTTCCCGGCCGCCGCGAGGTCGGCGTTGAGCGTCGACATGTCGAGGACGGTGGTTGCACCGTCCGTCGAGACGAACACGGCCGACTTCTTGTTGTTGAGCTTGATCGTCCAGTGGCCGTCGGAAACCTCGGGCGTGTTGCCGTCGGTCGTGACGGTCCACGCGGCGTGCGCGGGCAGCGCGAGCGCGAGAAGCGCGAGGAGGGTCAGTTTCTTCATGGGATCTCCGGGGATCGACTGTGGGAAGGGTAAAGTTTACAGGGGAAAGTTTAAAGTTGGAAGAGGTTGAAGGGTTGAAACAGTTGAAGGGGAAATGGGGGTGCGGGGGATGAGAAGCGGGAACGGAATGGAGTATATCGCATTCCCCGGTGCCGCACAAGGTGCGGTTCTCGCCGACTACTGAATGCTGAATGACTCCCCCACCCGGCTTCGCCGGGAGCCCCCTCAGGGAGGGGGCCGGCGCTGCGCGCCGCCGCAAGGCCGACTCGCATGCGCCCGTGGCGGGGTGCGACGCGAAGCCCGCACTCTGCCACGGGCGCCGAGGGGGGACTAGAAGATCAGCAGCATCGTCGCCGGTGCGGACTCGATCGCCGCCGCTCCGATCAGCGGTTGGAAGAGCCCGAGCGACTTCTTCTCGCGGTAGGCGACGCCGCGCTGGTCGGCGGCGAGCTGGATCGTCGCGTCGCCGACCGTTCCTTTCAACGCGGTCCAGGACGAGCCGTCCTTGCTGTAGGCGATGCTCGACCAGTCGGCGCTGTGCTTCACGTAGTAGCCCGTCTGGTCCAGCGGACCGCCTTCCGCGATCTCGACGACGCGGGGACGCTTCTTGTCGGCATTGAGGACCGGAACCGGGCCCGCGCCCGTGTTCGTCACGGTACGGTCGGTCGCGAAGTTTCCGTTCGCGGTCACCACGGCGACGAAGTTCGTGCTGTCCGCCCATTCGGCGTAGGGGTCGCCGTCCGCGAATGCCGTGGTCGTCTTCGCCGTTCCGTAGGTGGCGTTCGCCTGCGAGCCCGAGCCGTCGGCGTAGTAGTGGATGTCCCGGTAGTTGTTGTTGTCGAAGTTCGTCCAGTTGAGGCACTTCACCCAGCTGTTGTAGCCGCGGCGGCCGACGTTCACGTACCAGTCGGCGAGCGTCGTCGTGTTCACGGTGTAGTTGTAGGCAAGCACCGTGTTGACCAGCTGGAGCTGGTTCTGCGTCCGGTTCGTGTCGAGCGCGGCGCCGCGGTTCGCGGTCTTGCAGCCGCATGCCGCGAACGTGGAGTTGACGAGGTAGATCGTCTGGCCGTTCGAGTCGGCCTCGATCGCACCGCCGACGTCCGCGGTGTAGCAGTGGTAGAAGGTCGAGTTGGCAACCACGAGCGTCGCGCCGGAAATCGTGCCGGCGCGCCAGCCGATCGCGCCGCCGCGCGCCGAGCCGAAGCTGGAGCAGTCCGTGAACTCGCAGTTCTCGACCACGACCTG
This sequence comes from uncultured bacterium, assembly GCA_902761575.1. Taxonomy (GTDB): domain Bacteria; phylum Verrucomicrobiota; class Kiritimatiellia; order RFP12; family UBA3636; genus UBA3636. The sequence goes on from CACWKU010000144.1 coordinate 17,927, forward strand.
CTGGGAACCGTAGGTGAGCCAGAGGGCGCCGGCGTTGCCGTAGATCGCCGTCGTCGACGGATGCAGCGTCCCGTAGCCGGGGACGTTCATGTTGTTCTTGCCGTAGTAGGACTGGCACTTGCGGAAGATGCAGTCCTTGAAGAGGACCGGGCCGCTCATGAGCGTCATGACGGCACCGCCGCCCTGCGCGAGGTTCTCGAGGAACCGGCAGCCGGAGAACGAGACGGAGGTCGTGTCGATGCACGCGAAGTTGCCCGTCGCCTGGCCCGTCCAGCCGTTGCCGGAGAAGACGCAGTTCGTGACGCCGACCGTCCCGCCGGCGACGAGGACGACCTCTCCGAAGTAATCCCAGGAACTGTCGCGGTTGTCGAACGTGCCGGTGAACGAGCAGTCCGTCGCGCAGAGGCCGCCGGCCGCGAAGACATTGGCCGAGCCGTAGCGGGTGTTCGCGGCTTCGTCCTTGATGATCTTGTTGTCGGCGAACGCGCAGTTCCGGAGGACGAGCCGGCCGGCGGAACGCACGACGCCTGGATGGCGGTCGTCGTTGTCGGTCGCCTGGGAGCCCCAGCCGCCCGTGACGTTGTTCTTGAAGGCGAGGTTCTCGAGCGTCAGCGTCACGGCCGCGTCCGACGTCGCGAAGATGCAGTGTCCCTTGCTTCCGGAGGCGATCGAGGTCGTGAGGACGACCGATCGGTCCGCCGGGCCCCGGATCGTCATAGAGGCGGCGGGGAACAGGACCTCGTTCACCGTCAGCGTGCCGGAAAAGCCGGAGAGGTCGACCGTGTCGCCGGCGCCCGCGGAGGCGATGGCCGCCTTCAGGGCGTCGGACGTGAACGCGGCCGGCGCGATGGTCGCGGCGGAAACCGGGATCTCGAGCGCGAGAAGCGCGAGGAGGGGGAAGGTCAGCTTCTTCATGGGATCTCCGGGAATCGAAGATTGGTTGAAACGGTTGAAACGGTTGAAGGGGTTGAAACGGTTGAAACGGTTGAAGCGGGAACGGGGCCAAGTATATCTCACGCCATTGATGCCGCGCAAGGTGCGGAAACGTATTGTTTGACAAGTATAATTTTGCAATTTGTCTTGCTTTGCAGCTTCCTTGGCGCTAGAATTCCGCGCCATGGAAAGGCATTCGATGGAAAAGCCGTCGTCCCGGACGTTCCAGGTGGTCTTCGGCATCGCTGCGGTCTCCTATGTCATGCGGAACGTCCTGAACGGCGTCTTCCGATTCGCACGCGCCGCCCCGGACTGGTCCCTGATGGCGGTCGATCCCGATCTGGCCGAGACGATTTCGGCGGAGACGCCCTTCGACGGCGCGATCGTCGAAGAGAGCCGGAACATCCGCCGACGATCCCGGAAGGCGCTCCGCGGGCGCAAGACGGTGGAGCTGTGCCTCGACGCCGGCTCCATTGCGCGGCTGGCCGCCGGACACTTTCTCGAACGGGGGTTCGGGCACTACGCCTTCGTGGAGCCTCCCCGTTCCCCGTCCTGGGCGACCGAGCGCCGGGAGGCCTTCCGCCGCGAACTGGCTGACCATGGACTCGTCTGCGCCGTCTACCGCCCGCCGTCCCGGAGCGACCTCTCGCTGCACCACCGCCATCTCGCGGAGTGGCTTGCGGCGCAGCCGCGGCCGCTCGCGGTCCTGGCCGCCTACGACGTGGAGGCGCGGACGGTTCTCGGAGCCTGTCGGCTCGCGGGGCTCGGCGTCCCGGAGGACGTCGCCGTCCTGGGCGTCGACGACGATCCGCTGACGTGCGAGACCACGCTCCCGCCGCTCTCCAGCGTCGCAATGGGCGGCGAGGAGGCGGGCCTGGCGGCGGCGGCGGCGCTGGACGCCGCCCTGCGCGGCCGGCCGGGGGCGCGGCGGAGGATCGTCCTCGGGGGCGTGC
>CACWKU010000145.1 GCA_902761575.1 uncultured bacterium
GGCGCGCGGATCGAGACCATCCGCGGCACCGGCTACCGCTGGCGCCCGGAGGACGCGAAGCCGCGCGGCGGCGCGTGGCGGCGGCTCCTGCGCGGCGGCGCCGGCGCGCTGCTCGTCGCGCTGGGGTTCGCCCTGCACGCGGGGTTCGCAGGGCCCAAACCTCACGCAGGGAGCGCAGAGATCGCAGAGTCAACATCTCACGCAGGGAGCGCAGAGATCGCAGAGGCGAAGTCTCACGCAGAGAGCGCAGAGAACGCAGAGGCAACATCTCACGCAGAGAGCGCAGAGATCGCGGAGGCAACATCTCACGCAGAGAGCGCAGAGATCGCGGAGTCGGACCCTCACGCGGAGTTCGCAGAGTCCGCGGAGTCGGGCAAGGCGCGCTCGGAGAGCGCGCCGCCACTCGTCACTCGTCACTCGTCACTCGTCACTCCGCCACCGGAGGCGGCGGCTCCCCTCGAGCGCCGCGTCTACGACGTCCCGCCCGCGCTCCTCGCCGCACTCGCCGCTTCAACCCCTTCAACCGCTTCAACCCTTTCAACCGCTTCAACCGCTTCAACCCCTTCAACCGCTTCAACCCCTTCAACCGCTTCGCCTTCCCCGGTCGTGGCGTCGTTCACGATCACCGTCGTCTGCGTCCCGTCGCCGGGCGCGAAGCCCGGCGCCGTCCGCGCGCCCGCCGCGACGGCGTGGCTCGAGACGACCTCCGACGGCAAGAACTGGACGCGCCGCGGGCGCGTCGCCCCGGGCTCGCTCGTGAACACCTTCGTCTCGCCCGACCCGCTCCGCGACGTCCGCGTCGTCTCCGACGCCCCCGGCCCGCCCGCCTACGACGTCCGCGAGGTCGTCCTCGCCAACTAGCCCCCCCGCGCCATGAGAACAGCCCTCCTCCCCGTCCTCGCCGCCGCGTCCGTCCTCGCCGGCGAACCGCTGGTCGTCGAAACGATCCGCCTCGAACACGAATCCGCGGCCCGGGTCGCCGCCGACCTCGGGAAATGGCTCGCCCCGGGGTTCTGCGAAGTGGTTGCAGACGAGCGCGACCCCGACGGAAAGCGCCTTCTCTTCCACGGACGGCAGGGCGACCTTCCCGCGGTGCGGGAGATCGTCGCCGGACTCGACGTCGTCCATCCCGAGATCCGCATCGACGCCCTCGTCCTGCAGATCGGTTCGCCGACCAACCGCGAATCCGCGATGGACTGGTACTACCGCGCGCTGCTCGGGGCGGATCCCGCGCTCTTCCCCGAATCGGACCGTCCCGCGGTCGCGTGCTACCGCGGGACGCTCGACGCCGCCAGAGCCGCCGCCGTCTCCGACGGAAACGCGCTTCTCCTGGGAATGCCGAGGGTGGTCTTCCGGGACCGCTGCAAGGCGGAGGTCTCCCTCCTCGACATCGACGGCGAACCCGGGAAGCCCGCGGTCACGAACGGCGTCCGCCTTTCCGTGCGCCCCATCGTTTGCCGTGGCGGGACTCCGCTGCTCCGCCTGACCGCGGAGGCCTCGGTCTTCACGGGAGACGACACCGCCGAAACGGAGGAACTGGGCCTGGCGCTCGAACCGGGGACCGCCGCCGTGTTCGCCCCGCCGCCCGCCGGCGACTGCCGCGTCCTCGTCCTCCTCTTCCCCGACGACGCCTGGTCGCGCGCCGCCGACCCCGCCACGAACGCGCCCGCCGTCCCGCTCGACCTCTCGGTCCGGTTCGTCGAGCTCACCGACGCCGCCCTCTCGAACGACTTCTTCCGCGCCGCGTTCGCCGGGACGGATTCCAACAGCAGCGAGCCGGTCTCGGATGATGTCGCAACCTTCACGCAGATCTTCACGGCACCGCAGGCCGACCTGCTTCTTCTGCGCCTCACGAACGAATTCGGCTGCCGCGCGACGTTCCGGCAGACGCAACGCTGGAACGGCGGAGACGAGGCGCAGTTCTCCTTCCGCACGTCGGTCTTCCGGTATCGGAACGGACAGGAGTCCCCGGTCGAGGAACGGACCTCCGGCTTCTTCCTGTCCGTTGCCCCCCGCCTGGAATCCCCGTCGCCCGGCTGCTGGTCCATCTCGTTCGAACTCGGCCTGACGGACGTCGGCCGCCCGTCCCCCGAAACGCCCGCCGGCGCGGACGGCGTCTATCCGGAACGGCCGTTCGTCCCCGTGCGGAAGCTCGCCACGTCCGTCGACGTCTTTCCCGGATCCGTGGTGTTCTTCCGCGCGGGAGACGGAACGACGCGTTCGCCGCTCGTCATCCTGGAATGCACGCCCGCCGCGCCCCTCCCGGCGGCCCCGGCCGTCCCCCCGCCCGCCTCACCCGCCGTCCCGGACGGCTTCGCGCGCCGCCTCTATTCCGCCCCGTGGATGGAGCATTCCGCCGCCGTCTTCCCGTATCTCGTCCCGACGAACGCGACGGCGCCGTCGGGGGAGGCGGTTCTGGCGCTCGCCCGCGAGCTCGGCGCCGACATCCCCGAAGGCAGCACGGCGCGGTACATGCCGGAAATCGGCAAGCTCTCCGTGGCAACGTCGCCCGCGGCGCAGGCCGAGATCGAACAGCTGCTCTCGCTCCTGTGGGGAGCGGCGGGCGGTCGCGTCGAGGTCGCCGCGTCGCTCCTCGCCGTCGCCGCCGGAGACCTCGACGCCTTCCTCGCGCGCTTCGGCGTCCCCGCCTCGCCCGCGGCGCTGCTCGCGCCCGTCCTCGCCCGCCAGCCCTCGCTGGACGACCTGCTCGACCTGGCCGAGAGCCCGCCCGCGGCGCCCTTCGCGGCGCCGAGCCACGGCGAGGGCCGCCCTTGGTTCGGCGGCGTCGCGCGGCGGACGGTCGCCAACGACGCGACGGCGGAGCTGCGGGACTTCGTCGAATACATCTTCCCCGAGCAGACGGGCTGGGGCGTCGTGGACGTTCCCGCGCCCGCGGGCGGCGCCGTCTCCGATCGCGCCATCGCCGCCCGCGATCCCTTCGACTTCCGGACGCGGCCCGTCGGGCCGGAGTTCCGCATCGTTCCGCGACTCCGGACGGACGACGACCGCATCCATCTCTCCGTGCGGTTCGAGCACACGGGGGATCCCGTCTGGGCGCGGATCCCGTCGGCCGGCGTTCCGCTCCGCCACGCGGACGGCTCCTTCGCGATGGTCAGCGGTATCGTTCGGGACGACCCGCCTCGATTCTACGGCTGGGAAACGCCCGAGTTCCCGTCCTTCGCCGAGGAATGCGCGCTCGACCTCGCCGACGGCGAGGCCGCGCTCCTGCGTCCCTTCCCCGACCCGAACGCGCCCGCCGACGCGCCGCGCTTCTTCGTCCCCGTCGTATCCGCGCGCCGCATCGCCGATCCCGTGCAGGAGTCACGCCGCACCCCCCACTAACAACCGACCACTAACAACCAACCACCAACCACGCCATGAAAAGCATTCCCCGTGTTTCCCGTGTTCCTCGGTTTCTTCTTGGCGCGCTTGCGCTTGCCGCCGCTGCGCCCTGCTTTGCCCAGAACCCCGCCACGCGGAACGCCGCCGACCAGGCCGTCGCCGCCGCGGAGGTCCGCACCGTCATTCCCTCCGTCGAGTGGAAACAGGCCGCCTTCACGAACGTCCTCGCCGACGTCGAGGCGAAGGCGAACAAGGCTGCGCCCGCCGGCTCGCCCAGATTCCGCATCCGGCTCGACGAAGCCGTCACGAACGAGCTCCCGACCGTCACCCTGCGCGCGAACAGCATCGGCCTCGGTCCGCTCCTCTCGATGCTCGCCGACATGACCGGGCTCGAACACCGCATCCAGGAGGGGCAGATCGTCTTCGGCCTGCCGAAGGCGGCCCCCACCGCCGACGCGTGGCCGCCTGCCGACGCGGGCTCCTCCGCCGCCCCCGCCCGGCCCGACTCCGCGCGAGACCCCCTGAACGATCCGGACCTCATCATCCACCGCCAGTATCCGATCCGCCGCGCGAACGCGGCCGCCGGACGCACGACGGCGGCGGAGGCGGCCAGGCTCAAGGAGTGGTTCGCGGGCAAGGGCGTCACCTGGCCGGAGGGCTCCGCGCTGACGCTCCCCGTCCCCGGCACGCTCACGGTCGCCAACACGCAGGAGAACCTCGACCGCATCGAGTACATCCTCCGCCAGCTCCCCTCGCAGCAGCCGAAGCCGTGAAGCCGCGCACGACGCGCCGCGGCGGGCCGGCCGGAAGGCACCCCCGCCGGCTATCCGAAGACGGAGTCCCGGGAGAGGTCGCGGACGTTGAGGCACCGGGCGCCGGCGCGCGCGGGGAACGCTTCCCCGTCGTAGACGAGCCGCGGCTCGGCGCAGTCGGGAACGAGCTTGCGGAACGAGGCCAGGTTCTTCACGAGGTCCGTGTCGAAGGTCCGGGCGGATTTGATTTCGAGCGGCCGCAGGTCCCCGCCGAACGAGAAGAGGGCGTCGACCTCGAACCCCTTCGAGTCCCGGACGAAGAAGAGCGACGGATCCCGTCCGGCGTTGGTGCGGAGCTTCACAAGGTCCGCGACGGCCATGTTCTCGAAGAGATGGCCGCGGAGCGGGTCGCGCGCGAGCTGCCGCGGCGTTTCGATGCCGAGCAGGTAGGCCGCGAGGCCGACGTCCGTGAAGAAGATCTTCGGCGTCTTCACGAACCGCTTGCCGACGTTGGCGAACCACGGCGGGAGCCGGAAGACGACGAACGACGCCTCGGCCACCGAGATCCACTGTTCGATTGTCGGGGCGCTCACGCCCACCTCGCCCGCGAGGCCGTCGAGGTTGACGAGCTGCCCGACGCGGCCGGCGAGCAGGTGGAGGAATTTCTCGAAGGCCGCGGCGTTCCGCACCTGCAGGAGCGTCCGGACGTCCCGCTCGACGTAGGTCCGGAAGTAGTTGCGGTGGAAGTCGGTCGGCGACGCCCGGCCCGCCCACGCGCCGGGCATGAAGCCGCGCAGCATCAGCTCGTCCGTCGGGACGCCCGCCGTCCGGGCCCCAAGCTCCTCCATCGAAAGGGGCAGGAGCTCCAGTTCCGCCGTGCGGCCGGCGAGGGACTGCGAAACCGCCTCCTTGAGCTTCGGCTGGTGGCTTCCCGTGAGGATGAAGCGCCCGTTGCGCGCGCGGTCCGCGTCCACGCGGACCTGGATCCGGGAGAGCAGCTCCGGGACGCGCTGCACCTCGTCGATCACAAGCGGTTCGGGATGCATCTCGAAGAACGTCTTCGGATCCTCCGTCGCGAGCGCGCGCAGATCCGGATCCTCCAGATCGACGTAGGTGTGCCCGGGAAACAGCGATCGGACCAGCGTCGTCTTGCCCGACTGCCGTGGCCCGAGAAGCGTCACGACGGGATATTGCTTCGCCGCCTCGAGGATTTTTGCGCCAAGATGCCGTTCCAGCATGGTTCGTGTCTCCTTTCGGAAGGGGAGGCTACCACAATCTGGAACAAATCACAAGTTGAATTTTCGTTTTGTTCCATTATCACGCCGAGATTTCCCACGCATTTCTAATAGTTTCCCGCCCGAGATGTGGTAGAATACCCCGCCATGAAACGCATCGCCCTCATCCTCCCCCTCCTCGCGCTCGCGCCGTTCGCGTTCGCGGAAGACCCCGCCACGAACGCCCACGGCCCCGACGCCGTCCATCCCGAAATCCGCATCGACGCCCTCGTCCTGCAGATCGGTTCGCCGACCAACCGCGAATCCGCGATGGACTGGTATTACCGCGTGCTGCTCGGGGCGGATCCCGCGTCCTTCCCCGAAGCGGAGCGTCCCGCGGTCGCGTGCTACCGCGGGACGCTCGACGCCGTCAGAGCCGCCGCCGTCTCCGACGGAAACGCGTATATCCTGGGAATGCCGAGTGCGGTCTTCGGGGACGGTTGCAAGGCGGAGGTCTCCCTCCTCGACATCGACGGCGAACCCGGGAAGCCCGCGGTCACGAACGGCGTCCGCCTTTCCGTGCGCCCCCTCGTTTGCCGCGGCGGGACTCCGCTGCTCCGCCTGACCGCGGAGGCCTCGGTCTTCGCGGGAGACGACACCGCCGAAACGGAGGAACTGGGCCTGGCGCTCGAACCGGGCGCCGCCGCCGTGTTCGCCCCGCCGCCCGCCGGCGACTGCCGCGTCCTCGTCCTCCTCTTCCCCGACGACTCCTGGTTGCACGCGGCGGACCCCGCCACGAACGCGCCCGCCGCGACGCCCGCCGCGGCCTTCGCCACGAACGCGCCGGCGGCGACGCTCGAGCAGCTGCTCGCCGAGCCGTGGCGCCTCCGCCTTTCGCCCGAGGCCGACCCGGTCGCGGAGATGCGCAAGATCGCGACGCTCGACGCCTTCGTCGACACCCGGGTCCTCTTCCTCGGCCCCGGCGTCTGCGTGACCCGCCTTCGAAACGACCCGGGGCATATCGCCTACGCGCGCGCACAAAGCCGCCTCGTCCGCTACCTGTTCCGCGGAACCCGGCCGGCCGCCGGAGTCGACTTCGCGCGCGGCGGCTCGTCGCGGCTCCTCGCGTTCGACGCCCTGCCGCGCGAGGGCGATCCGGAATTCCCCCGACCCGTCCGCGCGGTGCCGTTCGAATTCGATGCGTTTGCGCCCGCCGACGCCCCCGAGGATCTCGTCGTCCGGCTGCCGGGCGAGGACCGCTGGGTCCGCGTCCCCGGCCTCGGTGAAGTCGCGATGCCCCGGCTCTCGGCGGCGGACCCCGCCACGAACGCGCCGGCGGCGACGCTCGCGCGGGCCGAGGCCGACTTGCAAGGCGAGACATTCGAGCGGTGGCGCTTCACGATCCGGCCCGACCTCGTGACGGGCCGCCCCGCCGTAATCGACGGGTTGATGGCATTTCTCGGACGGCCCAGCATTTGGTGGCCTCCGGGATCGTCGATGGAGCGCTCGGGCGACGACGGGTTCGTCGTCCTCAACACGCGCGAAAACTTGGATACGATCCGAATGATCCTCGGCGAGCTGAGCGTCAATGTCGATCGGGGCGAACCCGTCGTCCTCGAGGACTCGCCCGCCACGAACGCGCCGGACACCGCCGCAAGCGATTGCGCGCGCTTCCTTGAATCCGCATTCCGCGAGATCGACCCCGGCACGAACGGCGCTCCGGCCGCCGTGGTTCTCGGCGATCTGGGATGGGACGCGGCTATCAAATCGTCGGATCCGCTCGATTCGGCGGAAGACATGTGGCTTCCGAAGGCGGGCGAACGAATCGTGATCACGGACACGACGGAGCTCACGCTCCTCATCGGAAAGCACCAGTTCGTCCGGATTGCGCGCCTTCCCCTCGACACGAGCCTCCCCGAATCCCTCGACGAAAAGGACCGCGCCGTCGCGGATGCCGTCGGGGGCCCGCTGCTCGTCGTGGAACGGCGGGAGAACTACAGCTCGTTCGGCCACGCGGAGCGGAATGTCGCGATCCGCCATTACATCCTCCCGACCGGCGCTCGGGAGGGACATCCATTCCACCCGCCCGCCGGAGCCCCCGCCCGCTTCCTCTTCGCCGATCTGGCCCCCGCCCACGCGGAGCCTGTTCCTCACGCGGAGTCCGCGGAGTCCGAACCCCACGCAGAGAGCGCAGAGACCGCGGAGCCTTGACAATGTCCACCAACTCCCATTGCCACCAATGTCCATCAACGCCAATGCCAATCCAAATCCGAATCCCGACCTGCTTCCAGTTCCATTGGCATTGTCATTGATGGCATTGCCGATTGATGGACATTGAGAGTTGGTGGACAATCCCAAACCCCGCCACGCAACTTTACCCTTTCAACTTTAAACTCCTTCAACCCCTTCAACCTCTTCAACCCCTTCAACCCGTGAAACGCCTCGCCCTCCTCCTTCTTCTTGCGTTCCTCGCGCTCGCCGTCTGGTTCGCCGCGCGCGGGTGCGATGCGGACGCGGGCGACCCGGTGGAGCGGCTCGTGGCGGAGATGGTCCAAATCCCCGGACAGGACTTCCGGATGGGCAAATACGAGGTCACGCAGGCGCAGTGGGAGGCGGTGATGGGGGAGAATCCGTCGTATTTCAAGGGCGCCGACCATCCCGTGGAATGC
>CACWKU010000146.1 GCA_902761575.1 uncultured bacterium
TCGGCGGCGCGCGCGCGGCGCTGCGCCTCGCGCGAGTTCGGGTTCGCCTCGCGCTTCGCGGCGTCCGCCTCGCGCACGGAGGCGGCCGCGGCGGCGGCCTCGCGCTCGACGCGCTCGCGGTAGTCGTCGTAGCCGCCGACGAACTTGCGCACGCCCGTCTCCGCCACCTCGACGATGTTCTGCGCGATGCGGCGCACGAACTCGACGTCGTGCGAGACGACGACGACCGTGCCCTCGTAGGCGACGAGCGCCTCCTCGAGCGCCTTGCGGCCGTTCATGTCGAGGTGCGTGGTGGGCTCGTCGAGGACGAGGAAGTTGGGCTTGCGCGCGTAGATGCGCGCGAAGGCGAGGCGGATCTTCTCGCCGCCGGAGAGGACGCCGGCGTGCTTGAACGCGTCGTCGCCCGAGAAGCCGAACGCGCCCAGGAGCTGCCGCGCCTGCGCCTCGGTCATCGTCTCGTCCTCGCGGCGGACGACGTTGAGGAGCGACCGGTCGTCGGGGATCGTCTCGGCGAACTCCTGCGACATGTAGCCCGGGACGACCTTGTGGCCGATCACGACCTCGCCCTCGCTCGGCGCGCGGACGCCGGCGAAGAGACGCGTCATCGTCGTCTTGCCGAGGCCGTTGAAGCCGACGATGGCGAGGTGCTCGCCGCGGCCGACGTCGAAGGAGACGTGGCGGAAGATCCAGCGCTCGCCGTCGTAGGTGAAGCCGGCGTCGCGCACGGAGAGGACGGTCGTGCCGCAGTGGTGCCACGCGGGGAGGCGCAGCTTCCCGGCCTCGGAGGCCTGGCGCGGGACGGCGATCGGCTCCATCCGCTCGATCATCTTGATGCGCGACTGGACGAGCGAGGCCTTGTTGGCCTGCGAGCGGAAGGTGTCGACGAAGCGCTGGTACTGCTCGCGGAGGCGGTCCTGGTTGCGCTTGGCGGCGAGGAGCGTGTCGTAGCGCGCCTGGCGCTCGCGCAGGTAGAAGTCGAGCGGGCCGTTGTAGCGCGTCGCGGTCTCGCCGTCGATCTCGATCGTGAGCGTGGTGAGCGTGCGCAGCAGGTACCGGTCGTGCGAGACCAGCAGCAGCGTCCCGCGGAACTCGCGCAGGTAGCGCTGGAGCCATTCGACGGCGGGGAGGTCGAGGTAGTTGGAGGGTTCGTCGAGGAGCAGCAGGTCGGGGCCGCCGGCGAGCGTGCGGACGAGCTCGGCGCGCATCTTCCAGCCGCCGGAGAACTCGGCGAAGGGGCGGTCGAAGTCGGAGGGGTGGAAGCCGAGGCCGCAGAGCGCCTTCTTCACGCGGGCGTCGAGGTCGTAGCCGCCGCGCGCCTCGAAGCGCGTCTGGAGGTCGCCGATGCGGGAGAGGGCGCGGGCGCGCTCGGGCGAGCCGGCGGGGAGCGCGGCGATGCCGCCCTCGAGGCGGGCGATCTCCTCCTCCATCGCCTTGAGGTCGGCCGAGGCGCGGAGCGAGTAGGAGAGGAGCGTGTCGCCCTCCTCCCATCTCGAGAGCTGCTGGTGGAGGTAGCCGATGGAGGGCTTCTCGCCCTCGAAGAGGATCTCGCCGTGGTCGGGCGAGAGCTCGCCGGTGAGGAGGTTGAAGAAGGTGGACTTGCCGGCGCCGTTGGGGCCGACGATCCCGATGCGCTCCTTCGCGTTGATCTTGACCGTGACGCCGTGCAGCACCCGCTGGGTGCCGAACGAGATGGCGACGTCCTGGAAGGCGATCATGGCGAAGGGTGGGGAAGGGGGCCGCATCGCGCGGCCGCGGAAGCGGCGGTCATTCTAGCACGCCTGCGGCGGAAGTCAAAGCGTCGGACGGAACCGGCTCTGCGACGATTTTCCCGGTGGCGCCGGGCGAGGCTTTGTGGTAGACTGCGGCCCACCGCAACGCCATTCCTCCCATGGGCAGCCGCAAGACGCTCGAATCGGCGGAGAACTCCCTCCTGCCGCTCATCCAGTACGAGGGGGCGGACCAGGGCCACGAGTGGCCCGTCCGCCTCCTGCTCTGGACCCTCAAGCGCCTCTCCGGCCTCTACCGGGCCGCGGTGCAGACGCGCCTCTTCCTCTTCCGCACCGGCGTCCTGAGCCGCTATCCGCTCGGCTGCCAGGTGATCAGCATCGGCAACGTCACCGTCGGCGGCACCGGCAAGACCCCGATGGTCGAGAAGCTCGCGCGCGAGCTCACCGACCAGGGACGCAGGGTCGCCATCCTCTCCCGCGGCTACCGCAAGAAGGAGAAGGGCTTCTGGCAGAAGACGGGCGACAAGCTCCGCTTCGGACCCGGCGGCCCGCCGCCGCGCGTCGTCTCGGACGGCCGCCGGCTCCTCCTCGACAGCGAGATGTCCGGCGACGAGCCCTACATGCTCGCGACGAACCTGCCGGACGTCGTCGTGCTCGTCGACAAGGACCGCGTGAAGAGCGGCCGCTACGCCGTCCGGAAGTTCGGCTGCGACACGCTGCTGCTCGACGACGGCTTCCAGTACCAGCGGCTCAAGCACCGGCGCGACATCGTCCTGGTGGACCGCACCAACCCCTTCGGCAACGGCAACGTCCTGCCGCGCGGCATCCTGCGCGAGCCGGCGGAGAACATCGCGCGCGCGAGCTTCGTCTGCATCACCAAGGCGCGCGGCGGCGACACCGCGGCGCTGCGCCGCCGCATCCGCGAGCTTAACCCCGAGTGCGGCCTCATGGAGTGCAACCACGACCCGACCGCGCTCGTCGACGCCTTCACGCGGGAGCGCTTCCCGCTCGCGCGCCTCAAGGGGATGAAGGTCTACGCCGTCTCGGGCATCGCCGCCCCGCTCTCGTTCGAGAGCTCGCTCGAGAAGCTCGGCGCGGAGATCCTCGAGCGGCGCCACTTCGCCGACCACCACCGCTTCTCGCAGCAGGAGATCATCGACATCGTGAACCGCGCGCAGGAGCTTGGCGCGGACGCCGTCCTCACGACCGAGAAGGACGCCGTCCGCATGACGCGCATCGACCGCCGCGCGGTGCCCGTCCTCTTCCTCCGCATCGAGGTCGTCTTCCTCGACGGCGCCGACGAGTTCCGCCGCTGCATCAACGAGATCACCTTCAGGGACGCGAAATGACGAAGCCCGTTTCCGAACAGTTCAACCAGCCGAACGCCTCGTTCGACAACCGTCTGCGCCCGACGAGGTTCGACGACTTCGTCGGCCAGGAGAAGGTGCGCGAGCGCCTGCTGCTCGCGGTCGAGGCCGCGCGCATCCGCGGCGGCGGCGAGGCGCTCGACCACGTGCTGCTCTCCGGCCCGCCCGGGCTCGGCAAGACGACGCTGTGCTACATCCTCGCGCAGGCGATGGGCGTCCAGGTGCACGCGACGAGCGGCCCCGTGATCGACAAGCCCTCGGACCTCGCGGGCATGCTCACGAGCCTCAACCCGGGCGACATCCTCTTCATCGACGAGATCCACCGCCTCCAGACCGCCGTCGAGGAGTACCTCTACTCCGCGATGGAGGACTTCGTCCTCGACATCATGATCGACCAGGGGCCCAACGCCCGCTCGATCCGCCTCGAGCTGCCGCGCTTCACGCTCGTCGGCGCGACGACGCGCTCGGGCCTGCTCTCCGCGCCGCTGCGCTCCCGCTTCGCGATCAACGCGCGCCTCGACTACTACACGCCCGAGGACCTCGCGAAGATCGTGACGCGCTCGGCCGGCATCCTCGGCGTGGAGGTCGACGGCCCCGGCGCGCTCGAGATCGCGCGCCGCTCGCGCGGCACCGCGCGCATCGCGAACAACCTGCTGCGGCGCGTGCGCGACTACGCGCAGGTGCGGGCCGGCGGGAGGATCGACGCCGCCGTCGCCGACAAGGCGCTCGCGATGGAGGGCATCGACCGGACGGGCCTCGACGAGATGGACAAGCGCATCCTCTCGTGCATCTGCGAGGACTTCTCCGGCGGGCCCGTCGGGCTCGGGACGGTCGCCGTCTCGGTCGGCGAGGAGGCCGGCACGATCGAGGAGGTCTACGAGCCCTACCTCATCCAGGAGGGGTACCTGGCGCGCACGCCGCGCGGCCGCGAGGCGACGCCGCTCGCGTTCCAGGCGCTCGGCCTGCAGGCCGGCGGCCGCTCCCGCCAGCCGACGCTCGGCATCTAGCGCGTCGCGAGGCGGGGTCGCGGGAGGGGGGGCGCAACGGTCCTCCTCGGAGACGCAAAATTTCGCTGGATTTTCGTCGGGGGTTGTGCGATAATCCCCGCCCGTTGCGCGCGGGACGCCCGGGCGCAGCCCCCTTGCACGCACCGCAAAACAAGAAACAAGAGGACCCTATGTCCGTCAAAGTCAGACTCACCCGCACCGGCGCCAACCGGGACATTTCGTTCCGCGTCGTCGCCGCCGACACCCGCTTCCCCCGGGACGGGCGCTTCATCGAGAACCTCGGCTGGTACTCCCCGCGCCAGCCCGGCAAGAACTACGAGCTCAAGCTCGACCGCATCGCCTACTGGAAGGGCGTCGGCGCGATCGTGAGCCCCGTGGTGCAGAGCCTCCTCAAGCGCCAGAAGCGCGCCGACGAGGGCAAGCCGGAGCACACGCACCAGAAGATCTCCAAGGGCAAGAAGGCGAAGCTCGCGAAGGCCGCCAAGGCCGCCGAGGGCTAGCCGCTCGCCCCCGCGCCGCGCGCGGGGGCGCCGGAGGTCGCCGTGGCGGACGCCGCGTCCATCCCCCTGTCGGTCGACGTCGTGACCGAGTTCCCGGAGATGATCCGGGGGTTCCTCTCGGAAAGCATGATCGGCCGAGCCTCCCGCAAGGGAGCGGTCCGGTTCCGGATCGTCAACCCGAGGGACTTCACCGAGGACAAGCGCCACACCACCGACGACCGGCCCTACGGCGGCGGCCCGGGCATGATCATGCTGCCCGACCCCTTGGTCCGCGCCGTCGAGTCCGTCCGGGAGGAAGGCTCCAAGGTCCTCCTGATGACGCCCTCCGGAAAGCCCTTCGTCCAGGCCGACGCCCACCGCCTCGCGCAGGAGAGGCACCTGATCTTCCTGTGCGGACACTACGAGGGCATCGACGACCGCGTGCGGCAGATTCTCCAGCCCGAGGAGATCTCGATCGGCGACTACGTCCTCACCAACGGCGCCCTCCCCGCCGCGTGCGTCATCGACGCGACGGTCCGCCTCCTCCCCGGCGTCCTCGGGGGCGACGGCGCCACGCAGGACGAAAGCTTCGAAACCGGACTCCTCGACTTCCCCCAGTTCACCCACCCCGTCGAATACCGCGGCCTCCGCGTCCCCGAAGTCCTCCAGAGCGGCAACCACGCCAAGATCCGCGCGTGGCGCCAGGAACAGGCCGAACGCCTCACCCTCGAACGCCGCCCCGATCTCGCCGCCAAGGCCGGCCTCCCCCGCCCCCCGCCACCACCGAAGAAGAAAAGACACCGCAAAGCCCCGAAGCCGAATGCTGAATGCTGAATGGAACCTGCGAACCTTTGAACTTTCGAACCTTCGAACCTCTTCCGAACCCGGCTCCGCCCCTTCTCACTCCCGCGGGCCGACCCACCCCGAAACCGAAACAAACAGACTTACAACAGGAGAAACGAAATGAGCAACGTTCTCGATGAAATCACGGCCGAAGGCCTCAAGAAGGACGTCCCCGAGTTCGCCATCGGCGACCAGGTGAAGGTCTACGTCAAGATCAAGGAAGGCGACAAGACGCGCGACCAGGCGTTCGGCGGCGTCGTCATCGCGCGCAAGGGCGCGGGCGCCAACGAGACCTTCACGGTCCGCCACGTCGCCTACGGCGTGGGCGTGGAGAAGGTCTTCCCGGTCCACAGCCCGTTCATCAGCAAGATCGTCGTCGAGGCGCACTCGCACGTCCGCCGCGCGAAGCTCTACTTCCTTCGCGACCGCAAGGGCAAGGCCGCGCGCCTGCGCTCGACCGTCGCCGGCGGCAAGGCCGAGGCGGCCGCCGCCGCCGAGGCGCCCGCCGAGGCGTAGTCCCGGGGATTCCGTCGCACGACCGTCCCGCGCCGTCCACGGTGCGGGGCGGTCGTGCCGTTCTTCCGGAAAAGCGCGGAAGCGCCTCCCGGAGACGACCCGATCCCGAAGAACCGGAAGACGGAGGCCATGGCGGCCTAGAGCTTGAGGTCGCCGGGCTTGATCCAGCCGATGCGGCGGAGGGGGACGGCGAGGAGGGGCGCGAGCACGGCCGGGAGGACGATCGCCACGAGGACGAGGCCGAGCCAGTCGAGGGCCGTGCCGCCGCCGTTCCGCGCCCAGCCGGTCCAGACGCCGATCGGACCCACGAGCCCGCACGTGCCCATGCCAGAGGAGACGGCGGGGCCGTCCATCCGCAGGCGGAAGAGGCAGGTCGCGACCGGACCGCCGATCGCCGAGGCGATCGTCGGCGGAATCCAGACGCGCGGGTTGCGGACGATGTTGCCCATCTGCAGCATCGAGGTGCCGAGGCCCTGCGAGACGAGCCCGCCCCACCGGTTCTCGCGGAAGCTCATCGCCGCGAAGCCCACCATCTGCGCGCAGCACCCCGCCACGGCCGCGCCGCCCGCGAGGCCGGTGAGGCCCAGCGCCGCGCAGATCGCGGCCGACGAGATCGGCAGCGTGAGGGCCATCCCGACGACGACCGAGACCGCGACGCCCATCAGAAACGGCTGCAGGTCGGTCGCCCACATCACGAGAGCGCCGACCTTCATGGCCGCGCGGCCGAGCGCCGGCGCGAGAAGCGCCGAGAGCGCGAGGCCGACGCCGATCGTCGCGAGCGGCGTCACGAGGATGTCGACCTTCGTCTCCTTCGAGACGAGCTTGCCGCACTCGGCCGCCGCGATGGCGACGAAGAGCACCGCGAGCGGCCCGCCCGCGCCGCCGAGCGCGTTGGAGGCGAAGCCGACGGTGACGAGCGAGAAGAGCACGAGCGGCGGCGCCTTGAGCGCCCAGCCGATGGCGGTCGCCATCGCGGGTCCGCTCATCGCCATCGCGAGGCCGCCGACGGTGTAGTCCTTCCCCGCGACCGTGGCGACGGTGCGCGCGAGGAACGGGACGCCGAACTGGCGTCCGACGGTGTCGAGGATGGTGCCGACGAGGAGCGAGCAGAACAGGCCCTGCGCCATCGCGCCCAGGGCGTCGATGCCGTAGCGGCGGAGCGAGATCTCGACGTTCTTGCGGCGGAGAAATTCTTTCATCGTGCGATTCGAAGTGCGGGGACGAGGTCCTCGACGAAGCGGGCGTCGAAGGAGAAGAGGGCGGCGCCGGCGTAGCCCTCGCGGTAGGCCTCGCGCAGCTGCTCGAGCAGTTCGTCGGGCTCGAGGAAGGACTCGCGCGCGCACGGGCCGAGGCCGCAGACGAGGCGGTCGCGGCCGCCTCGCTGCCGCTCCAGGAACGCGCGGAGGGCGCCGAGCGAGCCGAAGTAGTTCATCGGGACGGCGCGGTCGACGATCCCGCGCGCGAGCCAGCCCCGCCAGTCCTGCCCGACGTTGTCGCGGCACGCCGGATACGAGCCGTACACCGCGACCGAGAGCTCGCACGCCGGCGCGGCGGCGCGCAGCTCGCGCCGGACGCGCGCGACGAGCTCCGTCACGGCCGCGGCGGAGCGCTTCTCGCGCGTGGCGGCGTCCGGGTAGCGGACGAAGTCGAGCTGGATGCCGGCCACGCCCTCCTTCCGCGCGATCGAGACGGCGGCGAGGGCGACGTCCTTCGCGTTGGCGGGGACGGCGGGGTTGAGCCACCCGATCGCCTTCCCGGACGGGTCGTGCAGCAGCCGCCCCGCCTTCGCGAAGCCGGCGAAGCGGTCGTCCGGCGCGTTCTCGAACTGCAGCGCCGGCAGCCACGCGTGGACGCGGACGCCGAAGGCGCGGCACGCGGCGACGGCCTCCGGGAACGGGTCGGCGGGCGCGCCGGCGACGCGCGGCACGCCCGGGATCGCGGCGACGGCGCCCGCGAGCGATCCGGCGTAGAGGTAGACGTCGGTGACGCCCGCCGAAGCGAGCTGCGCGGCGGCGACGCGCCACGAGGGGCAC
>CACWKU010000147.1 GCA_902761575.1 uncultured bacterium
CGCGTGCGAGGCGTGGTCGGTGCAGATCGAGACGGCGTCGATCGACGGGTCGGCGAAGATCTCCGCGGCCTTCGTCGTCCACCGCGCGCCGGGAGCGCGTTCCCGGGCGGCGCGCTCGGCGCGCTCGGGCACGAGGTCGCAGACGGCGGCGACCCGAGCCTGCGGGTTGTGCGCGAAGCAACGCAGATGGAGCTCGCTGATGACGCCGCAGCCGATCACGGCGACGTGGACTTTCCTGGGGGTGGGCATGGTTTCTCGGAAGGAGGATTCGGGGCCGACCGGCGCGCGCGGCGGCGACACAAAGAGAGTCTACCACCCTCCGCCGTCGGGAATCAACCCCTTTCGGGCGACCGATTCCGGGAGACCCCTTGACATATGTTTCTGTTAATAGTATCATCCGGCCCTGTCGACGCCACGCAAGACCGCCGGCGCCATCGGTCCATCCGACCACACGACAACACGACAACAGGACCACAAGACCCAAGAGGAAACCCGAATGAGCGACGTCCCCTACAAGACCTATCTCCCCGAAGACGACATCCCGACGTCGTGGTACAACCTCCGCGCGGACATGAAGAACAAGCCCGCGCCGCTGCTGAACCCCGCCACGCGCGAGCCCTGCACGGCCGAGGAGCTGTCCCACGTCTTCTGCGAGGAGCTGGTGCAGCAGGAGCTCGACAACGACACGAAGTTCTTCCCGATCCCGAAGGAGATCTCCGACTTCTACAAGATGTACCGGCCGTCGCCCCTCGTCCGCGCCTACTTCCTCGAGAAGGCACTCGGCACGCCCGCCCACATCTACTACAAGTTCGAGGGCAACAACACCTCCGGCTCGCACAAGCTCAATTCGTCGATCGCCCAGGCCTACTATGCCAAGAAGCAGGGCCTCAAGGGCGTCACGACCGAAACGGGCGCCGGCCAGTGGGGCACCGCGCTCTCGATGGCCTGCGCCTTCTTCGGCCTCGACTGCAAGGTCTTCATGGTGAAGTGCTCCTACGAGCAGAAGCCCTTCCGCCGCGAGGTCATGCGCACCTACGGCGCGGACGTCACGCCCTCGCCCTCCGACACGACCGACGTCGGCCGCCGGATCCTCGCCGAGCACCCCGGCACCACCGGCTCGCTCGGCTGCGCGATCAGCGAGGCCGTCGAATACGCCGTGAAGCACGAGGGCTACCGCTACGTTCTCGGATCCGTCCTCAACCAGGTGCTGCTGCACCAGTCGATCATCGGCCTCGAGGCGCACCGCGCGTTCGAGCGCCTCGGCGTCAAGCCCGACGTCATCATCGGCTGCGCGGGCGGCGGCTCGAACCTCGGCGGCCTCATCGCGCCGTTCATGGGCGAGAAGCTCCGCGGCGAGAAGGACTACCGCATCGTTGCGGTCGAGCCGGCGTCCTGCCCGAGCTTCACGCGCGGCGTCTTCGCGTACGACTTCTGCGACACCGGCCGCATCTGCCCGCTTGCCAAGATGTACACGCTCGGCGCCGACTTCATCCCGAGCGCCAACCACGCCGGCGGCCTGCGCTTCCACGGCATGAGCACGATCCTCTCGCAGCTCTACCACGACAGGATGATGGAGGCGGTGTCCGTGGAGCAGACCGCGGTCTTCGAGGCGGCGGAGTTCTTCGCGCGCACCGAGGGGACGCTCCCCGCGCCCGAGTCGAGCCACGCGATCCGCGCGGCGATCGACGAGGCGCTGCGCTGCAAGCGGGAGGGCATCGAGGAGAACATCTTCTTCGGCCTCACCGGCACGGGCTACTTCGACCTCGTCGCGTACCAGAAGTACAACGACCGGACGATGACCGACCAGATTCCGACGGACGACGAGCTCGCCGTCCCCCGCGCGAAGCTGCCGTAGAGGCGGGTCGGTCCCCCACGCCGGGGCGGGGTCGCGCGACTCGCGCGGCCCCGCCTCTCCCTATAGCGGCGGCGGGGTGTCGTGCGGGGAGACGCAGACGGAGAAGCTCGTGGGGCCGGGGCCGTTCTCAAGGCGCACGAGGACGGGGTTGGCGCCCTTCTTGAGGTGGATGCGGCGGAACCCTTCGTCGATAGTCCACACCTTGCGGTTGTTGCCGCTCGCCCACACCTTCATGCCGTTCACCCACACGTCGGACCGGTCGTCGGAGCCGGCCGCCAGCCACACGTCGCACTCGCGGTCGACGCGCAGGATGGTGTAGCCGTACCAGATCGCGAACTCGCGCCGGTTCGGCGGGATCACCTCGGAGCGGTGGCGGTTGGGCTTGTCGCTCGGGAACGGCGTCCGCGCCTGCGAGAACTGCCACTTCACGAGCCCGCCCGCGCCCTCGTAGGCGGCGTCGAGGTCGATCACCGACTCCGGCGGGAACTTGCGCGTGATGTTCACGCGGTCCGGGTTCGGGAACGGCCCGATGATCCACCAGCTCTCCAGATACATCCACCCGCCCGGCATCCCGCGCGAGGTCTCGTCGACCGCCAGGACGTTGCCCGGCAGCAGGTCGGCGCCGGTGCCCGGCTCGTTGCGCGACCCGGGCTGGCCGACGTATGCGTCGGCGCGGCCGGCGACGCGGCGGTAGTTCTCGTCCTTGCTGCCCGTGCCCGACTGCGCGAGGCCGCCGATCGTGACGCCGCGCAGGTCCTTGGCGCGCGCGCCGCGGTCCTCGGCGGCGAGGCGCTCGATTTGCATCGAGAGGCCCGCGAGGGCGTGGAACTTCTCGGCGCGCTCGCCTTCGCCGTGCCCGGCGAGGTCGCCGCGCTTGAGCCACTTGAGCCCCTCCGCGATGCGCTGGCTCCGGTCGCGGAAATCGCCGCTATCCTCGAAGCCGGAGAGGCGGAAGGCCTCGTTCATCATCGCCATCGAGGCGTCGACCATGTTCTCGGTCTCGCGGACGGCGTTGTAGCGCGCCTCCTTCTGCGCGGCGAGCTGCTCGGCGGTGCGCGCGCGACCGTCGAGCAGGTCCGCGTCGAAGTCCTCGCGGACGGGCTTGGCGACGTCGGTGAGGCGCTCGGCCTCCTCGAGCGGCAGGCGCTGCTCGAGCGCGGTGGAGGCGGCGACGACCTCGCGGTAGGTCTCGGTGACGGCCTCCTCGATGCTGCGCGCCATCTCGTAGGCCTCGGAGATGGAGAGGTCGGAGGTGTCGAGGGTCGCGAGCTCGCTCGCCTCGAGGGTCTCGGGGACGTGGCTCTTCGGCTTGGCGACGTCGCTCTCGATGGCGGCGTCGAGCTTGGCCATCGCGTCGAGGACCTTCTGCTGCGCGTCGCGGGCGCGCTGCTGGCGCTGGCGCTGCGCGGCGGCGTCGAGCGACTGCGCGGTCCTCCGGGCCTCGTCCATCCGCTTCTGCGCGTTCTCGGCGTTGCGCTGGTGCTCCTGGGCGCGGTCGGCGGCGTTCCGGGCGCGGCTGTTCGCGTCGTTCGAGCGGTTCTCGGCGGCGCGGCGCTCGCTGTCGGCGCGGTCGCGTTCGGAGCGCGCCTGCTCGGCGCGCTTCTGCGCCTCGACGCGCTCGCGCTCGGCGACGGCGGACTTCTCCTGCGCGGACTTCGCCCTCTGTTCGGCCTGCTGCGCCTTTTCGTTCTCGGAGGCGGCGTTGCGGTTCTGCTCGTCGCGGCGGCCTGCGGCCTGCTGAGCCTCATTCTGCGCGCGCTCCTTGCGCTCGCGGGCCTGGTTCTCCTCACGCTCGGCCTGGCCCTTGCGCTGCTCGGCCTGGGAGCGCTCGCGCTCTGCCTGGTTGCGGCGGTCCTGCGCCTGCTTCTCCTCGCGCTGCGCCTGCTCCTTCGCGCCCTTCGCGGCCTGTTCGGCCTTCTGCGCGTCGGACTTCTCGCGGGCCTTCTGCTCGGCCTCGGACTTGGCGGCGTTGGCGTCGTCCGTGCGGTTCTCCCGGCGCGCGGCCGCCTCGCGGTCGCGCGCGGACTTCTCCTCGCGCCCCGCCTGCTCGGCCTTCTCCTTGGCCTGCCGCTGCTCCTGCTCGGCCTTGTCCGCGCGTTCGCGCGCCTGCTTCTGGTCCTGCTCGGCCTTGTCGCGACGCTCCTCGGCGGACTTGCGCTCGTTCTCGGCCTTCTGGCCGCGGTCCTTGGCGGCCTGCTCGTCGCGGGCGGCCTGCTCTTGGCGGCTCTTGGCCTGGTTCTCCTCGTTCTGGGCCTGGCGCGCGCGGTTCTCGGCGTCGCGCTTGCGGCTTTCGGCCTGGCGCTTCTCGTTCTCGGCGTCGGCCTTCTCGCGGTTTGCGTCGTTGCGGCGGTTCTCGGCCTGGCTGCGCTGCTTCTCGGCCTCGTCGCGGCGCTTCTCGGCCTCGTCGCGCTTCTGCGCGGCCTGCTTCTCCTCGGCGGCGGCCTGTTCCTTCTTCTGCTGGTTCTCGGCCTGCGCCTTCTTCTCCTCCTCGGCCTTCTTCTCGGCCTCGGCCCTGTCCTTGGCGGCCTGCTTGAACTCGGCGATCCTCTCGGTCGGCTCGAGGATCTTCTCGGCCTCGGCGGCCTGGGTGCGCGCGGCGGCGATCTGGGCGTCGCGCAGCTCCTTCGCGGCCTCGGCGATCTTCTCGTAGCCGGCGAAGGAGGCCGCGGTCTGGACGCGATCGAGGGCGTTCTGGGCGTTGGCCTGGGCGGCGGCGACGTCCATGAAGTCCTGCCAGTAGAGGTCGTGGGCGGCCTCCTCGACCTTCTGGGCGGACTGGGCGAGGTCCTGCTTCTCGGCCTCGGCGAGCCGGTCGACGTTCTTCTGCGCCTCGTCCTGCTCCCTGAGGGCCTCCTTCTGGCGCTCCTTCGCCTCCTCGGCGGCCTTCTTGAGCTCCTCCTTGGCGTCGTCGGCGAGGTCCTTCACAACGTCGTCGAAGTCCTGGCGGAGCTGGTCGCGGACGACCTCCATGTCGTTGAGGACGGTCTGCAGCGTCGTGAGGTCGCGCTGCAGCTCGCGCGAGCGGGCCTCGGCGAGCTTCTCGTCGAGCTTCTCGAGCTTGTCGGCCGGCATCTGCTCGACGGCCGGCGGCTCCTGCGGGCGCTCCGGGAGGATGAGCTTCCGGACGGGCGTGCAGAGCACCAGCGCGGCGAAGATCGCCAGGTGCATCAGGAAGGAGAGCACCTCCCAGCCGGGATTGTGGCGGCGGACCTCAATCATGGTCGGGGATGCCTTCGGCGGTGTGGATGCCGGCGACCTCGAGCCCCTGCATCGCGCAGGCGTCGAGCGCCTGGACGACGGCGCGGAACGGCGCGTGCACGTCGCCGTCGATCACGACGCGGCGGCCGGGCGCGGCGGCCTTCGCCTCGCGGAGGGCGTCGAGGAGGCCGCCCGAGCCGACGGCGCGGGCGTTCACGAAGAGACTGCCGCGGGCGTTGACGCCGACGGAGATGATGTCCGGCGTCTGCTTGTAGGTCTTCACGACGTGGGCGCGCGGGAGGTCGACCTCGAGGCGCTTCTCGACCTTCTTGAGCTGGGACGAGACGAGGAAGAAGATGAGCAGCAGGAACACGCAGTCGATGAGCGGCGTGAGCTGCACCTCGACGGCGGATTCGTCTTCTTGGCGGATGGCCATGGCGGAACCTCCGGGCTAGCGCTTCGCGCCGACGGTGCGCTGGACGAGGCCCGCGATCTCGTCCTCGAGGATGACCGAGTAGAGCGAGAGGCGGTTGCGGACGATCTGGTGGACGAAGAGCGCGGGCATCGCGACGGCGAGGCCGGCGACGGTGGTGACGAGCGCCTTGCCGATCGAGTCGGCGAGGACCGAGGCGTCGCCCATCTCGCCCATCGCGGCGACGGTGCCGAACGCCTCCAGCAGGCCGAGCACGGTGCCGAAGAGGCCGAGCAGCGGGGCGAGCGTGGCGACGGTGGCGAGCATCGCGGCCTTGCGGCCCTCGAGTCGGAGCTCGCGCCCGGCCTTGTCCTCGGCGAACGCCTTCACCTCCAGCACGTCCTTGCTGCCCTTGTATTCGAGCATCGTCTCGACGACGCGCGCCAGGGCGCTGCGGCTCTTGGCGCAGCGGTAGCCGATCTCGTCGAACGCGCCGTCGTTCCAGAGGCGGACGACGTCCGCGGAGAGGCCGTCCGGGACGATGCGCGAGCGGCGCAGGCAGAGGAGGCGCTCCAGCGCGCAGCCGAGGCCGAGGACGGACAGCAGGCCGATGAACCACATCGTCTTGCCGCCCTGGCGGATGTAGTGCGTCCATTCCTCGAGGGCGGTCTGGTCCGGCGCCTCGGCGGAGGCGGGGGCGGCCTCGGCGGCCTCGGCCGGGACGGCGTTCGTGGCGGACTCCGGCGCGGCGGGATCCTGCGCGAGGACGGGCATCGCCGCGAGCGCGGCGAGAACGGGGAGGAGGCAAAGTTTCATGGGGTGGGATGGGTTGGGGTTGAAAGGTTGAAGGGTTGAAACGGTTGAAGAGTTTGAAACTAACACGCAAGAACGGAAAAGCAGAGAGCGTGCCAGACGCGCGGAACGAGGAAAAAGAGCGAAAATTCGCCGGTTTTGGAAGAGATGGGTCCGCGAGGTGCGTTCTGTGGAACGCACCCTGGCGTGGCGGGGTGCGCACGGAAGTGCGCGATGGCGGGGAATTGCGGGGCGAGGCGGTTTTCAACCGGCTTCACGCGTGACTTCGCGCGGACGGTCTGCTAGAATCCCGGTCCATGCGCTGGATCCTCTACAACGTCCTCTTCGCGATCGCCTACGCGGCGATGATGCCGAAGTTCCTGCTTCGCATGAAGAAGCGCGGCGGCTACCGCGCGCATTTCGCCGAGCGCTTCGGCCGCTACGACCCGGAGACCGCCCGCCGGCTCGCCGAAAAGCCCCGCGTCTGGGTCCACGCCGTCTCCGTCGGCGAGGCGAACCTCGCCGGGCAGATCCTCGCGGAGCTGCGCCGCCGCGACCCCGCCGCGTCGTTCGTCCTCTCGACGACGAGCTCGACCGGCCGCGCGGTCTGCGAGAGGCTCGTCGGTCCGGACGACGTCTGCGTCTACCTCCCGCTCGACTTCCCGCCCTGCGTCCGCCGCGCGCTCCGCGCCGCGAACGTCCGCGCGATGGTCCTCGTCGAGGCCGAGCTCTGGCCCAACCTCCTCCGCGCGCTGCGCCGCCGCGGCGTCCCGATCCTCCTCGCCAACGGCCGCATCTCCGACCGTTCCGCGCCCGGCTACCGCCGCCTCCGCTTCTTCTTCGGGCCCGTCCTGCGGCTCTTCGACGCGCTGCTCGTCCAGTCGGAGCTCGACCGCGACCGCCTCCTCGCCGCCGGCGCCCCCGCCGACCGGACACGCGTCACCGGCTCGATCAAGTTCGACGTCGCCCCGCCCGCGCCCGAGAAGATCGCCCGCGCCCGCGAGACCCTCGCCTGCGCCGGCATCGTACCGTCCGCCGCGGCCCCCGGCGCCGCAGGCGCCGGCTCCCCCGCTGGGGGAGCTGGCGAGCGAAGCGAGCCTGAGGGGGTCGTTCAGCATTCAGCATTCAGCATTCAGCATTCTCCCATCGTCCTCCTCGGCGGCTCGACCTGGCCCGGCGAGGAGCTCGCCCTCGCCCGCGCGTGGCGCGACGCCCTCCCCGCCTGTCCGGACGCGCGCCTCGTCCTCGTCCCGCGCCACTTCGAGCGCGCCGCCGAGGTCGCCGCCGAGCTCGAGTCCGCCGGCTTCCGCGTCCTCCGCCGCTCGCAGGCGGCCGCGGACCACCAGACCACCAGACCACCGGACCGTGAGACCGTCCTCCTCGTCGACACGACCGGCGAGCTCTTCGCGCTCTACGCGCTCTCGGACCTGGTGTTCGTCGGCAAGACGCTCGCGCCGAACGAGGGCGGCCAGAACATGATCGAGCCGGCGTCGCTCGGCAAGGCGACGCTCGTCGGTCCCCACACGGAGAACTTCAAGCCCGCGATGGAGGTCTTCCGCCGGGAGGGCGCGGTGCTCGAGGTTCCGGACGCCGACGCGCTCTCCCGCGAGGTCTCGCGCCTCCTCTCCGACGCCTCCGCGCGCGCCGCGCTCGGCGCCCGCGCCG
>CACWKU010000148.1 GCA_902761575.1 uncultured bacterium
CCCCAAAAGACACAGCCAAGCAAACGCCCTTTGCCAGAGAAAACGCCCCTGGCGGCGTTTTCTCTGGCAATGCGGCGTTTGCTTTGGCAAGTCACCCGCACGCGGTTTTCCTTGACCCGGGCGGGGCGTTCCGGTAGACTCCCGCGCATTCGCAAAACCAGGAAAAGAAAGAAAAGGAAAAAGACATGGCCGAAACGACCAAATACGTCTACTTCTTCGGTGCCGGAAAGACCGAAGGAAACGCCGACATGCGCAACCTCCTCGGAGGCAAGGGCGCCAACCTCGCCGAGATGGCCTCTCTCGGCCTCCCCGTCCCGCAGGGGTTCACGATCACCACCGAGGCCTGCACCCGCTACTACGACGACGGCAAGACGATCGCCCCGGACATCCAGAAGCAGATCGACGAATACGTCGCGAAGCTCGAGGAGTGCGCCCGCGAAGCTCGAGGAGTGCGCCGGCAAGAAGTTCGGCGACGCCAAGAACCCGCTCCTCGTCTCCGTCCGCTCCGGCGCCCGCGCCTCGATGCCGGGCATGATGGACACGATCCTCAACCTCGGCCTCAACGAGACCGTGGTCCAGTCGCTCGCCGAGCAGTCCGGCAACCCGCGCTGGGCGTGGGACTGCTACCGCCGCTTCATCCAGATGTTCTCCGACGTCGTGATGGAGGTCGGCAAGAAGTACTTCGAGAAGCTCATCGACGAGATGAAGGCGAAGAAGGGCGTCACGCAGGACGTCGAGCTCACGGCGGACGACCTCAAGGAGCTCGCCTCGCAGTTCAAGGCCGAGTACAGGGAGAAGATCGGCCAGGACTTCCCGACGGACCCGAAGGTCCAGCTCGCCGAGGCGATCAAGGCGGTCTTCCGCTCGTGGGACAACCCCCGCGCGAACGTCTACCGCCGCGACAACGACATCCCCTACAGCTGGGGTACCGCGGTGAACGTCCAGATGATGGCGTTCGGCAACCTCAACGACGAGTCCGGCACGGGCGTCGCCTTCACGCGCGACCCCGCCACGGGCGAGAAGAAGCTCATGGGCGAGTTCCTGATGAACGCCCAGGGCGAGGACGTCGTGGCCGGCGTCCGCACGCCGATGCCGATCGCGAAGATGGCCGAGGTGATGCCGGAGGTGTTCGAGCAGTTCAAGGACGTGTGCCAGAAGCTCGAGGCGCACTACCGCGACATGCAGGACATGGAGTTCACGATCGAGAACAAGAAGCTCTTCATGCTCCAGACGCGCAACGGCAAGCGCACCGCCAAGGCCGCGCTCGACCTGGTGGACGAGGGCGTCCGCACCGAGGAGGAGGCGGTCTGCATGATCGACCCGCGCAACCTCGACACGCTGCTGCACCCGCAGTTCGACGCGGCGTCCCTGAAGCGCGGCCGCGAGGTCGGCCGCGGGCTCCCGGCCTCGCCGGGCGCCGCGTGCGGCAAGATCGTCTTCACTGCGGCCGACGCCAAGGCGTGGAAGGAGCGCGGCGAGAAGGTCGTGCTCGTCCGCCTCGAGACCTCGCCCGAGGACATCGAGGGCATGAAGGCCGCCGAGGGCATCCTCACGGTGCGCGGCGGCATGACGAGCCACGCGGCCGTCGTCGCCCGCGGCATGGGCGAGTGCTGCGTCTCGGGCTGCACCGAGATCGCGATGGACGAGGAGCACAGGAGGTTCACGCTCGGCGGAAAGACCTTCCGCGAGGGCGACTGGATCTCGATCGACGGCGCCACGGGCGCGATCTACGACGGCGTCGTGACGACCGTCGACGCGCGCATCGAGGGCGAGTTCGACCGCATCATGACGTGGGCGGACAAGTTCCGCAAGCTCCACGTGCGCACGAACGCCGACACCCCTCGCGACGCGCGCAAGGCGCGCGAGCTCGGCGCCGAGGGCATCGGCCTGTGCCGCACCGAGCACATGTTCTTCGAGCCGGACCGCATCGCCGCGTTCCGCGAGATGATCTGCGCCGACACCGAGGAGGAGCGCCGCATCGCGCTCTCGAAGATCCTGCCGTTCCAGCAGACCGACTTCGAGGAGCTCTACGAGGCGCTTGAGGGCCACCCCGTCACGATCCGCTTCCTCGACCCGCCGCTGCACGAGTTCCTGCCGCACTCCGAGGACGAGATCGCGCTCCTCGCGAAGGCTCAGCACAAGCCCGTCACGCGCATCAAGGAGATCATCGCGTCGCTGCACGAGTTCAACCCGATGATGGGCCACCGCGGCTGCCGCCTGTGCGTGACCTACCCGGAGATCGCCCGCATGCAGACGCGCGCCGTCATCCGCGCCGCGATCAACGTCCAGCGCCGCCACAAGGCCTGGAGCGTGAAGCCGGAGATCATGATCCCGCTCACGTGCGACGTGAACGAGTACAAGTTCGTGCGCGACATCATCGTGAACACCGCCAACGTCGAGATCAACCTCTCGGGCATCAACCTCTCCTACAAGGTCGGCACGATGATCGAGATCCCCCGCGCGGCGCTGCTCGCCGGCGAGATCGCCGAGGAGGCGCAGTTCTTCTGCTTCGGCACGAACGACCTCACGCAGATGACCTACGGCTTCTCGCGCGACGACTCGGGCAAGTTCCTCGAGGCCTACTACGACGCGAAGATCCTGGAGAACGACCCGTTCGCCAAGCTCGACCAGAGCGGCGTCGGCAAGCTCATGGAGATGGCGGTGCGCGAGGGCAAGGCCGTGCGGCCGAACCTGCACTGCGGCATCTGCGGCGAGCACGGCGGCGATCCGACGTCGGTGGAGTTCTGCCACCGGATCGGCCTCGACTACGTGTCCTGCTCGCCGTTCCGCGTGCCGATCGCGCGCCTCGCGGCCGCGCAGGCCGCGATTGCGGACAAGAAATGAGAAAGACGGTGGACGGCCGCGCGAAATCCGTCCGCGGGGACATCCTCGCGGCGGCGCGTGAGCTGTTCGCCGAGAAGGGCTACCGCGACACCACGGTGCGCGAGATCGCCCGGCGGGCCGGCGCGAACGGCGCCGCGGTGAACTACTACTTCCGCTCGAAGGACGCGCTCTACGAGGCGGTCTTCGACGAGGCGTTCGAGACGTTCGGGCGCCCGCTCGGGGACCTCGTCGGTAGCGTCCGAGACCAGGCGACCTGGAGGGCGGCGCTGGAGAAGTGGTTCGACTTCATGCTCGGGCTCTTCCTCCTCGACGATCCCCGGCAGGCGCTCGTCCGCCGGCTCGTGGCGCAGGAGCGATCGTCGCCCACGGAGTTCTGCCGGCGCATCTACGACGGCGTCTTCGTCCCGGTGGTGGACGTCTTCCGGGCGCTGCTCCGGATGGCGCTGCCGGACGAGCCGGCGGAGTCGTTCCAGGCGCAGTTCGCGACGCTCCTCGGGATGTGCACGTGCTTCATCCACCGCGACCCCCCGTGGGACGAGATCATCCTCTGCCCGGCGATGGAGCGCGAGGCCTGGGTCCGGACGCTGCGCGACCAGATCGTCGCGACGATCGTCGCGCGCTACTCGTTCCGCACGAGCCGCGTCGCGCCTCGGTAGCGCCCGCGGCCCCCGCGGGCGCGCGGCCCGCTACTTGTCGCGGACCTTGCCGAGGAAGTCGCGCGTGCGGGCGTTCTTCGGGGCGCCGAAGAGCTCGTCCGGCGTGCCCTGCTCGAGGATGTTGCCGCCCTCGAGGAAGAGGATGCGGTCGGCGACCTCGCGCGCGAAGTTCATCTCGTGCGTCACGACGACCATCGTCATGTGGTTCGCCGCGAGCTCCTTCATCACGGCGAGCACCTCGCCGACCATCTCCGGGTCGAGCGCGGAGGTGGGCTCGTCGAAGAGCATCACGCGCGGCTCCATCGCGAGCGCGCGGGCGATCGCGATGCGCTGCATCTGGCCGCCGGAGAGCTGCTCGGGGTAGGCCTTCGCCTTGTCGGGCAGGCCGACGCGCTGCAGCAGCTCCATCGCCTTGCCCTCCGCCGCCTCGCGCGAGACGCCGCGGATGAGGCGCGGCGCCATCGTGACGTTGTCGAGCACCGTCATGTGAGGGAAGAGGTTGAAGCGCTGGAACACCATCCCCATGTCGGAGCGGTAGCGGTTGAGGTTGCGCTCGCGCGCGCGGTGCGAGAGGCCGCGGTCGGTGCCGTCGCGCTGCAGGGAGCCGCCGGAGACGATCTCCTCGCCGCCGAACCAGATGCGGCCGGAGGTCGGGGTCTCCAGGAGGTTCAGGCAGCGCAGGAACGTCGACTTGCCGCCGCCGGAGGGGCCGATGACGACGACCACCTCGCCCTTGAGGATGGTGGTCGTGATGCCCTTGAGCACCCGGAGCGCGCCGAAGCTCTTGTGGAGGTCCTCCACCTCGAGGAGGGGCTTGCCCGGCGGGACGACGGGGCGGTCGGAGAGGAAGGGGTCGGCGTTGGACATGGCGCTAGCGTCCGGTGCGGTGGAGATGGCGCTCGAGGCGGGTGAGGAGCTTGGAGAAGATCATCACCATCACCAGGTAGATCGCCGCGACGGCGAGGAACGGGATGTAGGCCTGGTAGGTCTGCGAGCGGATGATCGAGCCGCCGCGCGCGAGGTCGTCGAGGCCGATGAAGGAGGCGATCGACGTGTCCTTGAGCATCACGATGAACTCGTTGCCGAGCGCGGGCAGGATGTTGCGGATGGCCTGCGGCAGCACGATGCGCCGCATGCCCTGGCCGTAGGAGAGCCCCAGCGAGCGCGCGGCCTCCATCTGGCCGTCGTCGATCGACGTGATGCCCGCGCGGATGATCTCCGCGACGTAGGCGCCCGAGTTGAACCCGAAGGCGAGGATCGCGACGAGGACCTTGTTGTTGAGGTTCGAGAAGATGATGAAGTAGGCGATCAGCAGCTGCACCGTCATCGGCGTGCCGCGGATCACCGTGATGTAGACCTTGCAGACCGCGTTGAGGAGGCGGAGGCGGCCGTGCTTGTCGTGCGTCGAGCGGACGATCGCGACGAGGAAGCCGAGGACGGCGCCGAGCAGCACCGCGCAGAGCGCGACGGTGAGCGTGTTGCGCAGGCCGTTCGTGATGTAGTGCCAGCGGCCCTTGTAGACCTGCTCGGTGCGGACGGCGCCGTCCGGCCCGCGCACCTCGCGCGTCCCGAACGGGATCTTCTTGACGAAGCAGACGTAGAAGTTGTTCTCGAACGCGGCGAGCGGGCCGCGGACGATGGGGAAGGAGAGGCGGAGGCGGTCGCCGGCGTCGTCGGTGCGGGCGACCCTGAGCTCGAAGGTCTCGAGGCGGGAGGGGTTCGCGGTCGCCGTGAAGGAGGCCTCGGTCTGGCCGGCCGCGAAGGCGAGCTCGTTGGTGGAGAGCGTGAAGTCGCCGTCGGCGCCGTTGGCGGGCTCGAGGGAATAGGCGGCGGGCTCGGCGGCGTCCTTGCGGACGAGGCGGACCTCGACCTCGCGGCCGGCGAAGAGCCCGAGCGGGAGGCGCGGGACGTCGCCCGGCGCGCCGTCGGGGCCGTCGGGGAGGGAGAGGGTGGAGACGCGGCGTCCCTCGCGCTCCTGGACGGAGAGCGTGAGCGCGGCGGAGGTCTGCCCGGCCTCGAGGGGGAGGCGGGCGGTGAGGGGGATCTTGCGGCCGGGGACCTCGAGCGTGATGTCGTAGACGATCCGCTCGTCGGATTCGGCGCGCGTGAGGTCGAGCGCCCGCGTGGCGGGCGCGTCGACCGGGACGGCGAAGCGCGCGCCGCCCCCGTCCGCCTCCCCGCCGGGCGCGGGCGACTCGTCCTGCGCGCGGAGCGGCGCGCCGCCCGCGAGGAGCAGGGCGGCGGCCAGGAGGGAGAGAGGACCGGAGGCGGAGCGGCTCGGTTTCATCGGCGGCCGTTACTCGGCGGCGGGGGCGGCTTCGGGCTTGGCGGCCTCCTCGGCGGGCTTGGCGGCCTCCTCGGCGGGCTTGGCGGCCTCCTCGGCGGCGGCGGCGGCCTCGGCCTTGGCGGTCCACTCGTCCTTGATCTCGTCGAGCTTGCCGGAGGCGTCGAGATCGTCGATCACCTTGTTGAGGACGGCGAGCAGCTCGGGCTGGCCCTTCTTGATGGCGACGGCGTACTCCTCGACGGTGAGCAGCTCCGAGATGTCGTAGTCGGGCTCGCCCTTGATGACGGCCTTGGCCGGATCGATGTCGGCGATGACGACGTCGACCTTGCCGGCCTTCATCGCGGCGAACGCGCTGGCGGGCGAGTCGAACATCTCGGGCTCCTGGCCGAGCTTCTCGCGGACGTAGTCGGCGGAGGTGGTGCCGTTCTGGACGCCGACGCGCTTGCCCTTGGCCTCCTCGGCCTTCTCGGCGTCGAAGGGCTTGTCCTTGGCGAAGATGAAGACGATTCCGGTGCGGACGTAGGGGTGGGAGAAGTCCACCTTCATCTTGCGGTCCTCGGTGACCGTGATGCCCGCGGCGGCGAGCTCGGCCTTGCCGGCGATGAGGGACGGGATGACGGAGTCGAACTCGACGTCCTCGACGGCGAGGGTCTTGCCGAGCTCCTTGGCGACGGCCTTGCAGATCTCGACGTCGATGCCGACGACCTCCTTGCCCTGGCGGAACTCGTAGGGCGGGAAGGTGGCCTCGGTGATCATGCGGATGGTGCCGGGGGCGGGGGCGACGGCCTCGGCGGGAGCGGCCTCGTCCGCGAAGGAGAGGGACGCGACGGCGGCCGCAAGCGCGGCCAGCGGGAGGGTGTGCTTCATGTGTGGTTCCTTGGTGTGTTGGGTTGGTTTCGGAACGGGAGGCGTATATTCTAGGCCTTTTTCCCTGCGCGCGCAAGAAAAACCGTATCCGACGGCGGTGGAAACGATTCGGCCGTCAGGAAAGGAACGAGGGGGCGCCGCCGACGGTCCTCGAGGCGGCGACGGCCGCGAGGACCTTGTCGCGGTCCTTGCGGCCGGGGGCGGATTCGACGGAGGAGGAGAGGTCGAGGAAGACGGCGCCCGAGGCGGATGCGGCGGCGGCGAGGTTGTCGGGGCCCAGGCCGCCGGCGAGGGCGAAAGGAAGGGGAGAGAGGGCGCGCGCAGACAACCAGTTCCACGCGGCGCCGTTGCCGCCGGGCAGCGCACCGCGCCCGCATTCGACGAGGAAGCGCGTGCCCTCGGGATAGCGCGCGGCCTCGGCCGCGAGGTCGCCGCCGCGCAGGACCCTGAGGACGCGCAGCCCCGCGGCGAGGAGCTCCGCCGCGAGCGCGGGCGGCTCCGCGCCGTGGAGCTGGGCGACGCCGAGCCCCGCGATGCGCGCGGCGCGGAGGATGTCCGCGGCGGTGGCGTCGACGAAGACGCCGACGCGCGCGACGTCCGGCGGGACGTCCGCGAAGACCTCCGCCGCTCGCTCGGGCGAGACGTTCCGAGGGCTCGGCGGGTAGAACACCGCGCCGAGCGCCGCCGCGCCGGCCTCCGCGCAGAGTCGCGCGTCGGCGGGATCGGTCAGGCCGCAGATCTTGAGGGGGGCGCGCATGTCAATGCTGAATGCTGAATGCCGAATGCGACCTTCGCCGAGCGCGAAGCGCCGCGGCGAGGCGTTCTACGAGTTGGAGATCTCGACGAGGCGGCGCAGCTTCTCGTAGGCGGCGCCGGAGTCGATGGACTCCTCGGCCTTCTTCACGCCGGTCGCGAGATCGGGAACGAGATCCGCGGCGAGGAGCGTGCCGGCGGCGTTGATCAGCACCACGTTGCGCTTGGCGCCGCGGATCTTCCCGGTGAGGATGCCGGTCGCGATGCCGGCGTTCTCCTTCGCGTCGCCGCCCGCGAGCTCGCCGAGCTCCGCGTAGCCGCCGAAGATCGGCTCGGGGTCGATGTCGTAGGTGCGGATCAGTCCGTCCTTGAGCTCCGAGCAGCGCGAGGGGCCGGTGACGGTGATCTCGTCCATGCCGTCGCTTCCGTGCACGATCAGGGCGTGCGTGGAGCCGAGGCGCTTGAAGACGCCCGCGTAGACCTCGGTGAGGTCGGGCGCGTAGACGCCGATGAGCTGCGTGCGTGCGCCGGCGGGGTTGGTGAGCGGGCCGAGGAGGTTGAAGACCGTTCGGACGCCGAGCTGCTTGCGCGCGGGGCCGACGAACCGCATCGCCTTGTGGAAGGTCTGCGCGAAGAGGAAGCAGATGCCGATCTCGTTGAGGGCCTCCTCCATCACCTCGGGCTCGCACGCGAGGTTGAGGCCGAGCGCCTCGAGGCAGTCGGCCGAGCCCGTGCGGCCGGAGCTGGAGCGGTTGCCGTGCTTGGCGACGACGGCGCCCGCGCCGGCGGCGACGAACGCCGTGGTCGACGAGATGTTGAACGTGATGCCGTGGTCGCCGCCGGTGCCGACCGTGTCGACGGTGTTGGGCCTCAGGGACGAGATCTTCGCGGCGGCCTGGCGCATGGCGCGCGCGGCGGCGGCGATCTCGGCGACCGTCTCCCCCTTGGCGGAGAGCGCGGCGAGGAACGCGCCGATCTGCGCGTCCGTGAGGTTGCCGTGGAAGAGTTCGTCGAAGAGCGCGAACGTCTCGTCCTCCGAGAGGTCCGTGCGGGCGACGAGCTTCGAGAGAATGTCGGGGTAGTTCATGGCGTGGATTCCGGGGTTCGTGCGAACGGGACGGGATTCTAGGTGTTTCTATTAATAGAGTCAAGCGGAAAATCGGGGCGCTTGTTGGGGGCTCGGCCGTTTGCTAGAATCCCCGCCATGTACCGCCCCTGGTCCAACCCCGACACCCGCTCGTCCGTCCTCGCTGCGCTCCGCGAGGGCGCGGACGCCGCCGCGTGGAACCGCTTCTTCGACCTCTACGCCGGCTTCGTCCATCTCCTCGCCCGCCGCCGCGGGCTCCAGGACGCCGACGCGGACGACATCGTCCAGACCGTGATGTCCGAGCTCGCCCGCGAGGGCGGGCCCGTCCGCTACGACCGCTCGATGGGCGGCTTCCGCGACTGGCTCGCCCGCCGCGTGGACTGGCGCGTCACCGACCTGCTCCGCGCCCGCCGCACCGGCGCCGCCGTCCTCTCCGACGCCGATCCGGCCGACCTCGACCGCCTGCCCGACCCGGCCGCGCTCGGGCGCCCGCTCCCCGGCGCACCCGTGCCCGCCGACGCCGCGC
>CACWKU010000149.1 GCA_902761575.1 uncultured bacterium
CGGACGCCGGAAGCGCCGGCCACCGACCGCCTCGGCGGCTTCGGCCCCGCCCTTCCGCCCGGTCCGGTGCAGCCCACCTTCGCGCCGATCGACGACCGCACCTTCGCCCCGCCGGCCCCCGGCGGCGGCCTTCCCTCCGCGCGTGGCGGGGTGCCCGACCCCGCCACGCCGCTCCCGCCGCCGCCGGAAGGGTCGCACGGTCGCACGGTCATACGGTCGGACGGTCCGGTCGCGGGACCGTGCGACGGTGCGACGGTGCGACCGTCCGACCCCTACTCGACTCCCGCGCCGTGGACGAAGTTCCGGCTGATCGGGAGCCTGTCCTCGGGCTACGCGCTCGTGGAGACGGAGGGCGGCTACGCCGTCGTCGACCCCGCCGCGGCGCACGAGCGCGTGCTCTACGAGCGCCTCCTGCGCGCCGCGCCCGAGGTCGCCGAGTCCCCCGCGCAGAAGCTGCTGCTGCCGCAGACCGTGGCGCTGCCGCCGGTGGATGCGCAGCGCGTGCGGACGCTCCTGCCGGTCTTCGGGGAGATGGGCTTCGACCTGGAGGACTTCGGCGGCGACGCGTTCCTCGTGCGCTCGCTCCCCGCGGCGCTCTCGGGCGCGGACGCGAAGGCGATCCTGGAGGAGACGGCCCGCGCGCTCGAGGAGGCCGGCCCGCGCAAGGGGCGCGAGCGGTGGCGCGAGGAGCTCGTCGCCGCGGCGGCGAGCCGCTCCGCGGTGCGGACGCGCAAGCCGCTCGACGCGCGCGAGCTCGTGCCGATCCTGATGGAGCTGGCGGCGTGCCGGCTGCCCTACGCCACGCCGGGCGGCCGCCCGACGATGGTCTTCACGTCGCTGCGCGACCTCGACCGCCGCTTCGGGCGGGCGTAGTACCGCGGCGCCCCTACTCGTAGCGGAGGGCGTCGATCGGGTCGAGGCGCGAGGCGCGCCAGGCCGGGTAGAAGCCGAACCCGACGCCGATCGCCGCCGAGACCGCGACGGACACCGCCACCGCCCCCGCCGAGGGCGAGACGGGCCAGCCCTTCACGCTCGAGACGACGATCGAGGTCGCGCGCCCGCACGCGATGCCGAGCAGCCCGCCCGCGAGGCACAGCAGCAACGACTCGACGAGGAACTGCAGCAGGATGTCGCGCCCGCGCGCCCCCACCGCCATCCGCAGGCCGATCTCGCGCGTGCGCTCGGTCACCGAGACGAGCATGATGTTCATGATGCCCACGCCGCCCACGACGAGCGAGATGAGCGCGACGATCAGGAGCAGCGAGGTCATGAGCGCCGAAGTCGAAGTCATCGCCTCGAGCATCTCGCTCATGTTGCGCAGCTCGAAGTCGTCCTCGCCGCCCGCCGGGATGCGGTGGCGCAGTCGCAGCAGCGCGGCGATCTCCTCCATCGCGGCGTCGACCCGGTCCGCCGAGACGGCCTTGCACTGGATGTTGTTCACGTTGTCGAAGCGGATCGGCATGAGGTAGTTCGCGGTCTGCGTCGCGTCGCGCGAGGGGTAGAGCTGGACGGACGTCGCGGCGTAGACGTCGCCGCGCGAGTGGGAAGCGGAGCCGGAGACGGTCGAGGCGGTGCCGCCCGAGCGCGCGAGGCGGTTGCGCATCGTGGTCCACGGGACGACGACCATGTCGTTCTGGTCCATGCCCATGAGGTTCGCGCCCTTGGGCTTGAGGACGCCGCAGACGGTGAAGATGACGTTGTTGAGGCGGATGCGGCGGCCGACGGGCGAGGAGCCGTCGGGGAAGAGCGCGCCGGCGACGGTCGTGCCGAGGACGCAGACCGTCGCGGCGGCGCTCACGTCGCGCTCGGTGAACGGGCCGCCGTCCTCGAACGACCACTCGTTCACGTCGAAGTAGTCGGCGGAGCCGGAGGCGACCTGCTCGGGCTGGTAGTTCTCGCCGCCGGCGATGGCCTGGACGGACGAGCCGCGGACGGAGGGCGTCGCGGCGGCGACGGACGGGCAGCCCTCGAGGATGGCGTCGCAGTCCGCGCCGGTGAGCGTGATGCCGGAGCCGGCGCCGGCGGAGACGCCGGCGCGCTGGAGCGCGACGGAGCGGACCATGATCACGTTGGAGCCCATGTTGGCGATCTTGGAGGAGATCTGCTCCGCGGCGCCGTTGCCGATCTCCATCATCGTGATGACGGCGGCGATGCCGATCACGATGCCGAGCATCGTCAGCATCGATCGCGTGACGTTCCTTCTGAGCGCCACAATGGCCGTGTTCAATATCTGGAGCATTGTCTTCTGCCGTGAATGGTTTTTGGGGCGGGCGGATCGAGTCGGTGTTTTTTGTTTACCGTGAAAAGCGTGAAAAGCGTGAAAAGTTTTTTTGGTTTCCTTGGCGGGTGAAGGCTCTGGTCGTGGATTCTGGCGTGAAACGGTTTTGGTTCCTTGGCGGGTGAAGGATCCGGATGTGCTCCGGAAGGCGGGTCATGTCGGGACGCCGAAGGCGTAGGACCGGACGTCGGCCTTCGGGTAGGCGCCGAAGTTGACGAGGAGGCCGAGATGGAACCCCGTCGCGCGGAGGTAGTTGATGATCTGGGCTTCGTGTTCGGGGGCGAGCGCGCGGACGGACTTGAGTTCCACGACGATCTTTCCGTAGCAGATCAAATCCGGTCGGTAGGTCTTTTTCAACGGCCGCCCCTTGTAGGAGAGAAACAACTCCTTCTGCGCTTCGAACGGAATGCCGCGTTCGGCCAGTTCCATCTCGAGCGCCTCTTGGTAGACCTCTTCGGCGAAGCCCGTTCCGAGCGTCTTCGATACTTCGAACACGGCGCCGCGGATTGCGAACCCCTCTTCTTCGTAGATCATCGACATCCCGAGACCTCAAGCGATTGCTGCGTTGTTTCGATTTACCGTGAAAAGAATGAAAAGCGCGAAAGACGTGAAAAGGAAGAAGGGGCTCCATGCTCCCGGATCCGTGCTTCGCATGCGCCCTCGGTCCAAGGGGCGGCGGCAATGGCTGCGGCTGGCCTTCCAAAAACTCTTTTCATGCTTTTCACGCTTTTCACGGTAGAATCATCCTGCGCCAGGGGCAGGGACTGGCCTCTTCAAAACCTTTTCATGCTTTTCACGGTAGAATCATCCTGCGCCCTGCGCGGCGACCGGCACCCCCGGAACCACCAGGCCGTCCTTGACGTGGATCGTGCGGCGGGTGTAGTCGCAGACCTCGGCGTCGTGGGTGACGAGGACGACGGTGATGCCCTTCTCGGCGTTGAGCCGCCGGAAGAGCTCGAGGATCTCCACCGTGGTCTTCGAGTCGAGGTTGCCCGTCGGCTCGTCGGCGAAGAGGATCTCCGGGTCGTTCACGAGCGACCGCGCGATGGCGACGCGCTGCTGCTGCCCGCCCGAGAGCTGCGCGGGGGTGTGGTCCATGCGGCCCTCCAGCCCCAGCATCGCGAGCAGCTCCTTCGCCCGCTCGACCTCCCTCGCGCGCGGCGCGCGCCGCCCGCGGTGGTATTCGAGCGGCATCAGCACGTTCTGCAGCGCGCTCGTGCGCGCAAGCAGGTTGAAGCTCTGGAACACCCACCCGATCCGCGCCGCCCTGAGGTCCGCGCGCTCGTCCGACGTGAGCCGCGAGACGTCGCGCCCGTCGAACCGGTAGGAGCCGCCGCTCGGCGTGTCGAGGAAGCCGAGGATGTTCATGAGCGTCGACTTGCCCGACCCCGACGCCCCCATCAGCGCCACCAGGTCTCCCTTCTCCACCGAGAGCGACACGCCCTTCAGCACCGGCACGTCGATGCCGCCGGGCAGGTGGTAGGTCTTCGTCAGATTGTCGACCTCGATGAGAGCCATTGAGGGAGTTGAAAGTTGAAAGGTTAAAGGTTGAAGGTTGAACGGAAAGTTGAATGTCGAAACGGAAAGCGAAAGGGCTGGCGAGCCCGGTTGTTTCTGAATTCGCGTTCAATAATATGAATCTTAGTTCAGAAGTCAAGCGGAAAATGCAAGGCCGGCTCGTCGCGCGGCATCGCCGCGCGACGGCCGGGCATTGACCGACGTGATGGGAAGGACAAGGTTCTAGATGTCTAGAATGTCTAGGATTCTAGAAAACAAAACGCAGACGATCGGGCACGGAGGGAAGAGATTCTACGAAAACGCCCCCGCGAAAATGTCGCCTGGCAGGCGACATTTTCCATCCCCTCGTTCTGGTAGTATGGCCGCGTTTCCGACAACCAGGGAACATCACAAGGAGAAAACCATGAACACAGACATTCCAGCCGCGGACATGCAACCGTCCGCACCGCCGCCCGATACCCGCATGCCGCCCGAAACGGCGGATGCCATCCGCCGCTACATGCGTCTGCAACTGGACATCTTCCTTCTCGAACAGGAGAAGGAGCGGCTCCGCGACACCCTCGTCCGGGAACTTGGAACGAACGTTCCCGGCATCTGGCATCCGGTGCTGGACGGGAAGCCGCTCACCGTGATGCACTCCTACCGGACGACCGTTCGGTACGACGAACAGACGCTCCGCGAACGGCTGGGAGGCAAGTATCGCGAAGTTCTGGAACCGGACGGCAACAAGATTCGCCGGAACCGCGATCTCGTCAGGCCTCTTCTGTCGGAGGTTCTGGAAACGATCGGCTCCGTGAACGCCGCCCGCGTCGAGTCGGCCATCCGGAACGGCGTCGTTCCCGCGGAATCCTTCCAAGGCGCCTATCAGAAGACCGTGACTCCGTTTCTGTCCGTTCGTATCGATAAATAAGCGCAGTTTCGCGCGAAGCCGCAATGGGCGGGCTTAGCAAGTTTGAGGCCGCCAGCGCCGCGGGCCGCGGCGCTGGCGGCCTAGACTACAGATGACAGAAAACGGAAGAGCGGAAAACGCAACTCCGTCACGAAGTCGATTGTCGATCTCCATGCGTCTGCGCCGTATGGCCGTGCGATCCTACATGCAGAGCCAGTCGAGGTAGGCTTTGCCGCCAGTCACTTTGGCGACCTTCATCAGAAAAGAAGCGCCGGGTCTATTGGCCGATATGGCAAAACCGGTAAATGCCGGACGGTTCCGCGAAAACGCCTTGAGCCATTCCAAATCATGTCGGCTTATCGTTTCAACGCCGAACTTCCATTCAAGAATGGCAATGGGAGAAACGTTTGGTTGGCCGGCTTGATCCCAACAAGTCATTGCGGGCCTTGGCCAAATCACGAGATCCTTGCACACTTGAGATTTGACGCGTCTGGCTGCATTGTCTTTCGCACAGAAGCGATTCTCGATCTGAGGCACGGGAAATTCGATCCCGATTTGGGCTGGATCACGAAGAACGGATTTTGGTTTGACCTGTTTGAGAAGAAACCCGAATGCATACAAGCTGACGGCTTCGCGCTCGCGGCGTCCCGACCATGGGCCCACAAGTGCCTTTGATGCGAACGCGACGAGAGAATCGCGGATGATGTCTTCCAAAACCGACATGGTTTTCAAATCATGCGTTCAACGA
This sequence comes from uncultured bacterium, assembly GCA_902761575.1. Taxonomy (GTDB): domain Bacteria; phylum Verrucomicrobiota; class Kiritimatiellia; order RFP12; family UBA3636; genus UBA3636. The sequence continues at coordinate 5,434 of CACWKU010000149.1, forward strand.
AGAACTCTATGGCGCCGGAGAACAACTCTTCCAGATGACGAACTTCTTTTTTGTCTACATCGTCGCATGTGGTGGAAAAGACTTGGAAAGAATTACCTTCCGTTCGTTCTTTTCGAACGAGAAAGATACCATTATCCGTTTTGATCCGGACAAGTCCAACAGAAGACAATACGTTTTCAATTTCACTGACGCTCCCAATGTACCACTGGATATCAAGTGATTGATTGAGTGGTGTCGTAATGGTTTCGCGTCGTGATTTTCGCATGGCTCCGGAATTCACTTCTCCGCTACGAAGAGCGGCGGAGGAAGGGCGTCGGGATAGCGGAAAGAAGAGCCGGAAACGGAAACGCCGTTGTTCCAGATTTCTTCGCACTCCAGATCGAGTTCGTCGTTCCAGACGACTCCGTAACCGCCGGCGTCCACGCGGACGGAACGGAAGAGGCCGGGAACGTCGCGGAGCGCCTCGAACGCCTTCCAGCGCGAAAGCAGCGGCTCGACGTCGTAGCGCTTCACCGTTCCGTCCGCAAACGTCGCTTCGAGCATCAATCCGCCCGCGGGCGCGACACTGGCCAGTCGATGGTACATGGCCGTTCAGGGAAGCGGTTCGATTTTGCGGAACGTCTGGGTGTTCCAGATTTCCATCAACTCGGCACGGTGGATCGAAGCCCATTCGCGGACGAGCGTCAGCGCGCGGGCGGGCAGATCGCCCTCTTCCATCGTCAACGTCGCCATGTCGATGACTCCGACGTGCTCGCCGTAGGTCACGTGGAAATGCGGCGGGTTGTGTTCGGAGGCCCCGAAGAACATCTTGATCACGAGACCGTAGAATCTGGAAAGTTCAGGCATGGCGAAGTAAATGGAAATCGTGCAATCCGCTCCGGGCTTTTGGCCCGTGTTTTCTTCCCGCTGGAACCGCGAAAGGGATCTCGGCTCGTGCGCGGTGCGACAAATCGAAGCATAGCAGAGCCGTCGCGCGCTTGTCAATCGCCGTAGCACGGCGATTGCAAGCGAGGACAGCTCTGCCTGAAGCAGGAAGGCCGCGGCGCAAGGCGCAGCGGCCGGTGGCGACTTGGCGACCGGTCAACTTGACGACTTGAACCAAGTCGGCGGGTCGGCAAGTCGACAAGTCGGAAGGCCGGAGTGCGGGGAACCGGCCGCTCAGCGCAGCCATCCCCGAAGGACGGCCGGTCGACATCACGACATCACGACCGAATCGACCGAAGTTCGCACCCCGATCGCCGAAGGATCAAGGGGTCGAGCCGCGAAGCGGCGAGCAATCGACCGTCGCCGCCCGGCCGCGGATGCGGCCGGGCGGGCGAGGGGCGGCTAGCCCGGCGGGGGGCCGGCGTGACGCGGGGGTTTGGGCATGTTGGGCATGAAGGGGTTCTTGGAACCGGAATCGCCGGTGGCGGAGGGCGCGGCGGCCTTGCCTTCGGCGGCGGCTTCCTCGCGGACGACGACGCGCGCGCCCTCGGCGAGCGCGCCCTTCTGGATCGGCTCGACGGCGGCGAGGGAGCCGTTGTTGAGGAGGACCTTCACGGGGACGGGCCGCGGCGGGGTCTTCTCCCCGTCCGCCGGCGCGAGCCAGACGGCGCCGTCCGCACCCTCGGCCGCGGGGGGCGGCGGCGCGCCGGACGGCGTGTAGCGCAGCGCGCGAGAGGGGACCGCGAGGGCGTCGCGCACGGCCTCCGTCTCGAACTCCACGCTCGCCGTGAGGTAGGGCAGGAGCGTGAGGTCGGCGTTGTCGACGTCGATCTCGACCGTGTAGGTGACGACATTGGAGGAGAGCGTCGCATTGAGGCGCACGCGCCGCACGACGCCGCGGAAGGTGCGGCCCGGGAAGGCGTCGACGGTGAACGAGACGCCCTGCCCCGCGCGGACGCCGCCGACGTCGGCCTCGTTCACCGACGCCCAGATGCGCATCGTCCGCAGGTCCTTCGCGACGAGGAAGAGGGAGCTGGCGCTCATGGACGAGACGACGGTCTGCCCGAGGTTCACGCGGCGGTCGACGACGACGCCGTCGACCGGCGAGGAGATCGTGCAGTAGCCGAGGTTGCGCTCGGCCTTCTCGACCGCGGCCTTCGCCTGGACGACCTGCGCCACGGCGCTCGCGACCGACGCCCTCGCGATTCCGAGCTGCGCGTCCGCCCCCTTGTACGCGGCCTCCGCGGCGTCGTAGTCGCTCTGCGACTGCGCGATGCCGACGCCGAGCGCCTTCGCGCGCTCCCACTCCTTGGTCTCGCGCTCGAGGTCGACCTCCGCCTTCGTCGCGTTCGCCCTCGCGGACGCGACGGCGGCCTCGGCGATGGCGAACTGCGCCTTCGCGACGATCTGGCCGCTCACCTGCGAGCCGACGTCGACGAGCTCCTCCGGCTCGAGCGTGCCGGACGCGGCGATCGTGGAGACGACGTCGGCGCGCGTCGCGGCCATGGCGACGTAGCGGACGTCCTTCGGCGCCCGGGGCGCGTCGCCGGACGGGCCGCACCCCGTCGCGAGGGCGAGCGTGGCCGCGGCCGGCAGGACGGAACGGAAAATCGGTTTCGCGCGTTTCACGGGAGACCTCCCTCTGGCGGTTTCTGAATTCACGTTCAATAATATGAATCTCCGTTCAGAAGTCAAGCGAAAAATGCGGCGAGACCGATCGGGCGGAGCGAGCGATCCGTGCGGGCCGGAGCGCCGGACGGCTTATGACGGCCCTACCGGCGGAGCCGGAAGCGCAGGACGTTCCAGGAGGCGGGCTTGAGCGTCACGGCGTAGCGGCCGGCGTCGCCGCGGGCGACGCGGACGCGCGCGGGACGGACGGCGTCGGGCCTTTCGGCGGAGTTGGCGGCCGAGAGGTCGGGGCCGCAGAGCTCGGTGCGCGCGCAGAGCTCGGTGCGCGCGACCATTTCGGACGCGCCGAAGGCCGCGAGGTCGACCGTCGCGCGAAGCGGGCGCACGCGGTCCTCGTTGAGCGCGAAGACGGCGATCTGCCCCGACTCCTCGTCGCGCACGGCCGCCGCGGCGAGAGCGGGGACGTCGCCGCAGGACTTCGTCGCCTTGAGCGACGAGCGCACGATCGGGCGCAGCGCGACGCCGCGGCCGAGGGTCGACACGTCGCGGAACGGGTAGAAGATCGTCTGGCGCCACGCGGGGCCGCCGGGCTCAGGGTCGACACGTCGCGGAACGGGTAGAAGATCGTCTGGCGCCACGCGGGGCCGCCGGGCTCGGTGAAGATCGGGGCGATGACGTTCACGAGCTGCGCGAGGCAGGCGACGCGGACGCGGTCGGCGTGGTTGAGGAGCGAGATCGCCATGCCGCCGAAGACGAGCGCGTCGAGCAGGGAGTAGCGGTCCTCCAGGAGGCGCGGCGCCCGCTCCCACGGGTGCGGCGCCTGGCGGCTCTGGTACCAGACGTTCCATTCGTCGAAGGAGAGGCCCATCGTCTTCTTCGAGCGGACCTTCGCCTTCACGTAGTCGCACGTCGCGGCGGAGGTCTCGATGAACCGGTCCATGTCGAGGTGCGAGGCGAGGAAGTCGTCGTCGTCGCCCGGGTTCTCGTAGTAGCGGTGGATCGAGAGGTAGTCCGCCAGGTCGTAGGTGTGCTCCAGGACGATGCGGTCCCACTCGGGCCAGGTGGGCATGTTCGGGGAGGCGCTGCCGCAGACGACGGTCTGGATCGTCTCGTCGGTCCAGCGCATGAGCTTCATCGCCTCGCGCGCCTTCTTCCCGTAGTCCACGGCGTCGAGGTGGCCGATCTGCCAGTCGCCGTCCATCTCGTTGCCGACGCACCAGCGTTTGATCGCGTGCGGCGCGCGGTGGCCGTTGCGGATGCGCAGGTCGCTCCACGCGGTGCCGCCGGGGTGGTTGCAGTACTCGACGAGGTCCGCGGCGTCCTGCGGCGTGCCGGTGCCCATGTTGACGCCGGCCATGACCTCGGCGCCGGCCTTGCGCGCCCAGTCGCAGAACTCGTCGATGCCGACCTCGTTCGGCTCGAAAGTTGCCGCCGGGGTAGCGGACGAGCGGCACGCGGAGCTCGCGCACGAGGTCGAGCACGTCGCGGCGGAAGCCCTGCTCGTCCGCCTGCGGGTGGCCGGGCTCGTAGATTCCGGTGTAGACGGCGCGACCGAGGTGCTCGACGAAGGAACCGAAGAGTTCGTCGGCAACGGGGCCGACGGCGGCCTCCGGGAGAAGCGTGAGGGATGCGTCCATTTCGGAACCTCCGCGGTCTTCAGCGCAGCGAGGCGATGAAGTCCTTCATCTCGCCCGGGGTCTTCCCCTCGATGCACTGGCGGTGCCAGATTTCGAGGTTGATGAGCATCCACAAGCGGAAGTTGTGGTCGGCCTTGCCGCCGACGTGCTCGGCGACGAGGCGGTCGATGGCCTCCTGATTGAAGAGGCCGAGCTCGACGAAGCGCGACTGCTTGAACAGCTTGAGCTGGAAATCCTTGAGGTCGCCGCGCAGCCAGCGCGCGATCGGGAAGCCGAAGCCCTGCTTCTTGCGGTCGATGAGCTCGCGCGGGAGGTAGCGCGCGGCGACCTGGCGCAGGAGCCACTTGAGGCCGCGGTCGCGCCCCTTGAGCTTGAGGTTGCACGGGAGCGACGCCGCGAACTCGGTGACCTTGTAGTCGATGAGCGGCGGACGG
>CACWKU010000150.1 GCA_902761575.1 uncultured bacterium
CGTTTAAATATGCCTGTTACAGCTTATAGTAATTTCCGTGACTTTCAGCGTGATGTTCTCAAGAAAGCGGAAGGCGTCGTCCTAGGGCACCCCAAGGGCGTCCGCAACACAAAGACGAAACTCACCGGAAAGGAATCTCTCGTCCGCGCCATGCGTGACGCCGGCGCGTCACATTCGACCATCGCCAAGGTATGCCGCGTTCACCCCGCCACCATCTCCCGCTTCTTGCGGAGGAGTTAGCCTACAGCTTCTTTCCCAGATTTCCCTAGCGGATCACTTTCACAGCCCGTTCCCACGCCATTTCGAAGGGAAGCGCGAGGGAGAGGAATTGCTCTAGTATTCGATCCGGTAGCGAACGAAGAGCGACTTGGGGTAGCCGGGGCCGCTCCACACCCAGCGGTCGGGCATGTCGGGGTCTTCGCCGAAATCTTCCCACTTGTAAGCCGGGTAGGTCAGGTCCGTGACGCCGACGAGCGCGAGTTTGCTCTTCGGATACGTGTGCTTGCGCGGAGGCATGACGGCCGTCGGATACTTGGGCTCCGGGTTGAGAGTCGGCATCGGAAGCGGACCGCAACGCCGCCCGAACACGTAGCGCAGGATGTTCGGCTCGCCGTCGGTCACGGCGTCCTCGCGCGGCTCGAGGCCGAACCGGGCGCACCAGTCGGCAAAGGAGATCTTGGGAGTGGAGATGTCGAGGTCGAGCGAGGTTGTCGAGTAGTTGAGCACGGCCTCTGCGTCGACGCCGTCGACGGTCAGGGCGTGCGTGCCCTTCGGAAGCCACAGATGGATGGCTCCGTCGGGTCCGACGAAGATGCCGTTCGTCGCGTAGGTGAAGCCGGCGACGGAGGACTCGACGGCGACCGAAACGGGGTCGCCCGTCTGCCAGTCGTCGTCGCGAACGACGACTGGATAGACATCCTGGTAGTTGGCGCCGGTCGGCTGAAAGCCGTAGCGCGCCACATCGAAGCTGCCGCCGCGGATGAATTGGTGTCCGAGTTCGTTCTCGAAACCGCTCGAGAAGTCCAGCGCCGAACCGCCGCCGCGCGCCCATGCGGTGCCGCCGTTCACGTTGAGTTCGTCGAGCCGCCCGGCCGTTCCCTTGCCGATGCCGGCCGCGCCGGCGCCGCCGCGTGCGTCGACGATGCCGCCGCAGAGGGACAGGGAATACGGCTTCTCCGGGGCGGTGTCGGTCCCGATTCCGGCGCCGCCCGAGCCGCCGACGGCGACGAGCGACGCAGCCTCTTCGCCGGGGGCGTTCGTGATCGTGAGTCGGCAGTAGTCCAGCATCCGCAGACCAGCCGCGCCCGGACCGGCCTCAAGGCGGTTCTCTCCGGACAGCACGAGCGTGACGACGGCGCCGTCCTCGACGATGAACGGGGAGCGATTCGTCACCGATGTGCGGAGGTCGAGGTTCTCGAACCGGATCGTGGCCGGCGCGATCACCATGAACGAGATGTTGTCCTCCACGTTCCTGCCTGAGAGGACTACCGGCGTGTCCGCGTCCGCCGGCTGGATGAAGAACATGTCCTGCGACTTGCTGTAGTGGACGCCGGTCTGGGGCGACACGCCGCCGTCGCGATACGGGATTTCCTCGCCGTTGACGAACACGCCGATCCCCGGCTGCGGCCGCGCGAAGGCGCAGACAGCGGCGAGCAGCGGCGGCAGGATGGCGACGGCGCGTCTCATGGCGGCGAAGGATACCACAAGACGCGCCGGCGGACAATCCGGGCGGCGGTTACGACGCGGCGCGCGCGTAACCGTCGGCGGAGCGGAGAGCCATCGTGACGGTGGTGAAGACGCTCGTTCCCTTGTTGATGGAGAGACCGAACAGTTCCGCCTCCTTGCAGCAGCGCCAGAGCGTCGCGAGGGGGATGTCGCGGCATTCGGCGAGCTGCGCCGAGACCTGCAGGAGCGAGTAGACGGTCTGCTGGACGACGCCGACCTCGCGGGCGACGATCGCCGGCGTGAGCCGCTTCATCAACTCGTCGCGCTTTTCGACGCCCATCCTGAAATGGGCGTCCTTGATCTCCCGATAGTGGTTGGCGACGGCGACGAACACCTTGTGGTGGTTGCGGAGCGCGTCCGAGCGGCGCCTGCCGCCGACCGATCCATAGCGTGCACCGAGCCTGTCGTCGACGACATCGAGGTCGATTTCGAATCCGCGCGGCGTGACGGCGGACACGAGATCGGCGAGGGAGAAGGTGCGCAGGCCGAGATCGCCTTCGGGCGAAACCATGCCGGCCCCGCACACGACGAGGAGGCACTTGCCCGGAGGAACCTTGGCGAGCAGGTCAAGGTCGCTCTTGCCGAGTCGCCGGGCCACGACGATCTCGCGGTGCTTGCCGCCGAGCTTGTCCGCGGCGACGCCGAGGGAAACGAGCCGTCCCGGCACGAGGTCGCGCCGGCCGCGGCAGCCGAAGGCGTCCGCAAGCCGGTCGAGGAAGCGAGTGCCGTCGAGCTTCCACATCGTCACGTCGGCATCGGAGAGTCGGATGCGGTCCCGGACTCCCTCGCACCAGTAGGACCAGCCGACTCCGTCCCGTTCCAGCGCGGGGAAGTCACAGGCGCCGCAGTCGCAAGGCCAGGTGGAGAGGCGCCCGGCGAAGCGCAGGACGCCGGCCCGCACGAGCGGATCGCGCGGGCCGGCGAGGTCCCAGTTGCGGAACGTCGGCGAGGAGGAGGCGCGCCCGAGGACGCGCGCGAAGCGATCCAGGGGCGCGCTCATGCCGTCACCCCCTGCGCCTTGAGAAACTCGCGGCAGACGTGAGCCTTGTCATCGTCGCCGTCGCAGCCGGAGAGCCTGTGGGGGCCGACATCGAGATGGGCGACGTCGTGGCGGCCGTCCGGGTGGACGAAGCCGACCAAGAACCCGACATTGGAAACGTTGCCGGGCGGAGCGCCGTCGGGGAACGCCTCGGAGGCGTGGACGCCGACGCCGGGTTCGGTCAGGGCGAAGTAGCCGCCGGTGGGCGTCTGGCCCTGGAGGACCGTGATGGTGGCATGCGTGACGTTCGGCGTGGGAATGATGCCGGCGGTGTCGTGGTTGCCGAAGCGCGCGATGTCGTAGTCGCGCACGGGCGGGTTCTCGGTGTGGCTCTCGTTGAGGTGGACGCCGGCCCAGATGCGCGCAAGCTTCCGACGGCGGTCGCTGTCCTCGCTGTCGCACCAGACGGAGATGCGGGAAAGCGCCGGCCGCCAGAGGAATGCGATGTCGAAGACGTCGCGGGCGGGGGCGAGCGGCATTTCGTCGGAGTCTCCGCCAGCCCACTGACGGCGGGCGACGACGCGGTCGTTAAGGGAGAGGATCTGGATGTGGACGCCGTTGGCCAGCGCGTAGTGGACCACCTGGCCGTGCGTGGCGCGGTCCTCGTCGGCGGAGAGGAGCAGTCGCGTCTCGTTGAGGAGGCGCTTGTCGTTGTCCTCGGACAGGACCGCGCGCGGAACGGACTCCCGCGGGACGTCCTGGTGCGTCCAGCGGCGGATGAACGACTGCGCGGCGATGCAGCAGGTGCGGACGCCTTCCCAGTCCCGCGCGGAAATCTCCGAGTAGGACCAGGCAACCTTCTCGCGGAAGGTGAGACCAGGGGGCGGCGTCTTGCCGAACGCGGCGAGGAGCATGTCGGCGTACTGCTCGCAGTTGGCTAGGCGACCGACGGACTCGATGACGACGAACACGGAGTTGAAGACGCCCTGCAGTTCGGGCGGGAGCGCCTTGTAGGCGGCCGCGAACTCGGGCGCCGGCCACGCGGAAATCTGCGACCAGTCGACCGGGATGCCGATCTTGTTGCGTTCGGCGATGGCGGAGAGGAGGTTGATTCCGACGGGGCGGGACAGGGTCTCGAGGACCCCGATGAGCGGTTTGGAGTGCTGTTTCATGGGTTTGTTCCGGATTGGGAGTTTGCGGAACGGAGACACGGCGGGAGCGCCGCGACCGTTTCACCGCGTTTTGATTTTGAAGGACTCCTCCGGAACGACCGCGTGTGTGCGGTCCGGGGTTGAGTTCCGTTACAGGCTGCGGCTCCAACCCCGAAGACACCGCGGCAACCTATTCCTGGACTTGCTTAGAACCGGTGATATTCGTCTTGGAAGCAACCGGACGGGACGCGAAAGCCCATGCCAAGCTTCGCGGAGCAATCCGTCGCGGCAGATGTCAGTTTGCGCGTCGCCCGGAGGACGGCGGCCGGCTGCGTAGGCACGGCGCTCGTCGGGACAGTCTCCAGGCCAGCTAACGAGTGCGGAAGTCCGTATCCGTTTCCGGCCGGACTTCCGAATCCGCGGGCATCGAGGCCCGCTTCGTGAATGGTCGACACACGAGATTTGACGTCAGTGCACGGCGAGGCTCCCCGCCATCCGCACTCGTGCGGGCGGACGGCGTTTCCGGCATGGGGATGGAGGGTCGCGGCGATCATTCGGAGAGGAATCCTTCACCGAGCGAAGATACGCCCTTTCGAGGCTTGTGTCAATAGCGTTTTTTCTTCCAAATTCGCTTGCGATTCCAAAATTGGAAACGGGAAAATGCAATTCACAACATATTGAAAATATGAGTGTTGTGAAATGGACTCCGTTTTCGGTCTTCGACCGTACGGAATCCGGGAGCGGGGTGTACGGTCCGCGGCAGTCGCGGGCCGGTCCGAGCGAGGACCCACCCCATGACAAACATACCCAACAACACCCATCCCACCCAGTACCCCAAGAACGTAACAGACCACATCGCCGCCGTCGCGCACGACATCGTCGTGAAGTACGGTCTGCCCTTCGCCGATGAAGCGGACATCCGCCAGGAGATCGCCAAGCGGCTCACGACGGCGAAGAAGAACTACCGGCCGGAGAAGAGCTCGTTCTACACCTTCGCGCAGGGCGTCGTCCGGAAGGCGAGGAAAACCATCGAGCATCGTCTCAACGAGCCGCGCTCGCTGCGGGCGGAAGCCAGCCTCGACGAAACCGTGTCGCGCGGAAACGACGAAGAGCGCGAGACGACGTCGCTCGTCGAAACGGTCGCGGACCCGTCGGCCGATCCCGACCGCATGCGCGCCGCCATCGACCTTCGTGACGCCGTGGCGTCTCTCGCGCCGCGCGACCGGGAATTCTGCCGCCTCTACATGGCCGGCGAAACGCTCACCGACGCGCTGAAGAAGGCCGGGCTTCCGATTTCGGCCTTCTACGAGCGCATCGCTCCGGCCGTCAAGCGCTACCTCGGACAATAGTTCAAGGCCGGCAGAAGATTTCTGGAATTTCGCGGAATAAACACGGTGTGCCCGCCAAGGGCCGCAAGCCAAAAGGAAAACACCATGACCATTCCCTCCTTCTTCATCCACGTTCCGGCGGAGGAGTATCACGCCGACGCGCGCGCCGGCAAGTTCCTCTCGTCGCATCTGCTCGGCGATTTCCGCCGCAGTCCGTCGCTCTACCGGAAAAAGCTCGCGGGAGAAATCCCGCCAACGGAATCGCCGGCGCTCCTGCTCGGCCGCGCCGCGCATTGCCTCGTCCTCGAGGGGCGCGCCGCGTTCGACGAGGAGTTCCTCGTGAGCAACGGCCCCGTGAATCCGAAGACCGGCGAAGCCTACGGCAGAACCACGAAGGCGCATGCCGAATGGGCGGCCGCGCAGACGCGCACGGTCATCTCGGAAACGGAATTCGGCTTCCTCTTGAAGCTGCAGAAGTCGGTGTGGCTCCATCGCGTCGCGTCGGAGCTGCTCGCGGAGGGATTCGCCGAAGGGACGGTGCGCCGCGTCTACTGCGGAATGCCCTGCCAGATCCGATGCGACTGGATGTGCCCGGAGGGTCTCGTCGATCTCAAGACCTGCGACAACCTCGATTATTTCGAGGCCGCGGCGCGCGCCTACGGATATGTCCACCAGATGGCGTTCTATCGGGCGATCCTGCGCGAGGCGTCGGGCGAGACGGTCCCCGTCCACCTGATCGCCGTCGAGAAGAACGAGCCGCTCCGCTGCGGCGTCTGGCGCATCGCGGACGCCGTCCTCGACGAAGCCGAGCATCAGAACGAGGCCGCCATCGCGCGGCTCCTGGAATGCCGGCGCACCGACTCGTGGCCCACGGGCTACGAGGACGTGCGCCTGCTCTGCGATCTCTAACCCCACAACCCCAACAGAAAGGATACAACAACATGTCTCTCCTCCAATCCATCACGACCGGCAAGAGCGACCTGCCGTTCCGGGCGGTCCTCTACGGAGAGGGCTGCGTCGGCAAGTCGACGTTCGGCGCCGGGATGCCCAAGCCCGTGTTCGTCCAGACCGAGGACGGCCTCGTGCAGATCGACTGCCCGAAGTTTCCGCTGGCCCGGACCTTCGACGAGGTCATGGCGCAGCTCGCGGCCGTCCGCGACGAGCCGCACGAGTTTGAGACGGTGGTCGTGGACTCCCTCGACTGGCTCGAGCGCCTGATCTGGGACCACGTCTGCGCGCAGTTCGGCGCGAGCAGCATCGAGAAGGCGGACGGCGGCTACGGCCGCGGCTACGTCCACGCGCTCGGGCTCTGGCGCAAGTTCCTCTCCGTCCTCGACGAGATCCGGACCAAGCGCCGCATGCTCGTCCTGCTGATCGCCCACGCGTCCATCACGCACGTGGACAACCCGGAGGGCGCCTCCTACGACCGATATGGACCGCGCCTGCACAAGCTCGCGGCGTCCCTCGTCTGCGAGTGGGCCGACATCGTCGGCTTCGCGACGCGCCGGATGCGCGTCGACGCCGCGACGGGCAAGGCGACGCCCATCGGCGCGGACGGCGGCCAGCGCGTCCTGCGCTGCGTCGGCGGCCCGGCCTGCGTCGCCAAGTCGCGCTACAAGCTCCCCGCCGAGATCGACCTCTCGTGGAGCGCCCTCGTCGAGGCGTTCGGAAAGGGGGAGGGCCGTGGATAGCAAGCCCCACTTCATCCGGCTCAAGTACCCCGCGCCGTGCGACCGGTGCGGGGGAACGATCCGCGCCGGCGAATGGGCGGCCGTGATCTTCTGCGAGGAAAACGGCACGGCGACCTTCACGCACAAGACCTGCCCGACGGCGGGCGCCTGCGTGACGGACCCCAGGCCCAGGAAGCCCGGTCTCCTCTCCCGCGCGCTGCGCCTCCGTCCGAAGCCCGGCGCGCTCACCCTCTGTCCCGCCTGATCCAACAACAACACCAACAACAAGGAAACCCAACATGGCAATCCTGAACTTCGACGCGAACAGCGTCGCTCCGTCCGCCCCGCTCGACGCGCTTCCCGCCGGCACCTACGAGTGCTGCATCGTGGAGAGCGGAATGTTCCCCACCAAGTCAGGCAACGGCTCGTTCCTGAAGCTCACGTTCGAGGTCGTCTCGGGCGAGTTTGCGGGACGCAAGCTCTGGGCGCGGCTCAACCTCGACAACCCGTCGAAGACCGCGGTCGAGATCGCCCGCGCCGAACTCTCGGCGATCTGCCACGCCGTGAACGTCCTCGCGCCGCGCGACAGCGAGGAGCTGCACAACCTGCCGCTCCTGGTGACGGTCAAGGTCCGCACGCTCGACGACGGCTCGTCCTCGAACGACATCAAGGGCTACGCGGCCGTGAAGCGCGCGCCGGCGCCGGCCGACGCCAAGCCCGCGCCCGCCGCCCCGGGCGCCGCGCCGTGGGCGCGGTATCGAAGGCGGGCCGCCTCTACCGCGAAGCGGTGGTGGCGAGGCTCCGGGGGCTCCTGCCGAAACCGCTCGACGGCCCCGTACGCCTCCTCGCGGAATTCTACCCGCCCGACTTCCGGCGGCGGGATCTCGACAACCTCCTCAAGTGCGTCCAGGACGCGCTCACCTTCGCCCGTGTCTACCATGACGACTCCCAGATCACCGAACTGCACGCCTACAAGCGCGAGCCCGTCCCTCCCGACGGCCTCGCCCACTTCGAAATCGGCCCCGCCTGAGACAACCATCGACGCCGAGCTGGCGGCGCAGGACGCCGCCCGCCGGGCGAAGCGAGAGGCGCGGTGGGCGCGCATCCGCAAGGTGCGGAACTACCTGCGGACGCTCGACGATCCGGAGCTGCGCAAGGTCGCGTACTTCCTCGGCAAGGGATTTTCCGACGAGGCGGTCGCCGCCGCGATGCGGATGAACGTCGCGGCCGTGCAGGAGGCGAAGAACCGGCTGCGGCAGGGGCTCGTGGAAGCCGGCGCGGGGCCGGAGGCGTAGCCATGATCACGCTGCGACCCTACCAGAAGGAGAGCGTGGACGCCGTCTACAAGGCGCTGCGCGAGACGGACGACAATCCCTGCGTGGAAATCCCCACGGCCGGCGGCAAGTCGTGCTGCATCGCGCAGGTCTCGACGGACGCCGTGAACCTCTGGAACGGCCGCGTGATGATCCTCGCCCATGTGCGCGAGCTGCTGGAACAGAACGCCGACAAGATCGCGAAGCTCTGCCCCGGCATCCCGGTCGGCGTCTACTGCGCCGGCCTCGGCCGCCGCGACACGGAGCAGCCGATCATCGTCGGCGGCATCCAGAGCGTCTACGACAAGCCCGAACTCTTCGGCCGGCGCGACCTGCTGATCGTGGACGAAGCGCACCTCATCAAAACGGGCGAGGGCGACGAGGGGCGGTACCGGCGCTTCTTCTCCGACATGAAGCGCCTCAACCCGCTCGTGCGTCTCATCGGCTACACGGCGACCCCGTTCCGTTTGGATGGCGGAGCGATCTGCAAGCCGGAGAATCTCCTCAACCGCATCTGCTACAAGGCCGAGATCAAGCCGCTCATCGCGCAGGGCTACCTGTCCCCGCTCACGAGCAAGGCGGGCCATTCGACCATCCGGCTCGACGATCTGCACACGCGCGCCGGCGAGTTCGTCCAGGAAGACATCGACGCCGCCGTGGACAATGCGGACGCCATCGACTCGGCCTGCCGCGATGCCGTGCAGCTGGCCGACGGGCGCAAGACGGTCATCGTCTTCTGCTCTTCGGTGAAGCACGCGCAGCACGTGGCAAAGAAACTGCATGACCTCACGGGAGACGAAACGGCGGTCCTCACTGGAGACACGCCCCCGCAGGAACGTGCGACCATCCTTCGGCGCTTCCGCGGCACGGATCTCGCGCCGGACCTCTTCGGGATTCCGGAGAAGCCGGTCCGCTGGCTCTGCAACGTCTCGGTGTGCACCACGGGCCTCGACGTCCCCAACATCGACTGCGTGGTGCTGCTGCGTCCGACCCAGTCGGCCGGACTCTACGTGCAAATGGTGGGAAGGGGCTTCCGGCTCTCTCCCGAAACGGGGAAGTCCGACTGCCTCGTCTTGGACTACGCCGGAAACATCGAGCGCCACGGCCCGGTGGACGCCGTCCATGTCCGCGAGCCCGGCCACGGCCCGAAGCGCGAAGAACCGCTCGCCAAGGAGTGCCCCAACTGCCGCGAGATGGTCCATCCGGCCGTCATGCGCTGCCCCAAGTGCGGCTACGAGTGGCCGCGCCCGGAGCGAAGCTCGATCGACGACCACGCCTCCCGCCTCGGCATCCTCTCCTGCGACTACGAAGACGAGGAGATCCGGGTGGGGAACGTGTCCTACACCTACCACATGAAGCGCGACGCGCAGCCGGGCGCGCTGCCCACGATGCGCGTCACATACTCGGAAGACCTCCTGCACCAATACTCCGAATGGCTGTGCGTCCAGCACACCGGCTGGGCGCGGACGAAGTTCTGTCAATGGTGGGCGCGCCGCAGCGGCGGCGGCGAACCGCCCGACACCGTGGTCGAAGCCGTCCGGCTCGCGAACGAAGGCGGGCTCCTCGAGCCCGACACCATCACCATCCGCCACATTCCCGGCGAACGATACCCGAAGATCGTCGGCTACCATTTCCCTCCCACCTCCAACCCCGACTGCCCCGATGACGAACTCCCGTTCTGACGCCCCGCGGGGCATTCCGATCCAACTTGCGAAGAACTACCTTGCATCCGGGCTGTCGGTCCTGCCGGCCGTCGCCTTGGACAAACACCCTGCGCTCGCTTCATGGCGGACATACCAGGAGCGACTGCCGACCGAAAAGGAAGTCGAGGCGTGGTTCGCCAACAACCACGAGGCCGTCTGCCTTGTGACGGGCGCGGCGTCGGGCAATCTGGAGTGCCTGGATTTCGACGCCGGGGGCGAGTGCTTCGAGCCGTGGACGGAGGCCATCTCGCCCGAACTCTTCGGCCGGCTTGTGGTCGAGCAAACGCCGAGCGGCGGATGCCACGTGGTCTATCGCTGCCAGGAGCCGGTCGACGGCAATCTCAAACTCGCCGAGGGCGAGCGCGGCAAGAAGCGCGCGACTCTCATCGAGACCCGAGGCGAGGGCGGACTCTTCCTCTGCGCTCCGTCGCCGGGATACCACCTCGTGCAGGGCGCGTTCGGATCGGTTCCGACGATCTCCGCGGAGGAGCGCCGCGTGCTACTGGACGCCGCGAGAGCCCTCTCCGAAGTCTCCGGCCCCGGCGACGCCTACAATGGGGACGCGGCCGCCTTCCGCGGTCTGCTGGAAAGACACGGCTGGCGCTATCTCGGGAAGAAGGGCGAGAACGAATCGTGGCAGCGCCCGGGCAAATCGGGCAACGGACTCTCCGCGACCTACAACGGCGTCAACTTCCACGTGTTCTCGTCCAACGCCGATCCGTTCCCTCCGGGATTCAACGGCTCGCCGTTCACGGTCTACGCGCTCCTCGAACACGGCGGCGACACCACGGCCGCCGCGAAAGACCTTCTCGCGCAAGGATACGGCAAGGCGGCCGACCCGTGCACCGGTGTGGACCTCTCCGGCATCATGGCGCAGGTGAAGGCGCCCAAGGCCGCCGAACCCGTCGAGCGGGAGCCCGAAAACCCCGGCCAGCTCCCGGAGCGCCTCCTCGACGTTCCGGGCTTCGTGAACGACCTCAAGGACTACACGCTCCGCACGGCCAAGTACCCGAACCGCCCCCTCGCCCTCGCCGGCGCCCTGGCGATGCTCTCGATGCTCACGGGGCGCAAGTTCCGCAACGCCTCGGACAACCGCACGAACCTCTACCTCCTGGCGCTCGCGCCGTCGAGCGCCGGCAAGGACGCCCCGCGCCGCGTGAACATGTCCCTCGCCGTCCAGACCGGATACGGCGACCACATGGGCGACGCCTTCGCCTCGGGCGAGGGCCTCGAGGACGCGCTCACGCTCACGCCGTGCATGCTGTTCCAGACGGACGAGATCGCCTTCCTCTTCAACTCCCTCAAGGGAACGGAGTCGCGCTTCAACACGATGAACGCGGTCCTCCTCAAGGCGTTTACATCGGCAAACGGAGTCTACGCCCGCCGCCGCAAGGCGATCCAGACGGGACGGAACGCCGGCACGCCGCTCCCGACGTCGATTCGCAATCCCCACCTCGTGCTGTACGGCACGGCGACGCCGGAGAAGTTCTACCAGTCGCTCAACAAGGACGAGCTGGTGAACGGACTCGTCGGGCGATGCCTCGTCTTCGAGGGCGAGCGGCGGCGCATGAACGACCATCTTGTCGTCGGCGAGGCGTTCCCGGATTCCGTCCTGAACGCCATCGCCGCGCTGCGCGACATCGGCCGGGAGAATCTTCTCACGGGCGAGCCGGAGGTCTCCGAAATTCCAGAGACGCCCGAAGCGCGGGCGCTGGCCGCGCGCCTCGAGGCGGAGGCGAACAAGCACTACGACGACGCCTATGATCGGCGCCAGGACGCCGAGATGGCCATCTGGGGTCGCGCATTCGAGAAGGCGGAGAAGCTCGCCATGCTCTACGCCCTGAGCCGGAGCGTGACCTCCCCGCAACTCACGCCCGAAGCCTATCGCTGGGGCTGGGACATGGCGGAGTTCACGACGAAGCGCCTCCTCTACATGGCCGACTGCTACGTCTACGACTCCGAGTTCGACAAGGAGCTGCAGAAGGTCCTCCGCATCCTCCGCGAGAACGACGGCGTCATGGCCCACAGCCGGCTCCTCAAGAAGAGCCACCTCGACAAGGACACGTTCCGCAAGGTCGTGGACACCCTGCTGGAAAGCGAGCGCATCGTCCGCGGCTCCGAAAAGACAGGCCAGCGGGCGACCGTCTTCTACCGCCTC
Source organism: uncultured bacterium (assembly GCA_902761575.1). Lineage (GTDB taxonomy): Bacteria > Verrucomicrobiota > Kiritimatiellia > RFP12 > UBA3636 > UBA3636. The sequence goes on from CACWKU010000150.1 coordinate 12,028, forward strand.
AAGGAGAAAACTTGATTCCCGGCTCGGTTCCCAACTCGATTCCCAATTCCCGGCGATCTTGGGAATCGAGTTCGACTCGGTTCCCCGATTCGGGAATCGAGTGGGAATTGAGTGGGAATCGAGTTTTAGGCGAAAACCCCAATAAAGTCACAATAAAACACAACTCAATTCCCATTTCCCGTCTACCCCCTTGCACATGCGGAAAACACCCCGATTTTGCACGTCATCGCGCGCACGCGAGGGAATCGAGATGGAATGCCGCCCTCGGGCGATCCACCCGGGCTCTCCGCGCTAGCGGGCGCAGGGCTACCCGGACGAGACCACGGAAGGCGGCGAGCAAAGAAACTACCACCAACGACCCCGAGGGTCAAACCGAGGAAAACAGACAATGAAAAGAACACCCACCAGAAAAGAAAACAACATCCGCGTCGAGTACATCCTTGAGGACGGCCGCTCGATGGACATCTCCGGCGGATGCCCCGAACTCCGCCACGAGCTGGCCGTCGCCCTCGCGGCCGCCGTCGCCACCGGCGGCCGCTGGCTCAAGTTCCGCTGCCGCCCCGGCCGCGTCCTCTACGTCACGACCGAGCGCACGCCGGCCGAGGTGGCCGCCGAACTCGAGGGCCTCGTCCGTGGCGACACCGAACTCCTGCGACATGTACGCGAACGCGTCCTCGTCGCAGGCTCGCTCCACCGCTCCGGCGACGAGCTGGTCGACCTCGTGATGCGGACGTGCGCGCGCTACGAGGAGACGCCGCCCGCCCTCGTCGTGATCGACGAGGCAAAGCACCCGGCGTCGCGGTTCGCCAGGCGGTCGCTCTACGGGCGGCTCCACGCGCTGGCGCGCACGCTCGGCGCCGCGGTCGCCGTCGTCCGCCGCGGCGTCCCGGCCGAGGACCGCGACGTGTTCGACGCGAACGCCTCCATCGTGTGCGGCCTGGACGACGTCCTGCTCGCCCGCGTGGTCACGATGCGCGGCGAGCTGATCAAGCCGTTCCCGATCCGCAGGCGCGGGGAGGAGGCGCCGTTCGGGAGATAGAGAAGGGGCGGGACGGAGAAGGTCGAGAAAGCCTCGCGAGCAAACCGACCGTTCCGTCCCGCCGGAAAGAAAAGACCGAGGGCGAATCCGTACCGGCTTGGAAGCTCGGGGGGCATCGCCCATGCGGTCGACCCCCCGAAGAGCTATCCATCGGCCCGAAGGCCGCCGCAGCTTACGTCCAAGACGGTTCTCCGTGGCAGGTCGGGGCAGATGCTCTCACAACGCTGGGGCGATGTCAAACGAAAAGACCGAGCGGCAAGCGTCCCAGAAACGCGCCACGTCGCGCCCGGCGCCCCGGAGGCGGCACTTGCCCGCACGAGCCAGCCCGGCGCGACGTGGCGCAATCCTGCCGCCCTCCTGCGCCTCCCGCGAGGCGGCCGACCCCACACCCCGGGGGCGGCCTGGGTTCTCCCCCGGAGGGGATCGAAAGCCCGCCCGGGGAAGGTGCCCCCTTGCCAAGGAGACTTGCTTGCAGCCGGGAAAATCGCCGAAGGCCCTGTCAGTAGGGGCCTATGGCGCAATTGGCGCTACGCGATTTGCGCCCTGTCACGGTGGGACTATTCAGCCCACTTTTCGCCACTTTTCACAACCCCCACAACACCCATGAAGATCCAAAACTTCAAACTCGAAGACATCCACCCCTACGAGCGGAATGCCCGTATCAACGAGGGCGCCGTCGACTTCCTCGTGAAGTCGATCCAGACCTACGGGTTCATCAACCCCATCATCGTCGACAAGGACCACGTCATCGTCGCCGGCCACACGCGCCTCCTCGCGGCGCAGCGCCTCGGTCTCGACACGGCGCCGGTAATCGTCGCGACGCACCTCACGCCCGAGCAGGCCCGCGCCTACCGGATCGCCGACAACAAGAGCGCCGAGCTGGCCGAATGGAACCTGCAGCTCCTGCGCGACGAGCTGCTCGCGATCCAGGAGGACGGTACGGACATGGGGCTGCTCGGCTTCGACACGGACGAACTCGAGGAGCTGATGCGCGGGGACGATCCGGTGACCGCCGGCGAGACCGACCCGAACGATGCGCCGGCCGCGCCCGAGGTCGCCGAGAGCCGCCCGGGCGAAGTGTACCGACTCGGACCCCACCGGCTCCTCTGCGGCGACTCCACGAAGGAAGCGGACGTGGCGAAGCTGATGGGCGAAGACCTCGCCGTGCTCTGGCTCACGGACCCGCCGTACAATGTCGACTACCACGGCAGCGACGGGCAGTCGATCCAGAACGACTCGATGGAGGATGCGCAGTTCCGCGACTTCCTCAAGCGCGCGTTCGAGTGCGCGAAGAACCACATGGCCGCCGGCGCGCCGTTCTACATCTTCCACGCCGACTCGGAAGGCTACAACTTCCGCGGCGCCTGCCACGACGTCGGGCTGACCGTCCGCCAGTGTCTCGTCTGGAAGAAGAACGCGCTCGTCCTGGGGCGCCAGGACTACCAGTGGATCCACGAGCCGTGCCTGTACGGCTGGAAGGAAGGAGCCGCTCACCCGTGGCATTCCGACCGAAGCCAGACCACGGTAATGGAGTTCGACAAGCCCAAGAAGAACGACCTGCACCCGACGATGAAGCCGGTGGAGATGCTCGTCTACCTTCTGAAGAACTCGTCGAAGCGCGGCGACCTCGTGATGGACACGTTCGGCGGCTCGGGCTCGACCCTGATCGCCTGCGAGCAGACCGGCCGCGTGTGCAGG
>CACWKU010000151.1 GCA_902761575.1 uncultured bacterium
AGTCCGACCCGCCCGCCGCTCCCGCCCCCGCGGCCGCGGATCCAGCGGCCCCCGCCGCCGCTCCAGCGCCAGCGGCTCCCGCGCCCGCGCAACAGGCCCCCGCCGACGCCGCGCTCCGCGCCGAGCTCGACAAGGCCAACGGACGGATCTCCGACCTCGAGGCGCAGCTCAAGGAGACCAAGCAGCTCCTGCAGCAGTCGAAGGCGCAGCACGCGGCCCTCGCCGGCCACGTGATGACCGACACCGCCGCCCCCGGCTCCTGGCCGGACGCGATCAAGGCCTGCGACGGCGACGTCTCGAAGGCGCTCCGCTCGTTCCCGGCGCTCGCCAAGGAGTTCCGCGCCGCCTACGGCGCCAAGCAGCCGACGGCCTGACGCGCCCGCGACTTCCCCACACCACCCCACCCACCACCCACACAAGAAAGACAGAAAGCCATGGCTTCCTTCATCCTCCCCAACGAAACCCGCCCCGATCTCGCCGTCGGGCTCTCGCGCAAGACGCTCGCGGGCGCCGTGCAGTTTCTCTCCCCGATCCTGTTCCCGGCCGTCGTGGTCGGCGAACACGGCGGCCAGATCTCCGTCGCCAAGCGCATCACGGGCAACGCCGTCGTCGGACGCCAGCGCGGCACGGCGATGACCGCCACCGCGATCGAGGCGAAGGACGTCTCCTACACGGTGACGTCCATCGAGGGCCGCGACACGCTGCGCGACCGCGACGTCAAGGATGCCGGCGGCCTCGACGCCGCCCTCGTCGTCGCCTCCAAGTCCGCCGCGTTCGACGTCATCAAGGCCGTCGAGAAGCGCGCCGCCGCGAAGGTCTTCACCGCCACGCGCTACGCCGCCGCGTCCGCGATCGTCGCGGCCACGCCCTTCGACGCCCTCGCCAAGGCCGCCCGCGCCGTCAAGTACTACGGCACGCCGACGCTCGTCTGCACCGAGACCTGGATCGAGGAGTTCGTCAAGATCGACGCGGTCGTCACGACGCTCAAGGCGCTCTTCGGCGACGGCTGGTTCAAGCAGATCACGGACCTCTCCAACGTCACCAAGGCCGTCGGCCACGCCTTCTCCGTGGACTCCGTCCTCATCGGCGACGACGAGTTCTGGGCCGTCGCCGGCGGCACCGGCGCGTCCGCCTACGACTACTCCGACGCCGCGGCGGTCGTCGCGCTCCGTCCGGAAATGATGGGCGCGAACGCCGTCAACACCCTGAAGAAGATGCCGACCTACGGCTTCATGCCGCTGTTCCTCCCGAACGGCGCGCCGTCGCCCGACAACCCCTACTCGGTCTCGACCGGCTACGACACCTCCATCAAGGAGAACTTCGTCGACGTCGACATCCAGGCCGAGTTCGTCGAAGCGAACGGCGAGGCTGTCAAGCTCGTCAAGCTCCCGGCCGCGCAGGCCGGCGGCTAGCGTCCCCTCGCCGGGCGCACGCCTGAACTGAACAGGTAGCGCCCGGCACGGCCCCGCCGCGGAGGCTCCCTTACCCGACAGGGCAAGTCTTCCTTCCCCTCCGCGGCGGCGGCCGCCCTTCCTCTCCCGGGGGGCGACAGCCTGTCACCCCCCCCATCATCCCGCCTTAGCAATGGACTTCGCCTCCTGCTTCGCCGCCGCGCACCGCACGATCGAGTGCCACCGCTTCCGCCTCCACGCGGGAGCGGGAGAGCGCGTCGCCGAGCAGGACCTCGTCGGCTACATCGCGGAGGCGGACACGACGCTCGCCGCCGTCGGCCTCGCGCCGGCGGCGTGGAAGTGGACCGTCTCCTTCCGGAGCGAGCTCTGGACGTCCGCCGTCCGGATCGATCGCGGCGCCACCATCGACGCAGATGCGTCCGACGCGCACCGCTGGCCACGTCTCACGGTCGCGGAGGCGTCCGTCGTCGAAGGCATCGTCCGGTTGCTTTGCTCGTCCGAGGAGGTGGCCTAATGATCGCGGCGGACGTCCAGATCGACCTGCGCCAGGCGGACCGCGACCTTCGCGATCTCGGCATCGACATCCGCCGGGCGGCCTACACGGCGCTCAAGCGGACGGGCGGCAACATCCGCCGCCAGTATCTCTCGGCCATCCGAAACAACGGATCCGCCATCACCGGGAAGTTCCGGCCCTACGCGAAGGCGTGGTACCGGCTCCTCGGCGGCGGACGGCGCAAGCCGGGAGGGATGCTGACGCAGAACGCCCTCTGGCCGATCGAAGGGAACCGGGCCGATTCCATCACGGTCGACATCGTGCCGCGGCTCCGCGACCACCTTGCGCGCTGGCAGTTCGGCGGCGGCGACCGCGCGGCGCAGCTCCGCCGGCTCGTCGCGTGGTACCGCGACACCGACAAGGGCCGCAAGGTCTATCACGGCAAGCTCGTCAGTCTCGGCTATCCGCCGCACGTTTCGCAGCTTCCTCCCGTCGTCGACCAGCCCCTCCGCGACGTCGTCGGCCCGATCCGGGCCCACGCGGCGGACCACGTGGCCGAATGGTTCGTCGGCAACTTGAAAAGCCTCGCGAGCGGCCGGTCGAAGCTCTTCGGCCCGTCCGCCTCCCGTTCCACCTATCCGGCCGGTCGGCGCTCCGCCTCGCGGCCATCGGCCCGCGCGGCATCCTTCGGAGAAGGAATGGCGCGGATGCGCGAAAGGGGATGGTGATCCATGCCGCAGATCCTCTCCACCTACGCCCTCTCGCAGAACGTCGCCGTCGCGCTCGCCGGCGACGCGGGCGTCCAAGCGCTCTGTCAAAGACTCTTTTCTCGCGACCTCGCCGTCTATCTCGGCGGAATCGGACCTGCGGCCGATGTCGAGCTCCCCTATGCTCTCGTCGAGCCCGCCGAGGAATCCCGCCCGAAGGGTTCCGTCTCGCATTCCGTCTCAATCACCGTCGCCATCGACGCGGGCGCGTCTGAGAACACGGCCGTCGCGCGTCCGCTCGGCGAAGCGGGCGTCCGCGTCGTCGGCCGCGGCGACGCGCTCCAGGCGCTCGTCGACGGAATTCGCGGCATCTTCGACGAGGCCGCAATCGGCTCGATCCTCCGCGAGTGCGATATCGAGTTCGAAGGCTATCCGGCCTATCCGACCATGTCCGCCCGGATGCTGCTGCAATACGGCGACATCACCGCTTTCTGACCCACACCACCACGAACAACGGAACATAAGCCATGCCCGATCCAACCACACGCAAGTCCGTCAAGACCATCAAGATTACCTCCGGCGCCGGTCTCACGATCGCCGCGGGGCTCGTCTCGGCCACGCCGTTCCCCCCCGCCTCGCGCGAGGTGGACTCCATCGCCGCTTACGAAGATCCCGTCGCGACCAACGTTCCGCGCCCGCTCGTCACCGTCGGCGAAATGAAGCTCACCTTCCTCGACGAAGGCCAGGCGTTCGCCGACATCGCCGCGGGCGTCGTCACGCTCTCGCTCACGACCGACTACTGGGACGGCACCACGACCGTGTCGCGCACCGTCTCTCGCGACGTGTCGGTGAAGTCCGTCGCCCCCGGCGGCGAAGTCGCCGTGGACGGCGAGCGCAAGTCGACCGTCGTCCTCACCATCCAGCCCGTCGCCGGCGGCACGCTCGCGTCCGCGGGCGTCCCCGGCCCCGCGCCGTCCGGAAACTCGTAGGAGGAGCGCCGTGGAACTTCCCGTCGTCGCCACCGTCGAGATCCAGGGCGAGCGCGTCGTCGTGCGCGCAGCCCCGCTCTCCCTCGTCGCCAAGCTCGCCGAAGCGGACAAGGGCGGACCCTCTTCCGCCGAGGCCGTCCTCGAGATCGTCCGGCGCTGCTGCTCACTCGAGGGCGGCGCGCCGCTCGACCCGGACGAGCTCTCGATGGACAGCGCCTCGCGTCTCGTCCACGTCGCCGTCGGCGAGAAGGGCGGAGCGGATTTTTCGCCGCCGCCCGGCTCGTCCGAGCCCGGCGGCTAGGACTCGACCCCGAGGAGACGCCCGCGCAGATGCTCGACGCGCTGCGCGGCGATCTCCTCGGCGAGTGGCTTCCGACGGCGCTCGCCGACCTGCTCTGCGCGTGGACCGGGCGAACTCGCGAGACGATTCTCGAATCGTGGGGCTTCCACCGTCCTCAAGCGGAAATCGCGGCGGAGACCGATCGGGCGCTCAAACGGCTCTTCGGATCGCCGGGGACGAGAACAACCGATCAGCCGTAGAACCGGCGCAGGAGTTTTTCAGGAGGCGCGTTGCGCTCCTCCCGGCTGGGCAAGAACGGACTCAGGACGATCAACAGAGGAACGACCAGGGTGCCAAGAAGAAGAGAGACGATGATCCAATCCGACTTGTGTGCGGCGCATGCCTCGCTGGCTTCGTAGAGCAACACGAAGAACGCGACGAACGCGAGCACCAGATGCGCAAGAAGTTTCAGAATGGCTCCCATGCCCGCAAAACTACCATTTCCAGACTAGAAAGTCAACCCCCATGTCAGACACCGGAGTCAACGTCAACATCACCGGAACGGACTCAACGGCCGCCGCAGTCGAAACCGCGCGCAGCCGGCTCAAGGCGTTCAACCAGCACGTGTCGAACGAGCTGGGAAAGGTCGGCTGGAAGCTCGGCGACGTGCAGAAGGTCGCCGGCAAGCGGTTCCAGGCCGTCCGGAACGAACTCGACGTGCCCGTCTGGCGGGAAATGGATTCGTGGCTCGGGAAGTTGAAGAAGAGTCTGCCGTCCGTGACGACGGCGATCCTCGGGATCCGCTACGGCTTCCAGTCCCTCGCGTCGATCGTGTCGTTCGCAACGGGGCCGATCAGCAGGTTCTCGGCCCAAATGCACGAACTGTCGGACCGTGCCTCCGAGGCCGGCGTCAAGGCCTCGGACATCCAGCGTCTTGCGGGCGCCTTCGACGAGCTCGGCGTGAAGCACGCCGACCTGGAAAGCGTGACGAAGCTCTTCAACAACCTCGCCAAGAACGCAGGCGCCTCCGGACTGGATGGCTTCAAACAGCAGATGGCGGCCATTTCCGGGATTGCCGACCGGCAGGAGCGAGTCAACGAGCTCATGCGCATCTTCGGCAAGGAAGGGGCGCGGCTCGAGTTTCTCGTCCGTTCAGGACCGGAGGCGTTTTCCGACGCGCTCGATGCCGCGATGAAGAACGTTCGCGGCGTCTCGGACGAATCCATCACGGCCGCGGCCGAAATCCACAAGGGGTTCGGGCGCGTCGCCAAGGACGTCAAGGGAATGTGGAACGAAGCGCTGTCGAAGATCTGCGAATGGATTTCGAGCCGGTTTCAGCAGCCGGCGGAATACGGCGTCATGCACGTTTGGACCAAGGTGAAGATGTACGCGAACCTTTCGGGTCTCGCGGTGAAGGCCGCTTTTCTCGCCGCCGGCGACGCTCTGGCCTTCGCGGCGACACGCGTGGTCGACTTCTGCGCAAACGTCGGAACGACCTTCGTGTCGCTTGCGACGGGCGTGGCGAAGACGTGGCAGGCCTGGGGAATGGCTTGGGCGACCCTGTTCGTCGAGATGTTCAAGTCGGTCCGGACGTTCGCCGGCGACGTCGCCCGCGTGTTCGTTTCGATCGGAAGCGGCATCGGCGAGGTGTTCAAGCAGGCGTGGAACGCCGTCACGTTCCAGGACGCGGACTGGTCGAAGGTCGGCGAGAAGTTCGGCGACGTCGTCGCCAAGGCCGGGGAAGTCCGGCTCAAGTCGTCATTCGACGGCAAGAAGGTCGGAGAGGCGTTCGGTAACATGATCCGCGCCGGCACGGAGATCTCGTTCGGAAAGTGGAAGTGGAGCGAATACGACTTCCACGGTTTCGACGAAACGTTCCAGGGGCTTATCGAGAAGTCCGGCCTCGTCGATTGGTTCGTCGAAACGGAAAACGCGATCGACGAAGAAGCAGAGAAGGTCGGCAAGCTCGGCGGATCGTTCGCCTCGCTCGGCGAAGCGGGCGCGGCGGCCGCCAGCGCCTTTTCCGACGCCTGGAAGGGCGCCGGCGCCGTCCTCGGCGGAACCTACGAGGCGTTCCGGTTGCAGGTGCTGCATTCGATGGGCGCCGCGGGCCGCGCCGTTTCGTCCGCGCGCGCAGCCCTTCGCGGTTCTTCCTCGCCGGCCTCGGCGTCCGCCTCGCCGGCCGCGTCGCAGGACTCGAAGAACCTTTCCAACATCCTCGCGCGCCTCGCGGACTTGCTGACCGTCCAGCGCGACGGATGGAGCCGACTCGAACGCGCCCTCGGCGCCGTGGAGGCCGTCTAAATGGCAACGATCGGAGCATTCCAGGAAGGCGTCGCCCGCCACGCGGACACGACCGACATCCGGCAGAACGAGGACGGCGTCGTCACCGAGTGCGTCGAACGCTGGATCGTCGTCGCCGCGGACGGCTCCGAACTCGTGCCGTCCAACGTCACCGGGCTCCCGAAGAAAGGCTCGGCGCACTCGATCCACGGCGGCCTGATCGTCGACGGATACTCCTGGCGTCACGCGGGAGCGGGCTCGCGCGTGTGGGAGTGCAACGTTTCCTACAAGACCGCGCACGGCGACAGCGCATCATTTGACGACGACGAAGCGCGCGTCACGCTCGTCGAGTGGGGAACCGCGTCCGGCAGCGGCGACATCGTGGCCGACGCGCTGACCGGGCGGGCCGTCAAGAATTCCGCGGGAGACCCGTTCGATTCCGTCCCGACGCGGGACGAAGTCTACCCCTGCGTCCGCTTCGGAAAGAAGGAACGCAAGTTCAATCCGAAGTTCTACTACCTCAACAACCGGATCAACGAGTCGCCGCTGACCGTCCTCGGCGTCATCTTCGCGCCGCACACGTGCCGTTTCCGTGCGGAATGCCGCCGGGACCTGGACGCGGAGGAGTTCCCATACGAATGGACGTTCACGTTCGAGGGCCGCGACTGTTGGGTCCAAACCTCGCAACTCATCGACATCGCGGGCGGCCCGCCGGCGACTGTCTACGAAACGAACGGCGACAAGTCGAACATCGGCTGGGATCTCGCGATCCTGGAATGCGGATTCAACTACATCCTGAACGGCGAGAAGGTCAAGTTCACCATCTTGGACGATCATGGCAACGTGACCGAACCGTCGCTTCCGCAACTTCTTGACACTTCCGGCGCGCCGCTCTCGCAGACCGCCGACGGAATCCTCCGCGTCGTCCGCGCCTACCAGGAAGCGGATCTTTCCGGAATCGCCCCAGAGGACGCATGACGATGTCTTTCCTTCTCACCAGAAAAACGCGCGACTGGCTCCGCGACCAGATGGGCCGCGGCTCCGGATTCGGCGCGCGTAAGCGCCGCATTTCACACACTGGCGGATCTTCTGGCGACGTGATGCTCGCAATCATTGACTCCGTGGACTCGAACAATGTCGAACCGGACGGCCTCTACACCGTCGACCTCTTCCCTCCCGGAATCGACTCGGCCGGCAACAAGTCGATCGCGACGCTCGCGCTCACGGACGTCTGCCAGGGCGCGCGGCTCCCGGCCGGCACCGCGCTTCTCGCGCACCGCGTCGCCGTGCGCTCCATCGTCGACGGAGGCGACGACTAGCGATGGCGGGCACGTGGGACA
>CACWKU010000152.1 GCA_902761575.1 uncultured bacterium
CCGGGCGACGGCCGCGCGCTGCTGCTCGCCGCCGGAAAGCTCCGCCGGACGGTGCCCGAGGCGGTCGCCGAGCCCCGCGGCCTCCAGCAGGCGGCGCGCGCGCTCGATCTTCTCGGGCTTCCGGCCGCCCGGAAGGGCCAGCGCCGGCAGACGGACGTTCTCGAGGATCGTGAGCTCCGGCAGGAGGTGGAACGACTGGAAGACGAAGCCGATCTTCGAGGCGCGGAGCCGGGCGCGGGCGCGCTCGCCGGCGCGCAGCAGGTCGCACCCCGCCACCTCGATGCGCGCGCCGCAGCCGCGGTCGGGGCGGTCGAGGCCGCCGAGGAGGTTCAGCAGCGTGCTCTTGCCCGAGCCCGACTTCCCGAGGATCGCGACGTGCTCGCCCGGCTCCACCGAGAGCGAGACGCCGTCCAGCACGCGGATCGGCGCCGCGCCCGGAAGGCGGTAGGTCTTGGCGAGGTTTTCGGCGAGGAGGGCGGGCATCGAGGGGTTGAAGAGGTTGAAGGGGTTGAAGTCGACCGTGCGGCTACTCCTGGTTGATGGCCTTGACGGGGTCGAGGCGGGAGGCGAGCCACGCGGGGAGGAAGCTGGCGGCGAAGCAGAAGGCGAAGACGGTGCAGAGGACGGCGGCGACGTCGGTCGTCACAATACGCCAGGGGATCTCGGGAAGGCCGTAGACGGCCTCCGGGAAGACCTCGATCCCCATCGAGGAGAGCCAGGCGACGAGGCGCTGGAGGTTGTGCAGGACGAGCCAGCCGAGGCCGTAGCCGAGCGCCTCGCCGGCGACGCACTGCAGGAGCCCGCTCAGGACGAACGCCGAGCGGATCTGCCCGGCGGAGAAGCCCAGCGCCTTCATGAGGCCGATCTCGCGCGTCTTCTGGATCGTGATGACGATGAGCGTGTTGGTGACGCAGAACGCCGCCACGACCGCGATGAACGCCAGCAGGATGAACATCATCATCTTCTCGGTGCGCAGCGCGTTGAAGAGCATCGCGTCCTCGTCCTGCCACGTCGAGACGGCGTAGAGCGGCCCGAGCGCCTCCGCGAGCGCCTGCGCCTGCACGTGCGCGAACTCCGGGGCCGCGACCTGCACCTGGACGAGCCGCGCGCCGCCGTCCATGCCCATCAGGTCGCGCGCCATGCCGAGCGAGCAGACGACCATCCCGTCGTCGAACTGCGCCATCTTCATGTCGTAGACGCCGGAGATCCGGAGCTCCTCCGGGAAGTAGAGCTCGTCGGCCGAGCGGAGGTTGAGCGGCGAGTAGCAGAGGAAGCGGCCGCCGGGCCCGGTCCAGAGCCGGCGCGCGAGCGTGCGGCCGACGAGGGCGCGGTCCCCGGACGGGTCGAAGACGCCGGCGACGAGGTTCGAGGCCGCGTTGCGGAGGATCGACGGGCGGTCCGGGTCGATGCCGACGACGGTGACCGCGATCGGGTCGCCGCCCTCGTCCGAGCGGATCATCGCCGGAAACACGATCGCGGGGCAGGCGCTCGCGACGCCCGGGACGGCCTCCGCGGCGCGGCAGACCGCCTCGGGGTCGGCGACGACGCCGTCCGGCGTGCGCGCGGCCACGACGATGTGCGGCTTGAACGAGAGGATCTTCTCGCGCCAGACGTCGCCGAACCCGGTCATCACCGCCAGCACGATCATGAGGATCGCGACGCCGAGCGTCACGCCGAGCACCGTGATCACCGGGATGGCGGACGCGAAGCTGCGGCGCGGCCGCAGGTAGGCGAGGGCGAGATAGAGCGGAAACGGCATGGCCCGCAGTATACGGAAAAGCCCCGCGCGCGGCAAGCGGCGGGGCCTCTCTCGGTTCCGGAAGCCGGACTATTCGCCCTTGATGGCGCCGGTGGGGCAGGCCCCCTCGCACGCGCCGCAATCGACGCAGGTGGCGGGGTCGACCTTGCACTTGTCGCCGTCCTGGGAGATGGCCTCCACGGGGCAGGTGTCCTTGCACGCGCCGCAGCCGACGCAAACTTCCGTATCGATCTTTCTGGGCATGGTGTGAATCCTCGTTTGAGCATGGTCCGGCGCGGCCTGGGCGGATTGCCCGGATCGAGTCGCGCCCGGATGCGGCGAGACTATCACCGCGACGGAGGATAAGGCAAGGCAAAACTTATTAGACCGACCTAACTCCGCTCCGTCCCCCCGGGGGGAATGGTGCGCCCGGCTGGACTTGAACCAGCGACAAAGGGATTATGAGTCCCCTGCTCTGACCGACTGAGCTACGGGCGCGGAAGCCGCCGCCGAGTCTACCACGCCTCCCGTCCCCCGCGCAACCGCGAAGGGCGCTTGAACCGGCGGCGCGTTTCCGCTAGAATGCCGCCCGTTCCGAAACGCGCCAGTGTAGCACAATGGCAGTGCGGCTGATTTGTAATCAGCAGGTTGCAGGTTCGACTCCTGTCGCTGGCTCCAACCCTTTCGCCCCGCCATGCCCGAAGCCCTCCCCGTCGTCCGCCTGAAGCCCGGGCGCGAGAAGTCCCTCCTGCGCCGCCACCCCTGGGTGTTCTCGGGCGCCGTCGACGGCGTCGACGGCGACCCCGCCCCCGGCGCCGCGGTCGAGGTCCGCTCCGCGCGCGGCGACTTCCTCGCGCGCGGCTTCTGGTCCCCCGGCTCGCAGATCCGCGTTCGCGCCGTCGTCTTCGACGAAGCCGAGTCGCCGGACGCCTTCTGGCTCGGCGGCCGCCTCGCCGCCGCGTGGGCGCTGCGGGCCCCGCTCTGGAGCGCGGAGTCGCGCAACGCGCTGCGCGTCGTGCACGGCGAGGGCGACGGCCTCCCGGGGCTCGTCGTCGACCGCTACGCGGACGTGCTCTGCGTCCAGATCCTCTCCGCCGGCTTCGAGCGCCTCCGCTCCGCGCTCGCCGCGCAGCTGCTCGACCTCTTCCCCTCCGTCTCCGTCGTCTACGAGCGCTCCGACGCCCCCGCCCGCGCCCGCGAGGGCCTCGAGCCGCGCACGGGCCTCCTCGCCGCGCGCCCCGGCGCCGCGCTCCCGGACTTCTCCCGCGTCGAGATCGTCTCGTGCGGGATCCGCTCGACCGTCGACCTCGCGCGCGGCCAGAAGACCGGCGCCTACCTCGACCAGGCGGAGAACCGCGCCCGCGTCGGCGCGCTCGCCGCGGGGCGCGACGTGCTCGACGCCTTCTGCTACGACGGCGGCTTCTCGCTCGCGTGCCTCGCGGGCGGCGCGGCGTCGGTGACGGCGGTCGACGCCTCCGCGGAGGCGCTCGACGCCTTCCGCGCGAACCTGGCGCTCAACGGCCACGCGCCCGACCGCGCGGAGCTCCTGTGCGCCGACGTTGGTGCGCAGCTGCGCGCCTTCCGCGACTCGCGCCGCTCCTTCGACCTGATCGTCCTCGACCCGCCGAAGTTCGCCGACTCGAGGAACCACGTCGAGAAGGCGTGCCGCGCCTACAAGGATGCGAACCGCCTCGCCTTCAAGCTGCTGCGCCCCGGCGGGCTGCTCGCGACGTTCTCCTGCTCCGGCGCCATCGACCCGGCGCTCTTCGCGACCGTCGTCGCCGAGGCCGCGTGCGAGGCCGGGCGCGACGCGCGGATCGTCGGCCGCTTCGACCAGTCGCCCGATCATCCGGTCTCCCTCGCCTGCCCCGAGGGCCTCTACCTCAAGGGCCTCCTCTGCGCCGCGCCGTAGCGCGCGACCCCGGCCCGTTTCCGTTTCCCAAACGCTCCACAAACACCATGGACAACCAACCCCGCGAATCGCTCGGGAGCCGCCTCGGCTTCCTCCTCCTCTCGGCCGGCTGCGCGATCGGCCTCGGCAACGTCTGGCGCTTCCCCTGGGTCGTCGGCAAGAACGGCGGCGCCTTCTTCGTGCTGCTCTACCTCGTCTTCCTCGCGCTGCTCGGCCTGCCGGTGCTTACGATGGAGTTCGCGATGGGGCGCGCGTCGCGCAAGAGCCCGCTGCACATGTACGGCGCGCTCGCGCCGGAGAAGAGGGCCTGGTCGTGGCACGGCCCGGCCTGCCTCGCCGGCAACTACCTGCTGATGATGTTCTACACCATCGTCTGCGGGTGGATGGTGCTCTACTTCGCCAAGTTCGCCACGGGCACGATCTCGAATCTCGACCCCGCGGGCGTCGACGCGGCGTTCGACGGGATGCTCGCCGACCCGGTGACGCTCTGCACGGCGACGGCGCTCGTCGTCGTGCTCGCCTTCTTCATCCTCTCGATGGGCCTGCAGGGCGGCGTGGAGCGCGTCACGAAGGGGATGATGCTCCTGCTGCTCTTCATGATGGCCGTGATGGCCGTCCACAACTGCTTCCTCGAGGGCGGCGCCAAGGGCCTCGCCTTCTACCTCAAGCCGGACGTCGACCGGTTCCTCCACGCGAAGGGCGGCCCCGCGCGCGTCTGCGCGGAGGCGATGAACCAGGCGTTCTTCACGCTCTCGCTCGGCATCGGCTCGATGGCGATCTTCGGCTCCTACGTCGGGCGCGACCGCACGCTGCTCGGCGAGTCGGCGACCGTCGCGTGCCTGGACACGTTCGTCGCGATCGTCGCCGGCCTCATCATCTTCCCGGCCTGCTCCGCGTTCCTCTCGGGCGGCACGACCCTGGCCGAGCTCCGGGCGTCCGGGCAGGCGGAGGCGGTCTTCTCCGGCCCCGGCCTCATCTTCAAGACGCTCCCGAAGGTCTTCAACCCGATGCCGGGCGGCCGGATCTGGGGCACGCTCTTCTTCGTCTTCATGACGTTCGCGGCCTTCTCGACCGTGCTCGCCGTCTGCGAGAACATCCTCGCGATGACGATGGACCGCCACGGCTGGACGCGGCAGAAGGCCTGCGCGGTCTGCTGCGGCCTCGTGTTCGTCCTCTCGCTGCCGTGCGCGCTCGGGTTCAACGTCCTCTCGGGCTTCCACCCGCTGGGCGGCGGCTCGAACGTGCTGGACCTCGAGGACTTCGTCGTCTCGTACCTCCTCCTGCCGGCCGGCTCGCTGCTCTTCGCGCTCTTCTGCTGCCACCGCTTCGGCTGGGGCTGGGAGAACTTCGTCGCGGAGGCGAACACGGGACGCGGCCCGAAGATCCGCCCGTGGATGCGCTTCTACTGCGCCTGGATCGTCCCGGCGATCATCCTCGGAATCTTCCTCCTCGGCCTCTGGGACAAGTTCGGCCCGAAGCGCTAGCGGAGTCCCGACGGTGAACCGCCCCGCGCTCCTGCTCCCCCTTCTCGCCTTCGCGCCGCTCGTCGCGGCGCGGGCGGAGGGCTCCGCCGCGGACGCGCCGGCGGAGCCGCTGCGCGGCGCGGCGGCCTGCCTGGCGGAACTTCCGGGAGGCCCGGACGCGAAGCCGGCCGAACCGAACGAAGCCGACCGGTTCTTCGAGGCGCTCGTCCGGCTCGAGACGGAGGCCTGGGCGACGGACGGGCGCCCGTCGCGCGCCGCGTGGCTCGCGCTGCTCGACGCGGCGCTCGCGTGCCCGCCGGACGTCGGGTCCTCGCTCGCCTGGGACTTCGCGGTCCTGCCGGGCACGTCCTACGGCGTTTCGGACGGGGACCGCGTTTCCGCGAACGCCGCGTTCGACGCGCTCCTGCCGCTCCTGCCGCCGCCGCGGGAATGGCCCGCGCTCCGCGAGGAGGTCGAGTCTCGTCTCGCCGCGGCCGCGGACGCGGCCTCGCCGCCGCCGCTCCTCGTCGGCCTCCGCGCCGCGTTCGCGCGCCTCGCGGGCGACGAGGCCGCCGCCACGAACGCCCTTGCCGCGCTGTCCGCCTTCGGGGATCCTCCCGGCGACAATCCCTTCTCCACGGGCTCCCGGCCCGACCCCGGCTGGCGCGGGCGGTATCGCGCCGTCCTCGCCACGAACTCGCCGCTCCCGGCGCTGCGCGCGGCCGGCGGCGTCTCGCCGTTCGCGTCGCGGGAGGACTTCCTCGCGGCCCGCCGCGCGGGCGACGACGACCGCGCGCTGCGAGACGGCGCCGGCACGCTCGCGTCCCTCGTCCGGGACGCGCTCGACCGCGGCGACGCGGCGGCCGCGGAAGCCCTCGCGGACGAGTTCGTCCCGGGGCTTCCGCCCGAAGGATGGGAGCGACTCGCGCTCTTCGCGGAGTCGAGCCTCGAGCCGATCGTTCCGTGGGTCGACGGACCCGACGGCCGCAGCGTGCGGGATCCCGCCTGGCCGGAGAGTCCGGCGGCGGCGGCGTGGCGCGCGTTCCTCGCGCCGCGCCTCACCGCGCCCGGCGTCGCCACGGGCAATCCCCTGTTCCGGGCGTTGCTGGCGGCGAGCCGTTCGGCGGACGACGTCCTGCCCGTCGCGGAAGCCGCGCTCCGCGCCGCCGGCGGAGGTCCGGCGGCGTCGACCGCCCTCGCCGTCGCGCGGCTGGAATGCGCGGGGGAATCCGGCACCCCCGCCGCGCTCGACGCGGCGCTCTCCCTCGTCGAAGCGCGCCTCGCCTCCGCGCCGGACCTGCCGCCGCGTCCCGTTCCCGAGGGGCGTGCCAACGCGTTCGGCGAGGACTTTCCGCTCCTGCTGTCCAAAGCGCGCGACCGGCTCTTCGACCTCGCGCGCCGCCGCGGCGGCGAGGACGCGGTGCGCGGACTTCTCCGCCGGTTCGTGCGCGTCGCCGCCGAAATCCGCGCCCGGGACCCCGAGGAGGACTTCCTCGCGCCGCGGCTGCTCGACGCCTGCATCGAGGCGGGGCTCTTCGAAGAGGCGGAAGCGCTCGCGGTCGAGCTGCTCCGGCGCGGGCCGCAGATCGGATGCTTCTACTACGAGTGGGACGCCCCCGGCCTCGCCGCCAAGCTCTACCTGCGCGCGGGGCGTCCCGCCGACGCCCTCGCCGTGTTCGCGGAGTTCCCCGGCTGGGAGCGCGGCGACGTCGCCGCGTTCGACTCCGCGGGCGTCGAGGCGCGGACGCTCGAGGCCGCGCTCGAGGCCGTCGGGCGCGGCGAAGAGGCCGCCCGCGTCCGCGCCGCCTTCGCCGCGCGCGACGAAGCCGCCGCCCGGCGCGAGGCCCTCGCGCGCGAGACCGTCGCCGACTGGCCGGACTGGTGGGAACGCGCGATCGCCGCGATGCCGTCGGCCGAGGCGTTCCGCGCCGAGAGGGAAATCTTCCCGCTCGAAACCTCGCGCCGCGTCCTCGAGGCGAATTCGCGGGCCGCGCCGCCCGCCGGTCTCCGCGCCTTCTCGACCTACACGCCGGAGCAGTGCGACCTCGCCGCGGCGCTCGAGGCGGCCGCGTCCGGCCGCACCGCCGGCCCGCCGCGGAAAGGACACGGCTTCGTCGTCCGTCCGTCGCGCCTCCTCCCCGGGCGCGCCGCGTTCCGATCCTTCGGGGACGTCTACGAAACGCTCCGGCGCGAAGAACGCCGCCGCGAACGCCGCGCGGAGGACGCGGAACGGAAATGAGAGCCGTCCTTCGCCCCTTGTCCTTCCTCCTCGCGGCGGCGGCGCTCGCCGCCGCCGCGGAGCCCGCCGCGCCCGGGACGCCCGGCCTGCACGGCGCCGCGTGGCTGCTCGCCGCCGTCTCGGACGAATGGCCGCCGCC
>CACWKU010000153.1 GCA_902761575.1 uncultured bacterium
AGCGGCCGCAGGAGCGGCGGGAGCCGGTGCGGTAGCGGCCGCGGGCTCCGCGGCCGCCGCCGGCACGGCGGGCGCCGCCGGCACGGGCTTTTCCGCGGGCTTGGGCGCTGGCTTCTCCGCCTTCTTCTCTTCGGCCTTCGGCTTCGGCTCTTCCTTCTTCTTTCCGCCGCCGAAGAGACGTCCGAAGAAGCCGGGCTTCTTCTCCGCCTTCGGCTCCTCCTTCTTCTCCTCGGGCTTCTTCTCCTCGGGCTTCTTCTCCTCGGGCTTCTTCTCCTCGGGCTTCGGAACTGCCGCGGACTTCGTGGTCGACGGCGTCTCCGTCGGCTTCGGAACCGCTTCGGACTTCGTGGTCGACGGCGTCTCGACGGTTTTCGGAACCGCTTCGGACTTCGTCGTTCCGGTCGCGGGCGCGGTGGCGGGCGCCGCCGCCGCAACGGCGGCCGCGGCGACAACCGGCGCGGCGCCGGGTTTGGGAGGAAGCTTGAGCCCCGGACGCAACCCCACCACGGGCTTTTTCGGCGGAAGCTTGAGACCAGGTCGAAGTCCCGGCGCCGCGGGAGCGGCAGGAGCGGGCTCCGGCACGGGGGCGGGTTCCGGCGCAGGCGCAGGAGCAGGCTCCGGTGCGGGGGCGGGAACGGGTTCCGGCGCGGGTTCGGGAGCGGGCTCCGGAGCAGGAGCGGGCGCAGCTTCCGGCACAGGAGCAGGTGCAGGTTCCGGCGTAAGAGTGGGTGCAGGCTCCGGTGCGGGAGCAGGTGCAGGCTCCGGTGCAGGCGCAGGAGCAGGTTCCGGAGCAGGAGCAGGAGCAGGAGCAGGAGCAGGAGCAGGAGCAGGAGCAGGAGCAGGAGCAGGAGCAGGAGCAGGAGCAGGAGCAGGAGCAGGAGCAGGACGGCGCAGGAGCGGGCTCAGGCTCCGGCGCAGGAGCGGAAGCAGGTTCCGGTGCAGGAGCCGGCGCGGGTTCCGGTGCAGGCGCGGGAGCCGGTTCCGGCGCGGGAGCTTCCGTCTCCGGTGCGGGCTCCGCGGCTTCGCCGGGCTTCTTGAGCTTGAAGACCTTCTTGCCGCCCTTCATCGGGCGCTTGGCGCCGGCGGCGGCCGCCGCGGCGACGGCGGCCGGCTTGGCGACGAGCGTGGGCTGATCGGGCGAAGCGGCCTCGACGGGCGCCTCGCCCGGCGCGGGCTCGGAGGGCGGCGGCGCGTTGAGGCGCGCGTCGAGCTCCTCCGCGGTCATGGCCTCGGGCGCGGCGCCGGGGAGGATCAGAACCGCCATGCGCGGGTCGGGCGGGGCGTCGGCGGGCTTCACGAGGCTCGGCACGACGCGGAACTGCGCAGCGACGAATCCGAACTGCACCATGTCGCCGTTGGAGAGGGGAGCCTGCTGGACACGGGCGCCGTTCACGAACGTGCCGTTGGTGCTGCCGAGGTCGGTGAGGACCCAGCGGCCTCCGGTCCAGCGGATCTGGCCGTGGATGCCGGACACGCTGTCGGCCATCACGGGGAGTTCGTTCTCGAGGGCGCGCCCGAAGACGGCGCCGTCGCGCGGCAGATCGACTTCGGCGGAGCCTTCGTCGTTCACGAAGATGAGTCGGACCATGGTGGAGTACCTCTTGGCGCATCATCCTACCAGATTTCCGCTCGATGCACAAACCCTTTCCTTTTCGCGGCGCCCGTGCTATGCTCCGCGCCCATGAAACGCTCCGAGGAAATCGTCTACAAGACCCCCGCGCAGCTGCAGGGCTGCCGCCTGGCCGGCGAAAAGGCCGCCGAGGTCCTGCGCATCGTCTGCGAGGCCGTCCGCCCCGGCGTCAGCACGAAGGAGCTCGACGACTTCGCGGCCCGGACGATGCGCGCGCTCGGCTGCACGTCGGCCGACTTCGGCTACTGCGGCTATCCCGCGCAGACCTGCATCTCCGTGAACGACGCCGTCATCCACGGCGTCCCGCGCGCGGACCTCGTCCTGAAGGACGGCGACCTCGTGTCAGTCGACGTCACGATCGCCTTCGACGGATTCGTCGGCGACAACGCGCGCACGGTGATCGTCGGCGAGGGCACGCCCGAGACGCGAGCGTTCGTCGAGCACACCGAGGAGGCGCTGCGCGCCGGCATCGACGCCGCGCGCGCGGGCAACCGCGTGGGCGACATCTCCCACGCGGTCGAGGTCGTCGCGAACAAGTACCGCCTCGGCATCGTGCGCGAGTACGTCGGGCACGGCTGCGGCGTCGACATGCACGAGGCGCCCGAGATCCCGAACTTCGGCCCCTCGCGCCGCGGGCCCCTCCTCCGCGAGGGGATGGTGCTCTGCATCGAGCCGATGCTCACGCTCGGCTCGCGCCGCATCCGGACGCTCGCCGACGGCTGGACGGTCGTCACGGCCGACGGCTCGCTCGCCTGCCACACCGAGCAGATGCTCGCCATCTCGCCCTCCGGCCCGGCCGAGATCCTCACCCCGCGGTAGCGGCCGGCCCTTCGCGCAATGCGCGGGGCCGGCGCTATCGACCGAGGAAGAGCCTCATCGCAAGCTGCTTCGGAAGGCCCGCCGAAAGGATCTTCGAGGCGGTCGGCATGGCGTCGTATTCGACGCGCCTCGGAACGACCAGCCCCTCGTCGGGATCGAAGAGAACGTAGCAGGCCTTCGGGTTGCCGTCGCGAGGCTGGCCGACCGAACCGACGTTCACGACGACCTTCGCTCCGTCCGAGCCCTCGAGCCGAAACGCCCCGAGCCTCGATTCAAGGACGTTCTTCCCGATGCGCGCGAAGACGATCGGCACGTGGGTGTGCCCGACGAAACAGAGCGGCAGCGTCTGGCGCGGGAAGTGCGGGGCCGCGTCCGCCCCCTCGAACAGATAGGGCCAGTGCCGCGGGTCGTGGAGTGCCCCGTGGACGAGGTGCGCCTTGCCGTCGAGCTCCGCCTCGTAGGGCAGTTCGCGCAGCCAGTCGCGGTTCTCCGCCGTGAGCTGGAGGCGCGTCCATCGGACCGCGGCCGCGGCAAGCGGGTTGAACCAGTCGAGCGAGACCCGGTGAGAGCAGGCGTGGTCGTGGTTGCCGCGCACGACCGTTCCGCCGAGCGCGCGGATCCGTTCGCAGCAGGCGTTCGGATCGGCGCCGTAGCCGACGACGTCGCCGAGGCAGACGAACCGCTCCGCGCCGTGCGACCGGGCGTCCCGGAGCGCCGCATCGAGCGCCTCCAGGTTTCCGTGCACGTCGCTGAAGACCGCAACCAGCGCCATTGTGGACCGTTCCGGATACGTGAGGTTCGCCGCCCGGCGCGGCTAGGCGTCGTAGACGACGCGTGCGCCCGCCCGGACGCGGCGCGCGGGCGGGTACTCGAACGACCACTTCCTCGACAGGAACGCCCGAGCCTCGAACTTCGCCGAGGGAAGGTCGTGCAGCAGGTAGTTGCCGCAGTTCACGGGCGTGGCGCCGGGCACCGGACCGCGGTAGTTCGCCAGGTGGCGGAACGCCGCGCGCATCAGCCGCTCGATCTCGCGTGGCATGATCTCGTGCTCCGTGCTCGTGAGGAAGTAGAATCCGGTGAGACAGCCCATCGGCCCCCAGTAGACGACATGATTCCGGAACGGCGAGTTGCGCAGGTACGTCGCCACCACGTGCTCGATCGTGTGCATGGCGTTGGGATGGATCGCCGGCTCCGCGTTCGGCCGCTTCATGCGGATGTCGAACGTGGTCACGAAGGCGCCGTTCACCCGGTCGCGGCGGCTCACGAAGATGCCGTATCCGATTCGGGTGTGGTCCACCTGGAACGAGGCGATCAGTCCGTCCTTGCCTTCCCTGTCCGTCGATTTGCCTTTCATGGTCCGTCTCTCCTGTTCGCCCGGCGCATGGTCGCGACCGGGCCGCCGACGACCGGAGCGCCGTCCCGGATGCATCGGACGCGGAACAGTATACACGGAACCGGTACAAAAGGACACAACAATCGTTTCGTCCGTGCAAGGACGGGAATCGGGCGAGATCGGCGGTGGGCGGTTGCCTTTTCGCGGGAATCGTGGTTTAATCCGCGCCATCCCACCCACGCCATGAAGAAGACCGAAGACAGCGGAGAGAAGTTCCGGCAGACGCTGCCGGAGTCGCGGCGCATCGTCGTCAAGATCGGCAGCAAGGTCATCGTCGACGCCAAGGGCCGGCCCGACCGCCGCCGCCTCGCCGCGATCGTCGCGCAGGTCGCCGCCCTGCGCCGCCGCGGCTGCGAGGTCGTCCTCGTGAGCTCCGGCGCCATCGCCTCCGGCATGGAGGCGCTCGGCATCGCCCGGCGCCCCTCCGCCGTCCCCGACCTGCAGATGTGCGCGGCCGTCGGCCAGGTCCGCCTGATGACGCTCTACCACGAGCTCTTCGCCGCGGAGAAGGTCCGCGTCGGCCAGCTCCTGCTCACCCACGAGGACTTCGACCGCCGCCTCTCCGTCGCCAACATGCGCCGCACGATGGACCACCTGCTGCGCGCGGGCGTCGTCCCCGTCGTGAACGAGAACGACGCCGTCGCGGACGAGGAGGTGAAGGCCTACATGTCGCTCGGCGACAACGACCACCTCGCCTCCCTCGTCGCGCGCCAGACGCGCTCGGACCTGCTGGTGATGCTCTCCGCGGTGGACGGCCTCCGCCGCCCCGCCGCGGGCGGGCGCACGGCGCGCGTGCCCTACGTCGAGTCGATCGGCCGCGCCGCGATGGCGCTCGTGCGCCCCGCCGAGGCGGGCGGCGTCTCCAAGGGCGGCATGGACAGCAAGCTGCGCGCCGCCGCCGCCTGCGTGCAGGCCGGCTGCAACGTCGTGATCGCGGACGGCCGCCGGCGCGACGTGCTCGTGCGCGTCTTCGAGGGCGCGGACGAGGGGACGCTCTTCCCCGCGGTTCCCCGCTAGCCGCCGGAGGTCCCGAGATGGCGGCGAAGTCGGCGAAGGGTTCGAGGGGCGGCGCGGCGGAAGGGCCGTGCCCGCCGCTCGTGCTCGTCGTCGGCTCGGACCCGTTCCTCGTCGACGAGGCCGCCGGCGAGGCGCTCGACGAGCTCTCGCCCGGCTGGCGCGAGGACGAGTTCAAGGTGACGCGCGTCGCGGGCGCGGTCGACCGCGTCGACGACGCGCTCGCCGCGCTGCGCCAGGTGCGCGAGGCGATCCTCCAGCCCGGCTTCTTCGCCGCCGAGACCGTGGTCTGGCTCCGCGGCGTCTCCTTCTCCGGAACGGACCGCACCTCCAGGTCCGATGACGTCCGCGACGCGCTCGACGCGTGGCGCACGGAGCTGCGCGAAAGCGGCCTCCCCGCCGGCGTCTCGCTCGTCGTCTCCGGCACCGGCATCGCCAAGAACTCGGTCCTCTTCAACGGCTTCTCCGCGATGGCGAAGGAGGGCCGCGCCCGCATCGTCGACGCGGCCGGCGGCACCGCCGGCGCCGTCCAGAAGCGCGCCGCCGCCGCGCTCGAGAAGAACGGCTGGACGATGTCCGCGCCGGTCCTGGCCGCGTTCGTGCGCCGCGTCGGGACCGACGTCGGCACCGCGATGCGCGAGCTCGAGAAGCTCTTCGCCTACACCGGCGGCGCGGAGCCGACCGCGGCCGACGTCGCCGAGATCTGCACCGTCAGCACCGACGGCGAGATCTGGGAGATCCAGGACGTCTTCGGCCGCCGCGACCTCGCCGGCACGCTCGCCACGGTCGCCAAGCTGCTCTCCAACAAGGGCGTCAAGGAGATCGCGCTGCTGATCATGCTCGAGACGCGCCTGCTCGACCTGGCGCTCCTCGCCGACGCGCGCGAGCGCGGCCTGCTCGCGCCGGACGGCCGCTCGTGGTCGCCCGCGCTCGGCCCGGCCGACCGCGCCGCCGTCGAGGCGCTCGGCAAGGCCGACGTCCTCGCGCGCCCGTCCTTCCTGCGCGGCCCCGTCGTCGAGCAGTCCCGCCTCTGGTCCGGCGCGCAGGTCCGCGCCGCACGCGTCGCCCTGATGCACGCCCACGAGCGCCTCGTCGGCTCCGGCTCCGCCGAGGACCGCGCCATCCTCGAGACCGCGATCTGCACCGCCCTCGCCTGATCCGGGCGCCGCCGCGAACGGAGCGGAAGGCCGTCCGGATTTCGACCGCTTGCCTCGGCAAGCCGCTTCTGCTATGCTTCCTCATGTCGCGCCGCGTCCGCCGCGCAAGCCCGGAGAACTCCGCGGAACGGGCGTCCCGGTCCAGCCATCGGTCATTTCAACGTGCCGACCCTCTTCACCATCGAAGGATTCCGATTCTTCTTCTACAGCAACGACCACCTCCCCGTGCATGTCCATGTGCAATACGGAGGGGGCGAGGCGGCCTTCGAGATCGGCGAGAGCGTCGTTCTGCGCGAATCGGCCGGCATGAAGATACAGGAACTTCGAAGGGCGGAGGAAATCGTTCTGGCCCATCGCGCCTCGATCGAGGAGAAATGGCATGAAACGTTCGGCTGAGATTCCTTCCGTCCGTTTCGACGGCCGCTTCGTCTCCGTGGCATTTGTCGACGGGGTTCTCTTCCGCTTCCCCGTGAGCGGAAACCGGCGTCTGGCCGGCGGAACGCCGGAACAGCTCTCGAACATGCAGGTTTCCCGATTCGGGATCCATTGGCCCGACCTCGACGAAGACCTGTCCTTCGAGGGCCTCTCCCGCGGCGACTACGGACAGTTCGCCAATCCCCCGTCCGATCGCAATGTCGAGGCCGGCGTCCCGCCTCTTTCCGTCGCCGAATCCGCCCCTCCCCCCTATTCCTGAGGCGGCGTTCCCGCCTTCGGGGACGCCCCTCCCCGAGCGAACCTCTCCAACCCGCAACCCCATTCACCCTTCCCCGCCATGATGGATCCGCTCTACCTCATCCTCTCCCTGCCCGCGCTGGTGCTCTCGATGGTCTTCAGCGCGAAGGTCAAGAGCACGTTCGCCAAGTACGCCAAGGTCGCCGCCTCCTGCGGGATGAACGGCGCCGAGGCCGCCGCGACGATGCTCGCCCGCGCCGGCGTGAACGACGTGATGATCCGCAAGACCGCGGGCGTCCTCACCGACCACTACAACCCGGCGGACAACACGCTCAACCTCTCGGCCGACGTCTACGAGGGCCGCAGCCTCGCCTCGCTCGGCGTCGCGTGCCACGAGGCCGGCCACGCGCTGCAGAAGGCGACGGGCTACCGGTGGATGGGCGTCCGCTCGGCGCTCGTCCCGGCCGCCAACCTCGGCTCGAAGTTCTCCTACGTCGTCTTCGCGATCGGCCTCGCGATGGTCGCCGCGACGCCGGCGGACCCCGCCGCGGGCGCCGCGGTCGCGACGACGGGCCAGGCCGGGCTCGGCTGGCTCCTCGTCAAGGCGGGCATCGTGCTCTTCACCGGCGCCGTCGCGTTCTCGATCGTGACGCTTCCCGTCGAATGGGACGCCAGCGCGCGCGCCAAGCGCCAGCTCGTCGCGTGCGGCCTGCTCTCGCCCGACGAGGAGAAGGGCGCGGCCGCGGTCCTCAACGCCGCGTTCATGACCTACATCGCCGCCGCGGTGAGCTCGCTCATGACGCTTCTCTACTTCCTCCTCCGCTCCGGACTCCTCGGCGGCCGCCGGCGGTAGAGGCGGCGGCGTCCGCGGCCCGCCGGAGCGGCGGGCGCTACCGCCTTCCGGCCGCGAGGAGCTCCTCGCGGTCGTCGAAGTGTACCGTCCGGTCCGCGAAGATCTGGTAGTCCTCGTGGCCCTTGCCGGCGACGAGGACGACGTCCCCCTCGCGGTTGGCCATCGAGACCGCGCGCCGCAGCGCCGCGCGACGGTCGGGCTCGACGGCGGTGTGCGCCCGCATCGCGTCCGGGATGCCGGCGAGGATGTCGCGGATGATGGCCCCGGGGTCCTCGGACCGCGGGTTGTCGGAGGTGACGACGAGCTCGTCCGCGAGCTCCGCGCACGCCTCGCCCATCAGCGGACGCTTGCCGCGGTCGCGGTCGCCGCCCGCGCCGAAGACGGCGAAGAGGCGCGCGCGCGCCAGCTCGCGGAGCGTCCGCAGGACGTTCCTCAGCGCGTCGGGCGTGTGCGCGTAGTCGACGAAGAACGCGGCCGGCGAGCCCGGCACGCGGACCGGCTCGAGCCGTCCGCGCACGGGCGGCGCGGCGCACAGCGCGGCGGCAATCCCGGCGGGGTCGAGCCCGAGCG
>CACWKU010000154.1 GCA_902761575.1 uncultured bacterium
CGCGGCGGCGGCGTTGCCGGCGCGGCGGGCCGCGGGCAGGAGCGCGGCGAGGGGCCAGAGGCCGGTCGCGGCGGCGGCGAGCGCCCACGCGGTGGCGGCGAACCACGAAATGCGGAACGCGCCGCGCAGCAGGCGCGCGAGGCCGGCGGAGACCAGGGCGAACGACAAGGCGAGAATCGCGTATCCCGCCCAGGCGAGCGCCTCGTGGAACTCGAGGGGCCAGCGGAGTCCGGAAAAGAAGACCCACCAGAGGACGAGGTGGGCGCAGAGCGCGAGCGCGGACGGGACGAAGAGCCCGAGCGCGACGGAGAAGGCGGGTGTGCGGGGGGATTTCATGTTCGTTTCCTTGTGGGCTTCGCGGGAGAGGGCGAGGGGAATGCTGAATGCTGAATGAGGAATGCTGAATGCGCCGTGGCGGGGTCAGTCGAACCACCAGTTTATGGCGGCTTCGGGCAGGAGGAGCAAGGGGAGGTAGAAGGCGAGGAACGCGGACGCGGAGAGCGCGGAGAGGGCGCGGAAAACGGCGAGGGCGGCTTTTCGGCGCCAATCGGCGAAGACGGCGACCGCCGCCCCCAAAGCGAGAACGCCGGCGGCAATCCCCGCGAGGACCGATACGCCTTCGCTCTTCTCGAAAAACGCGGTCCACGGTTGCATCCGGTCGTAAAACGCGAACGTCGGAGGCCAGCCGCCGTAGAGGGCCTTGGCGCGGTAGGCGAATGCGGCGAAGCCCGCGGCGTGCAGCGCGCCGAGCGTGGCGAAGACCGCGATTGCGGCGAGGCACGCCTTCCGGCCGGCCATCGCCGACCGGGGCTTCGTCGAGCGGACGAAGACTTCGACGAAGATGGCCAGGAGCGCCACCGCGAACAGGCCGGCGAACAGGAATCCGGCCAGAGGGTCGTAGGCGACCGACCACGGAACGACGTTCGAAAGGGCGGCGAGGAGAGGATTCATCGGAGGAGCGGTTGCCAGTGGCGGGGTTCGGTGTGTTCCGTGGTTTTGCTACCGCGTGGCGGGGACTGCGGACGGCGGGAATGCCGAAGGGGCGATTTCGCGCAGCCAGGCGGCGACGTCGTCGGCCCGGTCGCGGGGAACGGAGGACCGCAAGGTCGTTCCGTCGGAGGTCCGGATTTCGAACACGTGGTCGCCAACCGGAATCTTCTCCCAGAACAGCCGCCACGGCCACGGGGACACTTCCCGGCAGCTGCGCGGAAACGGTCCGCGGAAGACCCAGGCGATCTGATCGGGATGTTCCAGGAGATGCCGCAACCTTTCCAATTGCTTCGCGTACCAACATTGGAGTGCAAGCGGAAAGACGGCGACGATGGCCACGAAAAAGAGAATGGGTACGAGGGCGGGAATGTCGCTTTTCAGAGCTAGCAGGAGCAAGGCGAATCCGGAACAACTGAATCCACCCGCAATGGAGGAATTCCTGAAGTTGCGGCAGCAACTGTCGATCAGTATTTGCTTCGGCGATTGTTCGGCGGAGGTGGGCGGGGTGTCGTTCATCGTCATTGTCCTCTCTTGGTGGATGTTTCGTTGTCTGGTGGAGGAATATGCTGAATGCGGCGGGAGCTAGGGGGCGGGAGGGGGTGCAACGGACGGGGGCGGCTCCGCCTCCCCCGAACCCCCTTCCGGCCGGGACGGCGCCCGGCCGGAAGGACTCTCCGCGGACTCCGCGTGAGGAGCGGGTTCTTCGGGCGCGGCGGGCGCGTTCGTGGAGGGAACGAACACGAACCTGCGAACCTTCTTTGGGAAGCAGATGAGATTCGTTTCCGCGTCGAAAACCAGGGACGCCGAGTCCTCTCCGACCGAAATCTCCATCAGGAAATGCTGCACTTCCGTCCCGTTCATCAGGAAATGCGGTTTTAGCTTGTCAAGGGGATGCGTCACGATGCTCCGCGGAAGGATCCGTTCGACCTCCGCGTAGGGCATCCCTTCGTACAACTTGTCCAGATGGCGGTTCAGGTTTGGACGGGTCAACCAGACGAAGAATCCGTAGCCGGCGATGGCAAGCACGCACAGCGCGACGAGGCAGGAACGTCCTCCGGGAACGGAATCGACGGACGTGGAGGCGGCCGTGCTGGTTTCCGGGACGGGTGCGCCGGATGCGACGCCCGCCTCGCGGAGGGGCTCTGACGGATCGTCCGGGGCGTTTGACGAAGATTCCATTGCGGGTTTCCTTTTGCTGGGGGTTCTAGCCCTTGCGCTTCCGGAAGAAGGCGGACGCTTCGGCATAGAGGGCCGCAAATGCGCCGGCGACGATGATGCCGTCGAAGAAGTCGAGATTCAGCGGCATGGAGGTTCTTTCCTTTCGTGAGGCGGGGTTCGGTGTGTTCCGTGGTTTGCAACGGTAGCGGATCGGAGCGGGCGGCTAGTCGTCGAACTCGGCGTCCTCGCCGTCGGGGGTGCGGAGGGGCGAGAGGTCGTGGAGGAGGCGCAGGCAGGCCGGGTCGAGGCGCAGGAGCCCGAGGACTTCGCCGTCGCGGGAGGCGAGGTCAAGCGTCGCGCGGGCGTGGGCGGGGAGGCCGTCGGGCAGCTTCCGCGGCGCGGCGATGCGGGGCGCCCACGCGCCGAGGTCGAACTCGATGTGCGCCGCCGGGACGAGGCCGCCGAAGCGCTTCGAGAACGGCCCGAAGTCCGGCGCGCCCGCGGGCGGCGGGACCTCCGTGCCCGGCGCGGCGGCGGTTTCGTCGTAGGTCGCGACGGTGCCCGGGACGAGCCGGGCTTCGGCGTGGAAGCGGTTTCCGTAGAGATGCTTCCAGTCCGCGTTGTCCGGATGCAGGATGCCGGGGTGATCGACGTCGGCGTGCCAGCCCGTCTCGTCCTCGACGGGGACCGCGCCGTCGAGGGCGAGGCTGCGCTCCATGAACTTGCGGTAGCGCGCGACGTTCTCGACGGTGCGGAGGTCGGTGCGACCCCGGTACACGACGGCGTTGCCGGTGGGCGCGGCGGCGAGGTAGCCGGAGTCGGCGCCGCAGTCGGCGAGGACGTGGAACCAATCGACGACGGCGGCGTCCATTTCCCTGTCGCGGCGGACGGCGTCCTCGCCGCGCTCGCCCGCGACGTCCCGCCAGCCGGGGAGGAGGTCTTCGTCGCGCTCGTTGATCCGCTCGACCAGCTCCGGCAGCCAGGGGAAGACGCGGGACCAGTCGGAGCCGGCGAAGTTCAGGTCCGCGCCTTCGCGGTAGAGGATCGCGGCGGGGTCGAGCGGCGGCGCGTCGGGGACGGGATTGGTCGGCGCGACGGAGAAGCCGACGAGAAGCCCGTCGGCCTCGTCGAAGCCGACGCCGACGCGGACCGTGCCGAGCGCGGCGGGGTCGAAGCCGAGGTCGTTGTCGGCGAAGAAGGGCAGGTCCGGATCGTCGACGCCGGGGCGGAGGTCGAGCTCGACGGCGGCGAAGGGGAAGCGCGGCGCGGCGGCGTTCGAGAGCAGGGACGTGGAGGTCGCGTAGAGGCCGGGGTCCGAGAGGAAGACGTTGAGGCCGTCGTGGTGGAAGTAGGCGTTGCCCGCCGGGTCGCGGCCGTCGACGACGATGCCGTTTTCGCCGCGCGAGATCCGCGCGCCTTCGCCGTCGAAGAGGAAGTCGCGCAGATATTCCTCCGCAATCTCGTCTCCGGGGACGGCGGCGATGAAGTCCGCGTCGTCGCCGGCCAGGAACCAGCCGACGACCGGCCGCGACGGATCGAACGCGGGGAATTCGGTGTCGTCGATCGCCTCCTGGATCGTCATGCCCGCCTGGACGCCGAGCATCGGGTTGCCCGCGGCGGCGGCGACGCCGTTCAGCAGCGCCTCGAGGTCGGCGCGGGAGGAGACGCGGACCCGGACGACGGGCTCGGGCGGCGGGGGCGGCGCGAGGGGATCGGCGCCGAGCCGTTCGGCGAGGAACTCGTAGGCGGCGCGCTCGGACTCGTCTTCCGGAACGAAGCCCTCGCCGCGGAGCGCGTTGACGAGCGCCAGGGCGCCGGCACCGTCGCCCGCGCTGCAGAGGCACTGCGCGAGGTGGAAGCGGAGGTAATCGCGGGAGTTCCGGAACTCCTTCCGCTCGGTCTTCGAGACCGTGAAGATCCGGTCGGCGAGCGCGAGGGCGTCCTCGAGGACCTTGCGCGCCTCGTCCTTCTCGCCGGCGGCGGCGAGGACGGCGCCGAGCGTGTCGCGCACGGCGATCCCGTAGGCGTTCTCGCCCGCCGCGGCGGCGGCGCGGCGCGCGTAGGGCAGCGCCTCGGCGTCGCGCCCGAGCAGGTGGAGCTCCCAGGCGAGGCTGTTGAGCGTCCGGACGGAGAGGGAATGCCGGTCGTTCCCGCCGAGCTTCCCGACGAGCTCCGCGAAGATCTTCGCGGCCTTCTCGAGGTCGCCGGCGTTGTGCGCCTCGCCCGCCTCCATGAAGGACTGGAGGAACTCGACCAGCTCTTCGCGGTCGAATCCCGGGAACGAGTCGAGGTCCGCCTCGGACTCGCGGTGCTTCGACGCGCGCTCGGCCTCCTCGGCGGCGGCCTTTTCGAAGGCGGCGGCGCCGAGCTCGGCGGCGCGGGCGGCGTCCTCGTCGGAGGGCTTGCGGACGGTGACGCCGAGGAAGCGGACGTTGCGGTGCCCGAACCAGAGGCCGACGCGCTCCGGGAGCGCGCCGGGGTCGACGGGATCGTCGTCCTCGTCGAGCCATCCGGCGTCCGTCGCGACGGGCTCGGCGTCGTCGCCGAGCCAGACGAGGACGCCGCCGCCGGCGAAGACGGCGCGGTAGCGCACGGGCTCGCCCTCGGGGAGGGGGCGCCAGACGGCCGGGACGCCGTCCTCCTCGGTCTCCTCGAGATGCACCGACACGTCCGGCAGGACGGACACGCCGACGCGGTCCTTCTCGCGGACGAACACGACGGACGGGCTCTCGGGCTCCTGGCCCCAGGTGTTGCCTTCCGCGCCGACGCGGACGAGCAGCACGTGCGGCGCGTCCGGATCGCCCCACGGCTCGAAGGCGCCCGCCGCCTCGAGCGCGGACGGAACGTCGGTCGTGAGCTTGAGCCAGTGCGGGGAGCCGTCGCGGCTGTGGCCGGCGCCCTCGTCGGAATCCTCCTCGAGAGCGAAGCCGGAGCCGTAGTTGAGCCAGTCGCAGAACTGGCGCCGGCGCAGCATCCCGAAGAAGCGCGGCTCGCCGGCGGCGTAGCCGGTCTCGACCCACGCCTCGGCGGCGATGGCCGTGAGCAGGCACGCCTCCTCGTGCTCGAGGCCGCGGCAGGCGGCCCAGACGGCGTCGGCCTCGGCGGCGCAGGCGGCCCAGTCCTTGTCCTGATACTTCCGGTAGAGCGGGGCGATGCGCTCGGCGTTCGGGCCGGAGAGGCCGTCGAGGACGGTGGTGGCCTGCCGCCAGTCCGGGAAGGCGTCGCCGATGAACTGGAAGACGCGCCCGCGGCGCCCGGCGTTCGCGGCGACCGCGCCCGGGAAGTCGCCGCGGAGGAGGCGCAGCGGTGCGAGGAGGCCCGCGGCGACGCCGCGCGTCCAGCGGTCGGCGCCGTCCGACTCGAGGACCGGCGCAAGCGCCCGCTCCATCGCGTCGGCGACGGCGGGGTCGCCCCAGAACGCGGCCGGGTCGGCGTCCGACTCGGCGCGCACGTAGGCCATGAAGGGGCCGTACCAGAACGCGATCTCGGGGCGCTCCGTCGCGAGGCACGCCTCCGCGAGGCGCCGGATGCGCGCGACGCTGCCGCCCCAGCGCGGCAGATTGTACCAGACGTACTGGAACCAGGCGGTCTTCAGGTCGATCTGCGCCCGGATCGAGCGGCGCATCCAGAGGTCCAGGTCTCCGTCGCAGAGGCTCCCCGACACCTTGACCATGTAGCCGGCGGCGTTCGGGAACTCCGGGTGCAGGTCGTGCGCCCGCCCGAGCAGTTCGGTCGCGGCCCCGAGGTGGCGGTGGAAGCCCTTCCATCCCTCGTCCGTCACCGTGTAGGCCCAGCCGCTCCCGCGGTCCTCCCAGCCCGCGTCCAGCTCCGCCTTGCCGCGGAACAGGAGCCCGATCCACGGGTCGGCGCCGGACTTTTCGAGCGCCTCCGCGAGCGCTTCGTCGCCCTCCCCGAAGAACGTCAGCAGCACCTTCCGCACCGCGCGCGAGTCCTGCGGGCGCCCGGCGCACGACTCCGCCCACGCGACGGCCGCCGCGCGCAGCGCCGCCGCGTGCTCGTCCGAGGGATCGAGCGCGTTGCGCGCGTGCGCCGCGAGGAGGCGCTGGAAGGGCGTGCCGTTCGGCCCCGCGACGCGCGCCTCCATCTCCGCGAGCTGCTTGCGCGCGCCGTCGTCCCAGTGCCACTTGTGCTGGCCGTAGATCGACATCCAGGAGAGGAACGGGTCCTTCGAGCCCATCTTCACTGTGAAGTCGTAGGCGCGGCCCCAGTCGGGGTTCGGGCGGTCCGTCATCGAATCGAACCAGCAGTGCCACAGCTCGAGCTCGACGTAGTCCTTCGCCTCGTCGATCCACTCCGCGTCCCTGTCCGGGCCGGCGAGGAGCGGCTCCAGCGCCTCGCGCCGCAGCAGCGGCAGCAGCTGCTCGTCGCGGAAGTTCGCGGAGGTGAAGCAGGTGAAGAGGTTCCCGTTCGTGCGAACGAAGTCGCTCCATGCCGCGAGCGCCGCCTTGTCGTCCAGCCCCGGCCACTCGCCCGGCGCGAGCGTCGGCGCGGAACGGCGGCGGGTGCGGCGGGCGCCGACGGTCGGCGTGTCGTCGTCGAAGATCGCGACGGCGCCGGTGCCGTCGGGGTCGATCGAGAACGACGTGTTCCGCGGCGGCTCGACGAGCCCGGGCGCGTCCTCGGGAAGGAGCGAGAAGCCCTCGGGCGCGGCGAGCGAGTTCGTCGGGCCGTAGCCGTAGAAGTAGACGTCGACGGAGTTCGATCCGCACGTGAGCTTCCAGACGTCCATCGGGGCGTCGAAGCCCGCGATGAACGTCGAGCCGTAGCGGCGCGCGGAGACCTCGGCGCCGTCGGCCCCGCGCAGCCGCGCGAGGTACTTGTATTCGCCGGGCACGTCGACCGTACGGATCGGATCGTCGGCGTCGTAGCCGAACTTGGCCCGGGCCGGCGCGGCGGCGAGGGCGAGGAGGAGGAGGAGGAGGAGCGTGCGTTTCATGGTCGGTTTCCTTGCTGTTCGGTGAGCGGGTCTGGGGGCCTCAATCCCCATAGACGCGGTTTCGAGGCAAAACGTTCGCGGTTCTTGAAACTTTTTTCGGGGTGGAGGGGTGGGAACCCCGCCACGGCGCGGAGGGGCGGGGCTAGTCGTCGAAGAGCGCGTCTTCGCCGGAGGGCGCGGGGGCGGCGGGGGCCATCGCG
>CACWKU010000155.1 GCA_902761575.1 uncultured bacterium
AGGCCGGCTCCCGCCCCACGGCGCGCAGCACGGCGAGGCGCCCGAGCAGGCACGCCGCCGCGGCGAGGACCAGCGCCGCGAGCGCGATCGCGGCGTACCAGCCGTGGGCCGCCGCGGCGGAGCCGCCGAAGAGCAGACAGCCGCCGACCGGGCACTCCGGGTCGGCCGCCGGGAACTTCGGGAAGCCCGGCTGCGTGAAGAACGAGCCGAGCTTCATCATCCCCGCGACGAGCCCCAGCGGGATCCCGACGAGGACGAAGTCGCGGAAGAGCCGGATGTCCTGCAGCAGGATCACGAAGACGAGCGGCACGAGCGCGAGCAGCAGCACCTGGTAGTTCGTGAGGCCGAGGCCGAAGACGAACGCCGTGCCGAGGAGCAGCCCGTCCGACGGACGCCGCATCCAGCGGTAGGCCATCAGGAGCACGAGCGCCATGAAGAACTGGCCGAACGAGTAGACCTCGACGATCGTGCTCTGCGACCACATCACCGGGGCGAAGGCGAAGACGAGCGCCGACGAGACGCCCGCGAGGAAGGAGATCGGGCCGTCGCGCGAATCGTCCGCGAGGTCCGCGTCGAGCCCCTCGGCCGCGGCGGCCGGCACCGGGACGCGCGGGTCGGGGTTCACGAGCCGGCGGCCGCCGAGCAGGTCCGCCGCGGTGCGGGAGACGAGCATCGCCGTGATGCCGCAGGCCAGGGCGCCCCAGAAGGCGGACATCACCGCGATCGCCCAGGCGGGGTTGGGCTGGCCGCGGAAGGCGACCCACGAGAGCAGGCGCGAGAAGACCCACGCGCACATCGTCCAGGAGGGGTAGCCGGGCGGGTGGGGGACGCCGGCGTAGTCGCCGGCCGTGGCGAGCTCGCCGCAGTCCTCGAGCGAGACCGTGGGGGCGCAGGTGAGGAAGTAG
Organism: uncultured bacterium; assembly: GCA_902761575.1. Classification (GTDB taxonomy): domain Bacteria; phylum Verrucomicrobiota; class Kiritimatiellia; order RFP12; family UBA3636; genus UBA3636. The sequence goes on from CACWKU010000155.1 coordinate 906, forward strand.
ACGAGGAACGAAAGGGCCGTGCCGGTCCAGAAGGCGGCGCGGTCGAACTTCGAGAAGAAGGGTCGGTTGGAGGACATGGAGGCTCCTTGCGGGAAAGCGGACGCCCCCCGCCCGCGGCGGGATGCGTTCGCCGCGCAGTCTACCACACCCCGCCGCGTCCGGCAACCGCCCGCGGGCGCGCACGGGGGCACGGGGAGGGCGCTATTTCTTCAGCACGATGGAGAAGAGGATGACGAAATACTGGATCAGCGTGCCGGCGAGGACGAACAGATGCCAGATCACGTGCATCCACTTCGTGCGCTTCATCGCGTAGAAGATCACGCCGAGCGAGTAGGCGACTCCTCCCATCGCAATCCAGAAGACCGGCCAGAATCCCATCGCCTTCCAGAGCGGGTAGACCGCGATCAGGACGACCCAGCCCATCGCGAGGTACGTGAGGTTGGAAAGCGCGACGAAGCGGTTGATGAAGAGGCACTGGAAGACGATGCCGACGATCGCCAGGCCCCACTCGATCCCGAAGATCGCCCAGGCCCAGCCCGGGCTGTAGACGCGGATCGCCGACAGGCAGAACGGCGTGTAGGAGCCCGCGATCAGCAGGTAGATCGAGCAGTGGTCGAAGTAGTTGAAGACGGCCTTCGTCTTCGGATGGTTGAGCGCGTGGTAGAGCGTCGAGAAGAGGTAGAGCAGCACCATCGTCGCGCCGTAGATCGCGACGGAGACGATGTTCCAGGGGTCGCGGTAGGGCGGGATGCTCGCGAAGACGACGCCGACGACGAGGCACGCGACGGCGAGGATCGCGCCGATGCCGTGCGTGATCGCGTTGGCGATCTCCTCGCCGATCGTCTGCGGACGGTCGGTGCATTCGGGGACGTAGGAGGAGTGGACGGGATCTTCGTGTTCCATCGGGGGGGGAAGGGGGCCGCCCGCCCTCCGAGGCGCGCGGATGGGCGGAAATCTACCACAGCCCGCCAGCGCCGGCAAGCCGGTTGACTTTCGGAACCGGATGGTTATACTGCGGCCCTCCCACCCGTCCCCGGTCTTCTCCCGCACATACCATGCTCAAGCACCGCATCGCCACCGGCGTCGCCGTCTGCGTCGTCTGCTTCGGGATCCTCTTCTTCTTCCCCGCCTGGATGCATCTGGCGCTCCTGCTCGCGATCTTCGCGCTCGCCCAGATCGAATGGGCGGACATGGTCCGGAGCGCCGGGCATTCCTACGAGTTCTGGGCGACGACGCTCTGCGGCGGCGCGTTCCTCCTCGCCACCGCGGCCGAGTCGCCCCTCGCCCTCGACCGCATGGCGCACATCGCGTGGCTCCCCGACCCGACCGAGCCCGGACGGATGGACCTCTCGGCCTTCCTCCTCGCGCTCACGCCCGCGCTCCTGCTCGCGATCGGCGTCCTGCGCCGTCGCACCGAGCGCGCGATGGAGGCGTTCGCCCTCTCCTACGCGGGCTTCTGGTACGTCGCGGTACTGCTCTCGTTCCTCGTCCGCCTCGCCTTCGAATGGCCCGTCATCGAGGAGGGCCGCACCAACTACACCGGCCGCATCCTTCTGCTCGTCTTCATCGTCCTCGTGAAGATGGCCGACATCGGCGCCTACACGTTCGGGCGGATCTGGGGCCGGCGAAAGCTCATCCCGGAGGTCTCCCCCGCCAAGACGGTCGAAGGGCTCGTCGGAGGCTACGTCTTCTCCCTCGCCGCGGGGCTCGTCCTCTGGGCGGTCTTCCGGTGGGGGTTCGGCGACGGTCGCCTCGGCCAGCTCGACTTCCCGTTCGTCCACGCCGTCGCGCTGCCGCTCCTGCTCGCGACGACGGGCGTGCTCGGAGACCTCGCCGAGTCGCTCGTCAAGCGTTCGGTCGGAGTCAAGGACTCCTCCTCCCGATTCCCCGGCATGGGCGGCGTCCTCGACATTCTCGACTCCCTTCTCTTCTCGGCGCCGTTCATGTACGCCTACGTCGTCTGGTTCGTGCGCTAGCTTCGCTCCATGCAACGTTCGCTCGTCTCGCTTTCGATCTCCGCCGAAGGGCTCGCCCTCGGCGGGCGGCGGCTCTTCCCCGGGCTGCGGTTCGTCTGGAGGAAGGGCGAGCACTGGGGCGTCGTCGGACCGAACGGCTGCGGCAAGTCCGTCCTCGCCCGCCTCCTCTCCGGCGCGCTCTTCGCGCCCGAGGCCGAGATCGGATACGGCTTCTCCGGCCCGCGCGGCGGCGACCCCGAGCGCGCGGTCGCCGTCGTCTCGCTCGAGCGCCAGGCGCAGCTCCTCGCCGAGATGGACGCCTACGTCCAGATGCGCTGGATCGCCTCCGAGGAGGAGGCCACGCCCACGCTCGGCGCGTGGCTCTCGCAGGACTCCGTCGAGGACGTCGACCCGTGGGAGCGGGTCGAGCGCACGCCCCGCGCCGTCGCCGCCTTCGCGCGCCGCCGCGGGCGCGTCGTCCGCGAGATGGGCCTCGGCGCCCTCCTCGACCGCCATCTCGTCTCCCTCTCCAACGGCGAGACGCGCCGCGCGCTCCTCGCCCGCGCGCTCCTCGCCGCCCCGCGCCTCCTGCTCTTCGACGCCCCCTACGTCGGCCTCGACGCCGCCAGCCGCCGCATCCTCGCCTCCGCCGTCGACCGCACCGTCGCCGCCGGCTCCTCCGCCGTCATGCTCGCCACCGTCCGCCGCGAGGAGCTTCCCCGCGGCCTCACGCACGTTCTCGAGCTCGACGCCGAGGGCCGCGTCGTCCGCCAGGGGCCGGTCGAACGGTCGAACGGTCGCACGGCCGCACGGTCGCACGGTCGGACCGTCGGACCGTCGGACCGTTCGACCGTCGGACCCGCGCCGCCCACGCGGTGGGTGGCGAGCGGCCCGCCGCCCGACCCGCGGGCGCGCAAGCTCGTCGAGATGCGCGACGTCTCGGTCGTCTACGGCGAGCGCGTCGTGTTCGAGAACCTCGACTGGACGGTCCGCGCCGGCGAGCGCTGGCTCGTCGCGGGCCCGAACGGCAGCGGCAAGACGACCCTCCTCGCCTTCGTGATCGGGGACCACCCGCAGGCCTACGCGAACGACGTGCGCCTCTTCGGCGTGCGCCGCGGCACGGGCGAGTCGATCTGGAGCATCAAGCGGCGCATCGGGTGGGTCTCGCCCGAGCTGCACGCGTGCATGGACCGCGGCGCGTCCGTCCTCGACACCGTGCTCTCCGGCCTCGACGACACGCCCTACCTCAACGGCTCGCGCACCCCGGCGCGCGTCCGCCGCGCCCGCGAGGCGCTCGCCTCGGTCGGGCTCTCCGGCGCGGAGGCGGAGCCCTTCGGCGCGCTCTCCGGCGGCGCGCAGCGCCTCGCGCTCCTCGCCCGCGCGATCGTGAAGCGGCCGCCGCTCCTCGTGCTCGACGAACCCTGCCAGAACCTCGACCGCCCGAACCGCGAGCGGTTCGTCGCGCTCGTCGACCGCCTCTGCGCGGACCCCGCCACGACGCTGCTCTACGTGACGCACCTCGCGGACACGGAGCCGCGCTGCATCACGCACCGGCTCGTCGCGGCGCCGTCCCGGTAGCGCGCCCCGCTAGTAGAGCTGCTCCTCGGCGAAGACCGCGGCGATCGCCTCGCGCAGCTTCGCCGCGACGGCGTCGCGCTCCGCGTCGCTCTCGTAGCGCCCGGCGCCGGACTCGAACGCCGGCGGCACGGGGCCGCCCGCGCGGCGCGGGATGACGTGGAAGTGCAGGTGCCCGACCGTCTGGCCGGCGCTCTCGCCGGTGCACTGCAGGACGTTGGCGCCGTCCCACCCCGCGCGGATCGCGGCCTTCGCGATCGCGCGCACGGTGTGCATGAGCTCGGAGAAGGCGGCGACGTCGCCCGCCTCGGAGACCGGCACGGACGCCAGGTCCGCCCAGTGGCGGCGCGGCACGACGAGCACATGGCCCTTCGCCATCGGGTTCACGTCGAGGAACGCGACGGCGTTCGGACCTTCGTGGACGCGGACGGACGGAATCTCGCCCGCGAGGATCTTGCAGAAGATGCAGTCGTTCATGAGTGACGAGTGACGAGTGACGAGTGACGAGTGACGAGTGAAGAACGAAGAGCGAAGAGCGAAGCGTGCCCGAGCGACGCATTCAGCATTCAGCATTCAGCATTAGCCGTCCGCGTCCTCGGTGACGCGGACGACCTCCTCGACGGAGGTGAAGCCCTTGAAGACCTTGGCCCAGCCGTCGTCTCGCAGGAGGGTCATCCCCTCCTCGACGGCCTTCGCGCGGATCTCCGCGGTGGGCCGGTGCGAGGTGACGAGCGAGCGGAGGGCGTCGCTCATGTGCAGCACCTCGAAGATGCCGCCGCGCCCCTTGTAGCCGGTCTTGCTGCACGCGGGGCAGCCGACGGGGTTCCAGACGGTCCTCCCGGCGAAGAAGGACGGCTCCACGCCCGCCGCCGCGACGATGCGCGGGTCGGGCGCGCCCTCCTTCTTGCACGCCGGGCAGAGCCGGCGCACGAGGCGCTGCGCGAGCACGGCGACGACGGAGGACGAGACGAGGAACGGCTCGACGCCCATGTCGATCAGTCGCGCGAACGCGCCGGCCGAGTCGTTGGTGTGCAGCGTCGAGAAGACGAGGTGGCCGGTGAGCGAGGCGTTGATCGCGATCTCCGCCGTCTCGCGGTCGCGGATCTCGCCGACCATGATGATGTCCGGGTCGAGGCGCAGGAACGAGCGCAGCGTGCGCGCGAACGTGAGCCCGATGTCCGGCTTCATCGGAACCTGGTTGATGCCGGCCATCTCGTACTCGACCGGGTCCTCCGCGGTGAGGATGCGCTTGTCGATCGTGTTGATCTCGTGAAGGAACGCGTAGAGCGAGGTCGACTTGCCGGAGCCCGTGGGGCCGGTGACGAGGACGATGCCGTTCGGGCGCGCGATGGTCTTGCGGATCACGCGGTCGTCGCGCTCCTCGAAGCCGAGCTGCGAGAGCTTGATGACGCCGCCGCCCTTCTGCAGGAGTCGCAGCGAGACCGTCTCGCCGTAGACCGAGGGGCACGTCGCGACGCGGATGTCGATCTCCTTGCCGTTCACCTTGATGCCGATGCGGCCGTCGAGCGGGAGGCGCTTCTCGGCGATGTCGAGGCCGGCCATGACCTTGATGCGGGAGATGACGGCGGCCTGGAAGCGGTGCAGCTGCGGCGGGACGTCGACCCGGTGCAGGAGTCCGTCCACGCGGTAGCGGATGCGCAGCTCGCGCTCCATCGGCTCGAAGTGGATGTCCGTCGCGCCCTGGCGGTCGGCCTCGGCGATGACCTGGTTCACGAACTTGACGATCGCCGCCTCCTGGTTGACCTCGCTCAGGTCGAACTTGTTGGCGGCGTTGCCCTCGGCGTCGGCGTCGTAGATGCCGCTCTGCTCCATCTTGGAGAGGGCGTCCGCGGCGAGGCCGTAGACCTTCTGCGAGGCGCGGATGATCTTCTCGCGCGGGCACGCGGCGAACGCGACGTCGCAGCCGGCGGCGATGCGGAGCGCGTCGGCGAGCGCGGCGTCGAAGGGCTCGCTCGTCGCGACGGTGAGCAGACCCTCCTCCCACGCGACGGGCAGCACGACGTACTGCTCGGCGGCGCGCAGCGGCAGGCGCCCGGCGAGCTCCTGCGGGATCTCGCGCTCGGAGACGTCCACGTACTCGATGCCGAGCGCCCCGGCGGCGCGGCGGAGGAAGTCCTCCTCCTCGGCGTAGCCGAGCCGGACGACGGACGCGACGAGCCCCGCGTCGCCCTCGCGGTCGGCGGCGGCGAGGTCGCGCGCCTGCTCGGGCGTGAGCAGCCCGGTCTGCGAGAGCATCGCGAGGAGGATGGATTCGTTGGCCATGCGCGCGAGGATACCACAACCGGGGGCGCGAGGCAAAGGGATTCGGCGGCGCTTGAAGGCGGTGGGCCGCGCGCGTATAATCGGCGGGCATGGGACGCGCTTCCGAGACCTGGCTCGCGCCGTGGCGCGCGGCCGCCGCGATCCCGCCCGCCACGCGGGCGGTGGCGCTGGCGTGCCTCGCCGTGCACCTGATGCAGCGCGTCGTCGCCGCCGCGCCGATCCGCACGGTCTTCCTCGGCGCGGGCGGCGGGGACGACCTGCTGCTCGTCCCGGACGTGCTCTCGTTCCTCTTCGCGATCAGCGGCGGCGCGCTCTCGCTCGGTTTCCTCTGGACGCCCGTCACCTACCTCTTCCTGCACGCGGGCTGGTCGCACCTCCTGCTCAACGGCATCGGCCTGCTCGTCTTCGGCTCCGCGGTGGAGCGCGAGGCCGGGCGCGGCGCGTTCTGGGCGGTCTGGCTCGGCGCCGGCGTCGCGGGCGGCGCCGGCTGGGCGCTCGCGCAGGGGCTCGACTCGCCCGTGCCGTGCGTGGGCGCCTC
>CACWKU010000156.1 GCA_902761575.1 uncultured bacterium
TGCGCGGCCTCCGCGCGGCCCGCGCCCGCGCGCTCGCCGCGGGAATCGCCGAGGAGGCGCTCTGCCTCGACCCGGGCTTCGGCTTCGGTCTCAAAGGCGCGGACAACGCCGAGGTGCTGCGCGGCCTCGCGGACATCGTGGCGGGGTGCGCGCCCTGCCCCGTCCTCGTCGGCCCCTCGCGCAAGCACTTCCTCGCCGCGCAGTATCCGGAGGCGCGCGGCGACCGCGACCGCGCCACGGCCCTATTCTGCGCCGAGGCCGTCGCCGCCGGCGCGCGCATCCTCCGCGTGCACGCGATTCCTTTGCTCCGCCCCCTTCCGGACGCTTGCGCCTGATGTCGGCGGCGGATATAATCCGGCGCCGTTTTGCATCCGAAAGCGACATGAAATACGTTTCCACCCGCGGGGGCGTCGCCCCGATCCCCTTCAAGGAAGCCGTCATGATGGGCCTGGCCCGCGACGGCGGCCTGCTCCTCCCGGAGTCCTTCCCCGACGTCCGAGACCGCCTCGCCGACTGGGCGAAGCTCTCCTACGAGTCCCTCGCCTTCGAGGTCGTCCGGCTCTTCGCCGACGACATCCCCGCGGACGACCTTCGCGCAATCGTCCGCAAGTCCTACGCGACGTTCTCGCCCGTCCCGCCCGCCCCCGACCAGGCCTGGACCGGCCCCGAGGTCGCGCCCGTCCGCCCCGTCGGGCCAGTCCACGTGCTCGAGCTCTTCCACGGCCCCACGCTCGCGTTCAAGGACTTCGCGCTGCAGTTCCTCGGCAACCTCTTCGAGTACGTCCTCGGCGAGGGCGGCCGCGAGCTCAACGTCGTCGTCGCCACCTCCGGCGACACCGGCTCGGCCGCCATCCACGGCCTGCGCGGCCGCAAGGGCGTCCGCGTCTTCGTGCTGCACCCCGCCGGGCGCGTCTCGCCCGTGCAGGAGCTGCAGATGACGAGCGTCCTCGACGACAACGTCTTCAACATCGCGCTCGCCGGCACGTTCGACGACGCCCAGCGCATCGTGAAGGGGCTCTTCTCCGACCTTCCGTTCAAGGACGAGCACCGCCTCGGCGCGGTGAACTCGATCAACTGGGCCCGCGTCCTCGCGCAGGTCGTCTACTACTTCTACGGCGCGTTCCGGACGATGGAGCGCACCGGCGCGAAGGAGGTCTCCTTCGTCGTTCCGACCGGCAACTTCGGCGACGTCTTCGCGGGCTACGTGGCCGCGCGAATGGGCCTCCCGGTCCGCCGCCTCCGCCTCGCCACCAACGAGAACGACATCCTCTCGCGCTTCTTCGCCTCGGGCGTCTACTCGCTCGGGAGGGTCGTCCCGACGCTCTCGCCCTCGATGGACATCCAGATCGCCTCGAACTTCGAGCGCTGGCTCTTCCTGCACGCCGGCCGCGACGCGGCGCAGGTGCGCGCGTGGATGGACGCCTTCGCGAAGAACGGCTCGCTCGAGGTCCCGCGCGCCGCGGACGGCTCGCTCGACGCGACGCTCTGCGCCGGCCGCGCGGACACCGCCGCGACGCTGGAGACGATCCGCCGCTTCCACGCGGACTTCGGCTACCTGATGGACCCGCACACCGCGGTCGGCGTCTCCGTCGCGCTCGCCTCCGGCGACGCCGCCGGCGGCGCGCCCGTCGTCTGCCTCTCCACCGCGCATCCGGCGAAGTTCCCAGACGCCATCGGCCGCGCGACGGGCGACGCCTCGCTCGCGACCGAGCCGCGCGTCGAGGCGCTCAAGGGCGCCCCGACGCGCAAGTTCCCGCTCCCGAACGACCTCCGCGCCGTCGCGGACTTCGTCGCCGCGCGGACGTGACGCCTCCGGGTCCGTCCGGAGCCCTCTCGGCGCGAAATCGTTTGACACCGGACGCGCTTTTTGCTAGCCTCCCCCGCCGTTCCACCGATTTCACGCAGAAGAAAGGTCCATCCATGAGCCAGCACTCCAGCCTCAAAGGTTCCAGCCAGATCGCGGTCCGCCGCAACGTTCTCAAGCGCCACGAGCGCGTCGACCTCCTCATGAAGCGCGGCCAGTGGAAGAAGGGCGACCGCGGGTTCGGTCTTCCCAAGACCAAGCCCGAGGAATAGCCCGATCCGGCTTCCGGCCCGTCCGGAACGACGTGCGCGCCGCGCCCTTTCGCAGGGCGCGGCGCGTTTCGTTCCGCAAGGTCCCGATACGGACCGCTACGGCGCCGGCTCGAGCATCCGTTCGCGCCAGAGGGCGATCTCGGCGTCCGTGATGCCGCACGCGCGCGCATAGGAGACGCAGCGGTCGTTCACGGTATCGCCGGGCAGCGTCGCGAGATACTTCAGGAACGGGTCGAGGCGGCTTTCGTGCCGGAACCCCGTGTTCGGGTTCGCGAAGCCGGTGCACTCCCAGTCGCGGAGCTTGTCCTCGTCCGAGACGCCGAGCAGGCCCTGCAGGAGGAAGCAGAGCGTACCGGTGCGGTCCTGCCCCTCGATGCAGTGCACGATCGCGGGCAGGTTGTCACGGTCGAGGAGGAGGCGGAAGATCTTCGCGAACATCGCCTTCTCCTCGTCGCCCGCGACCCACTGGTAGAGGCTCCAGGGGCAGCGTACCCAGCGCACCTCGGGCCCGAGCGGCGAGCCGGTCATGCCGAAGACCTCGCGGTCCCAACGCAGGTCGACGTCGGTCTTCACGCCGAGCTGGCCGATCAGCACGTCGCGCGTGGCGTCCGTGACGCGCGTCGCGCCGGGCGTGTCGGGGTTGTCCTTCGGCGTCGCGTTCTCGTTCAGGCCCGCCGAACGGATCACGATGCCCTGCCGGATGCGGCGGCCGCCAAGACCCCGCCACCCGCCGAAGTCGCGCGCGTTCGGGATTCCGGGGACGTGGAGAAGCCGCGGCGGATGGTCTTCCGTGCGGAACCGGAACGTCCTAGAGCGCGCGGGCAGGGTATAGAAGCCGGAGCCGGGGGGATCCTCGACGGTTGTCTCGACCTCCCATTCGTATTCCGTTCCGATTTCAAGATTGGGCCACGCAATGTCGTCCGAATGGGCGACACCGGATCGTTCCGATCCGTTCGTTCCGACCGTCCGGTCGTCGAACGGAATGCCCATGGAGGGTCGGCCCGGGACTCCGGTCCGGTGGAGGGCGATGACGAGCGAAGATTTCGGGGAACCCGGTATCAAACCCGGCGAACCGCGCAGGAGGACGGGAAGAGGTCTGTCGCCCCATTCCTTCATGGTCTTGCGGAACTCCGCGTCGCGGAACTTCTCGCGCCGTTCGGCGGCCGGCAGGTCGAGGTAGGACTTCTGCGCGTCGGAGAGGAGGGGAACGACGGCGCCGTCGCGCGGGGCGCGCGGCGCCGGCTGGGACGAACATCCGGCCAGCAGCGCGGCGGCGGCGAGCGCGGAAAGGCGGACGGGGAAGGGGAAACGGACCTTCATGCCGGAGGGGGGCGCTAGAGCTGCGACTGCAGCTTGGCGTCCGCGGCGACGACCTTGTCGTGCAGTTTCCGCTTGCGCGCGCGGAGGCGCTCCGCGAGGGCGGGATCGGAGAGCGCGAGGATCTCCGCGGAGAGGATCGCGGCGTTGGCGGGTCCGGCGGAGGAGAGCGCGACGGTCGCGACCGGGATGCCGGACGGCATCTGCACGGTGGCGAGGAGCGCCTCGAGGCCGCCGAGCGAGCCGCCCGGGACGGGAATGCCGATCACGGGAAGCGTCGTTCCCGCGGCGAGCACGCCCGCGAGATGCGCCGCGCCGCCGGCGGCGGCGAGGATGACCTTGAGGCCGCGCGCCTCCGCCGTGGCGGAGTACTCGTGGGCGAGGTCGGGCGTGCGGTGGGCGGACATTACGCGGACCTCGTGCGGAATGCCGAGCTCGGCGAGAGTTTCGTGGGCCTTGGAGACGAGGGGCCAGTCGGAGTCGGAGCCCATGACGAGGCCGACGAGCGGTGCGTTTTGCATGTCGTGAGGAGTGGTGGACGGGGGAGGGGAGGGGAACGTCGAGAAGTCTACCAACGCCCGGAAAAAAGCGCAAGCAAATCGTTGACGCGCCGCCGCCGCACGGGTATACTACGCCTCCTCCCGCGGACATCCGTCCATCCTGTTTCCCACCCGGGCCTTTCCGGCCGACACCGAGGGTCGTTCCCATGAAGAAGAATCCGAAGAAAGCAGCAACGAAGGCAGTGGCCAAACCGAAGGCTTCCAAGAAGCCCGCGCCAGCGAAGAAGGCTGCACCTGCGAAGAAGGTGCCCGCGAAGAAGGCGGCGCCCGCAAAGAAGACTCACGCGAAGAAGGCGGCGCCCGCGAAGAAGGCGGCTCCCGCGAAGAAGGCGCCCGCGAAGAAGGCGGCGCCCGCGAAGAAGGCGGCGCCCGCGAAGAAGGCGGCGCCCGCGAAGAAGGCGGTGCCCGCGAAGAAGGCGGTGCCTGCGAAGAAGGCGGTGCCTGCGAAGAAGGCGGCGCCCCCGAAGAAGGCTCCTGCGAAGAAGGCGGCTCCCGCGAAGAAGGCGGCCCCCGCGAAGAAGGCGGCCCCCGCGAAGAAGGCGGCGCCCGCGAAGAAGGCGGCCCCCGCGAAGAAGGCGGCTCCGGCGAAGAAGCCCGCGCCTGCGAAGAATCCTGCCCCGGCGAAGACGCCTGTGTCGACGAAGGATTCCGATGTCGCTCCCGTTTCGGTTCCGCCCGCGGAGCCGGTCGAAGCGACGGAGTCGGGCATCCTCCCACTGGGCACCACGTTCGATCCGAGCGTGAAATTCGTTTCGATGCTGCCGCCGGAAATCGTTCCGGCCGTGCCGTCGTCCGACGGCGACGACCTCTTCGATGATCCCCGGGACCCCGTCTCGGATCCGCCTGCGAATTTCAGCAAGAAGGATCTTGCGGCGATCCGTGCGACCATGCTTCGCGAACGCGCCCGGCTCCTCGGAAAGGCGGCTTCGCTCAAGGCTCAGTCGCTCACGCGCGCGGACGAGGTGAACCCGGAGGAGGACGGCACCGACGCCGCGATGCGCATCACCGAGCTCGGCAAGGCCGAGGGGGCGGAAGGCCTCGTCAACCAGATCGACGCGGCGCTCGCGGCGATCGCGGCAGGCACCTACGGAGTCTGCCAGTCGTGCGGCGCCAAGATCGGCAAGGCGCGCATCAAGGCCAATCCGTTCTCGACGCTCTGCGTCGCTTGCCAGCACGAGGAGGAGGCCGCCGCGGCCCGCCGCAACGCTCCGCAGTCCTCGGCCGAATACTACTGATCCGGTCTCCGCCGCCCTCGCCCCGATGGACCACGCCACGCCACCGGACGCCGTCCCCGCGCCGTTCCCGCGCCGCGCCGCGGCGCGGACCGGGGCGCTGGCGCTCGCGGTCGCGGCGCTCGACCAGGTCTCCAAGGCCGCGGCGAACGCGCATCTCTCGGACGGCTCGTCCGTGCCGATCCTGCCGGGCCTGCTCGACCTGCGGCTCGCCTTCAACGACGGCGCCGCGTGGAGCATGCTCGCGGGGCGCCGGCTCCTGCTCTGCGCCGTCTCGGCCGCGATGCTCGCCCTGCTCGCGGCCAACCTGCGGCAGCTCGTCGAGACGCGCCTCTCGCGCGCCGCGGCGGGCCTGCTCGCGGGCGGCATCCTCGGCAACCTCGCCGACCGCCTGCGGACGGGCCTCGTCGTGGACTTCATCGACGTGCACCGCGGCTCCTGGACCTTCCCGACATTCAACCTCGCCGACTCCGCGATCTGCATCGGGGTCGGCCTCCTCCTTCTCTCCTCCCTGCCGTGCTTTCGAACAAGACCCTCGTCGTTCTCGCCGCGGTCCTGATCGCGCTTCTCGCCGCGCTGCGCCACGCCGGCCCGCTCCTCCGGGGCGGGGCGGAGGGCGACGCTCCGGAGACGACGCTGCTGCCATCCACCGCGGAGCGCCCGTCGGCGGTGCGGTTCGAGAAGGGCGGAACACCGGTCGCGCTGCGTCGCACCGCCACGCGCTGGGTTTTCGCGCCTCCGGCGGCGGGCCGCGCCGACCCGATTCGCGTCGACCTCGCTCTCGACGCGGCGCTCCTTGCGCCGGTGCGCGACCGCGTGACGGCGCGCCAGCGCGAGGCGCGCGGACTCGCCCCCGCCGCGTTCGGGCTCGATGCGCCGCGCGCCCGCGTCGAGCTGGAGTGGGCGGACCGGAAGGCGGCCGTCGCGATCGGCGGCGACACGCCGGACGGCACCGGCGTCTACGCCCAGGTCGACGGCCGGAGCGACGTCGCCGTCGTCGACCGCGCGCTCCTCGACCTCCTCCCCGCGTCGCCCGACGACCTGCGCGACCGCATCGTCTTCGCCGAGCCCGGCCGCGAGATCGAGACGCTCGAGATCCGCCGCCCCGGCGCGGCGGCGCTTCGGCTCGAGGCCGGCGCGGACGGCCTCTGGCGCATCTCCGCGCCCTACGTGTGCGCCGCCGACGCCGCCAACGCCGCAAAACTGCTGCGCGCGCTCTCGGGCGCGGCCGTGGAGCGCTTCCTCCGCGTCCCCGGAACGAACGATCCCCCCGCCGAGGCGGAGGCCGCGTTCGCCGCCGCCGGACTCGGGCCGGAGGACGCGGCGCTCTCGCTGCTCGTCGGCGTGCGCGGCGAGCCCGCGCCGACCGCCTTCGTCTTCGGCGGCCCCGACCCCGCGGCCCCGCACGCCGTCGTCGCGGGCATCCCCGCGGAAGGGACGATCTTCGCCCTCGACCGCGCGGTCCTCGACGCGCTGACGATGCCGGTGTCCGTCCTGCGCGACCGCCGTCCGTTCCCGTTCGCGCCCCGCGAGGTGCTCTCCGTCTCGTTCCGGACGGGCGACGGTCCGTTCGTCTTTTCGCGTGCCGATCCGCTCGCACCGTGGACGATCGACGCGCCCTCCCGCCAGCCCGCCTCGCAGGAGGCCGCCGACGCGTTCCTCGAGCGGCTGCTCGCGCTGCGCGACGAGGACGCCGAGCCGCTCCCCCCCGCGGAGGCGGCGCCGCTCGACTCCCTCCGTCTCGACCTCGTACCCGCCGAGCCGGCGGAGCCGGTCTCGGCGATCCTCTCGCGCCGTGCGCCCGCGAAGGAGGGCGCGCCGCCGGACCTGCTCGTCTCCATCCCGGCGCGCGGCATCCGGCAGACCGTCCCGGGCGAGGCCCTGCCCCCGGAGGCGCTCTCCGCGGCGGCGTTCGCGGCGCTGCGCGACCCGACGGTGCTTCGAATCGCCCCCGAGAGCCTCGTCTCGCTCTCGCGGCGCGACGCGGCGGGAGCGGAGCAGACCGTTCGGCGCGATGCGGCGGACGGCGCGTGGTTCTGCGACGCGGCGGGCGCCGCCCCGGACGCG
>CACWKU010000157.1 GCA_902761575.1 uncultured bacterium
CGGAATCAGCCGCCCGGCGGGAGCGGCGGCGGGACGGAGGCCCGTAGCGCCGCCGCGTGCTCGCGGTCGTTCCAGGAGTTCAGGAACGCCACGGCGAACGAAACGGCCGCCAGAACGAGAAAGTCCTCCGCCCGGATCGTGCACAGGAACAGGCTCGCCATCCCGCCTCCCAGGACGACGAACACCGCGGACTGGAAAAAGACGAACGTGGGAAGAAGCGTGAGGACGTAGGGCGCGCGGAAGCGCGTTTTCCCATCGGACTTTTCGGCCGCCCCGGCCGCCGAGCAGAACCGCGACCGCCGGATGTCGTTCCGGAGATTCTGGATCGGCGAGAACATGAACAAGAGAATCACCGGACCGCCCAGCTCGTCCGGCAGCATGGCCTCGCCGGCCTGCCGCGCCGCGTACCAGCCGGAAAGGAACAGGGCGCAGAGCCACACGGCGAACAAGGTCGGAACGCGGGAACAGATGCGAGTCGTCAGGGAAGGCTTCATGGCGTTTCTCCGATGGCGCCGCATTCTAGCACGCGAAAAAACGCCACGCAAGCGGGCCCCAAAAACGCGGGCGCGGGACGGCGAACCGTCCCGCGCCCGTCCGCGGAAGGCGCGATGCGCGCTAGCCCTGGCCGAGCATGCGGAAGAGCAGGCCCGCGGCGACCGCCGAGCCGATGACGCCCGCCACGTTCGGGCCCATGGCGTTCATCAGCAGGAAGTTCGTCGGGTCCGCCTCGAGGCCGACCTTGTTCGACACGCGCGCCGCCATCGGCACCGCCGAGACGCCCGCCGAGCCGATGAGCGGGTTGACCTTCTCCTTGACGAAGAGGTTCATCAGCTTCGCCATGAAGAGGCCGCCCACGGTGCCGATGCCGAACGCCACGACGCCCAGGATCATGATGCCCGCGGTCTGGCCCGTCACGAACTTCTCGGCCGCGAGCTTGGAGCCCACGGAGATGCCGAGCAGGATCGTCACGATGTTGATGAGCGCGTTCTGCATCGTGTCGCTGAGGCGGTCCACGACGCCGCTCTCGCGCGCGATGTTGCCGAACATCAGGGCGCCCATGAGCGGCACGGCGCTCGGGAGCAGGAGTCCGCAGAGGATGACGACCGTGAGCGGGAAGACGACCTTCTCGATCTTCTTCACCGGACGCAGCTGCTTCATGTGGATCTTGCGCTCGGCCTCGGTCGTGCAGAGCTTCATGAGCGGCGGCTGGATGACCGGCACGAGCGCCATGTAGCTGTAGGCCGCCACGGCGATCGGCCCGATGAGGTCGGGCGCGAGCTTGGTGGTGAGCCAGATCGAGGTCGGGCCGTCCGCGCCGCCGATGATGCCGATCGACGCGGCCTGCTCGAGCGTGAAGTGGATGCCGGGCACGAACTGGTCCAGGAGCACCGCGCCGATGAGCGCGGAGAAGATGCCCAGCTGCGCGGCCGCGCCGAGGAGCAGCATCTTCGGGTTCGCGATCAGCGGGCCGAAGTCCGTCATCGCGCCGACGCCGAAGAAGATGAGGATCGGGAAGAGGCCGGTGTCGATGCCCGCCTGGAAGATGCAGGAGAGGAAGCCGCCGGCCGTCACCGTGCCGCCGACCATCGTGAGGCCCTCGTTCACGATCAGGCCGCCGGTCATCATCGTCGGCGTCGTGACGCCGGCGAGCGGGACGTTGGCGAGCAGGCCGCCCATGCCGATCGGGAAGAGCAGCAGCGGCTCGAAGCCCTTGACGAACGCGAGGTAGATGAGGAACACGCAGATGAAGATCATCAGGAACTGGCCGAGGCCGTAGGGCATGCCGAAGAGCATGTGCACGGGGTGGCCCTTGATGAACTTGCCGTTCGCGTCGTAGTAGCCGGTCGTGACGCCGTAGTGCAGCGCGCCGTCCTCGCCGACGAGGGCGGCGGGGGTGGTGTTGCCGTCCTTGTCGTACTTCGGGCCGTCGGCCTTGATCTGGTCGATCCCGCGCGCGCGGGTGTCGACCGCCCAGTCGCGCGGCTCGGCGGTGAGGAAGCCGTAGATGCCGGAGTCCTGCCACATGCCGGCGGCGCGCTCGGCGAGCTGCGCCTTGGTCATCGTGTCGGGGTTTTCGTCGGCGTCCCCGGCGGGCGCCTCCGCCACGACGGCGGGCGCGGGCTCCGCGAGCTCGGCGTCCTGCGCGCGGGCGGGGGCGCAGAGCGCGAGGCCCGCCAGGAGAAGGAACATTCGTTTCATGGTTTTTCCCTTTCTCGCGCCCCCGCCGGCGGCCGCGATCGCGGCCGCCGCGCGGAGGCGCCCCGCGTTACGCGACGGTGAAGAGCGTGTCGCCCGCGTTGATCTTGTCGCCCTGCGCGACGTTGATGGTGACGACGCCGGCCTTCGGGGCCTTCATCGGCATCTCCATCTTCATCGACTCCATGACGAGCACCTCCTCGTCGGCCGCGACCTGCGCGCCGTTCTGCGCGGTGAGGCGCAGGACGAGGCCGGGCATCGGGGCCTTGAAGGGCTCGCCGGCGCCGCCGGCCGCGGGGGCCGCGGCGGCGGGGGCCGCGAGGCCGTCCTTCACCGCGTAGGTGTAGGCCTGGCCGTTCACCGTGGCCTGGCCGTCCGCGCCGAAGGAGACGCCGTAGGCCTTGCCGTTCACGGTGACGGTGAAGTCCTTGCCGCCCGCGGCGCCGCCGGCGGCGGGGGCCGCCTCGGCCGCGTTCTTGCGGACGCCGTTGGGCGCCTTGGACGGGTCCTTGAGGAAGGCGATGCCCTTCTCGAGGCAGGAGGCGGCGATGAAGACGTTCTCGTCCGTGATCGGGAGGCCGGCGTCCTTGAGCATCTTCTCGGCGGCGGCGCGGCCCTTCTTCGGGTCGGCGTTGTTGATCTCGAGGACGGTCTTGGTGGTGGGCTCGAGCTGGAGCGCCTCGCTGCAGATCTTGACGATCTCGGGGTCGGGCGCGACGGGCGTCTTGCCGAAGTAGCCGAGGACCATCTTGCCGTAGCCCGGGGCGATCTTCTTCCACTTGCCGAACATCGCGTTGTTGAGCGCCTGCTGGCCGTAGAACTGCGAGACCGGGGTGACGGACGTGCCGAAGCCGCCGAGGCGGACGCAGTCGTACATCTCGGCGATCATCGCGTCGTACTTGTCCATCATGCCGAAGTCGCGCAGCATCTGCGTGTTGGCGGTGAGCGCGCCGCCGGGCATCGGGGACCAGACGATCGCGGGGCTCACGGACATCGCCTCGGGCGGGAGGAAGTAGTCCTTCATCTGCTCCTTGAAGACCGCCTCGGCCTTGCGGACCTTCTCGATGTCGATGCCCTCGAGTTCGAAGCGGTCGTCGCCGTCGAGCGCGTGCCACATCGTGATGATGTCGGGCTGGCAGGTGCCGCCGGACATCGGCGTCATCGAGAGGTCGAGGCCGTCCGCGCCGCCCTCGAGCGCCGCGAGGTAGCAGGCGATGCCGTTGCCGGCCGTCTCGTGCGAGTGGAACTGGATGTGCGTGTCGCCCTTGCCGGCCTTCTTCAGGACCTCGCGCGCGGCCTTCATCGTCTCGCGGACCGTCGTCGGGGTGGAGGTGCCGGAGGCGTCCTTGAAGCAGAGGCGGTCGAACGGGATGCCCGCGTCGATGATCTGCTGGACGCGGGAGGCGTAGAACGCGGGCGTGTGGGTGCCCTGGTTGTCGACCCCGGGCGGCAGGCCCATCATCGTCACGACGACCTCGTGCTTGAGGCCGGCGTCGTGGATGCACTGGCCGGACCACTTGAGGTTGTTCACGTCGTTGAGGGCGTCGAAGTTGCGGATCGAGGAGATGCCGTGCTTCTTGAACGTCTCGGCGTGCAGCTTGATCATGTCGGAGGGCTGCGAGTCGAGGCCGACGACGTTCACGCCGCGGGAGAGCGTCTGGAGGTCCGCGTCGGGGCAGGTCTTGCGGAACTCGTCCATCACGTAGTAGGCGTCCTCCTGGCAGTAGAAGTAGCACGCCTGGAAGCGGGCGCCGCCGCCGGCCTCGAACCAGCGGATGCCGGCGTCGTAGGCCGCCTTGACGGCGGGCATGAAGTCCTTGGAGAAGACGCGCGCGCCGATGACGGACTGGAATCCGTCGCGGAACGCGGTGCACATCACTTTGATTTGCTTTTTGGCCATGGCTGTGGGGTGTTGGGGTTTAAAGGGTAAGGTTTTAAGGGTAAAGTTGAAGGGGTTGAAGGGGTTGAAAGGGTTTGAAACGTTCAACCTTTCAACCATTCAACCTTTCAACTAGCCGCGGCGGCGGAGCGCGGCGGCGATGGCGAGGGCGACGCCGGCGCCGTCGTCGGCCTTGGGCGCGGGGGCCTTGGGCTTGGCGGGCTCCGGGTCGGGCATCATGAAGGCGAGCTTCGGGACGACGCGGGCCGAGGCGGCGAGGACGAGCGAGAGCAGGACGAGGAACGCGAAGACCGTTCCCATGCCGACGCCCATGAGGATGAGGCTTTTGAGAATCTGTTCCATGGCGGTGGAGGATCCGTTTCCGGGTGGGGTGAAAAAGTTGCGCGGGATTATACGCCGAACCGGCTCCGAAAACAAGCCGAAAAGGAGCTTGCACGGAAAGGGCGCCATCTGGTACGATGGAGGCGTTCCCTTCGGAGGCCTCCAGCCATGAAGAACCGAACCCTCGTCTTCTGCATCGCGGTAGCGACATTCAGCATTCCGCATTCCGCATTCAGCATTGCGGCGGCGGCCGAGGCCGCCGCCGCGGAGCCGCCACCCGCCGCCGCGCAGGAGGGCGTGCAGCTCTGGGAAGGCGGGCCGTTCTGGGCCGACCGCAACGTCGGCGCCGAGGAGCCGTGGGAGTATGGCTTCCACTTCTGGTGGGGCGACACCCTGGGCTCCAGGCGCGGGGAGCGCAACTGGGTGGCCAGCGACGGCTCCAATCCGCGCGCCGACTTCATCTGGTTCCCGTGGCGCACGCCGACCTACGGCAAGGACCCGGACACCTTGCGGCGCGAGGGGTGGACCACGGAGGACGACGTCCTCGCGCCGGAGCACGACGCGGCCCGCGTGCAGTGGGGCGGGGACTGGCGGCTGCCGACGAGGCGCGAGCTGGAGGACCTTATCGACAAGTGCGACTGGACCTGGACGACCACGAACGACGTCAGCGGATACGTCGTGAGCGGCCGGGGCGACTACGCCTCCGCGAGCGTCTTCGTCCCCGCCGCCGGCGCCGGCGTCGAGGAGAAGTGGTGGTGGAAGGGTTCGGCGGGCTTCCTCTGGTCGAGCGAGCCGGGCCTGGACGCGCCCGAGACGGATTTCGCGTGGTGCCTCGAGTTCGGCGTGCGCTCGTTCGGTCCGCCGAAACCAAACAAGCTGGCCGTCAAGATGGACTGCAGCTGGGAGCGGCGCCTGGGGCGGTCCGTGCGTCCGGTCCGTGGCGTCCCCTCCCTGCCGGCGCGGCCCGCGCCGCCCCCGGCCGGCGCCGAAGACGGCGACGCTCCGGCGCCCGAGACGAACGGGCGCGCGGGTGTCCGGCTCTGGGAGGGCGGCCCGCTCTGGGCCGACCGGAACGTCGGGGCGGACGAGCCGTGGGGTTCGGGCTTCTATTTCTGGTGGGGCGACACCCTCGGATACAAGCGCGAGAACGATCTCTGCGTGGCGAGCGACGGCTCCGGCGCGCGCCTGACGTACACGCTCAGCAAGACGAACAACGTGCCGACGGCCACGAAAGGCCGCGGCGCGCTCCGGGCGGAGGGATGGACCACGAACGTCTCGATGCGGGTCGGCGGGGCGACCGTGCCGAACGACGTGCTCGCGCCCGCCCACGACGCGGCCCGGGCGCACTGGGGCGGCGACTGGCGGATGCCGACGAAGCAGGAGCTGCTCGACCTCTGCTACAACAAGTGCGAGTGGACCTGGACGACCACGAACGGCGTCGACGGGGCGATCGTCCGCGGACGGGGCGACTACGCCGACGCCTCCATCTTCCTCCCCGCCACCGGCTGGAACATGGGGAAGTGGGAATACCCGGAGTGGGGATTCCTCTGGGCGAGCGACCCGCGGACGGACAGCATGCCCGGATCGTGGCGCATCAAGTTCGCCCGGGCCGGCAAGAGCGGATCCCGCGTCGACAAATGCGTGGGCTACCACTGGGACCGCGTCGTCGCGGTGCCCGTGCGGCCCGTGTGCGGCGGCGGAGTCGTCCCCGCCGAAGCCGCGCCTGCCGAAGCCGCGCCCGCTGAAACCGCGCCGGTCAAAGCTGCAGCGGTTGAACCCGTGCCGGCCGTAGCCGCGCCGGCCGAGGTTGCGCCGGCCGAAGCCGCGCCGGAGGCGGCGGCGCCGGCGCCGCGCATGGAGTTCGGCCCCGACGGCACGTTCGCCATCCTTCACGTCACGGACGTCCAGGTGCGCCAGCCGGTCGGCGGGCGTGCCGCCCGCGCGATGCGCGAGGCGATCGCGGCGACGAAGCCGCAGCTGGTCGTCGTCACCGGCGACAACGTCTACCGGTGCAACGGCCGCGAGGAGTTCCCGAAGCTCATGGGGCCGATGGTCGAGATCTTCAAGGAGGCGGGCGTCCCGTTCTGCGTCACCTTCGGCAACCACGATTCGGAGGACGAGAGCGGGGACCGCTTCACGCGCGAGGAGCAGTACGACTGGTTCAAGGAGCAGGGCGGCGCGCTCTGGGTCGACTACGACGTCCCGGGGCTGACCGGCGCCGGCAGCGGCGCGATCGAGCTGGCCGAGGCCGGGGCCGACGGGCCCTGCTTCCGCATCTTCGTCATGGACTGCTGCCCGTTCGGCGGATGGGACAACTGCCGGACCGACCAGATCGCCTGGTACGAGCGCGTCGCGGCCGACGGCCTCCCGCACCTCTGGTTCCAGCATGTCATGGTCCCGGACGTGTTCGAGACCGGGCTCTTCCGCGAGGCGGAGGAGGGCGAAACGGGCGGAATGGTCCGGAGAGTCCATGGGAAGGACGTCCGCTTCGTGCTCGCCGACGGCGTCGTCGGCCAGCTCAAGGAAGTCCCGCACGCGACCCGGCCGCGGGACTACCGCGACGCCAGGCACACGCACGGGGGCCGCACGCTCTACGACGCCTGGCGCGCCAACGGGCACATGGTCGGCGCCTACTTCGGCCACGACCACATGAACTCCTTCGACGGCGTCGACCGGAACGGCATCCGCCTCGCCACGACGAAGGCGGTCACGACGACGTCCTACAACGACGGCGACCCGGGCGTGCGGCTGATCGTCGTCCACCCCGACGGCTCGTTCGAGACGGAGATCGGCACCCTGGACCATCCCTTCCCCGTCCGCGACGACCGGCAGGCCCTACCGTCCCGCCGCGCCGCAGCCGCTCCCGCGCGCCGCGCCCGCCGCTGCATCGGCCCCGGCTGCGGCCGAGTCGCCCGCCTCGCCGCACCACCAGAGCGACGGATACTGGCTCGGCTCGATCTTCTTCCTCCTCGCCTCCGAACTCGCATGAAGACCTACTGCAACCCGCTCCCGATCCCCGACTACCCGATCGGCCGCAACGCGCCGGAGGGCGGCCTCTTCTGGCGCGAGCTCGCCGACCCGACCGTGATCTACGAGGACGGCGTCTGGTATCTCTACCCCTCCTGCGGGATGGTCTGGTGGAGCGAGGACTTCGTCACGTGGAGGCACAGGCGCATGGAGCCCTACGACTGCGGCTACGCGCCCACGGTCGTGAAGCACCGAGGCCGCTTCTGGCTCCTCGCGTTCGGCTCGAACCTCTTCGTCTCGGACTCGCCGCTCGGTCCATTCAAGGACGTCGGCCCGCTCCGCGCGCCCGACGGCTCCGAGGCGCGCGTCGGCGATCCGATGCTCTTCTCCGACGACGACGGCCGCCTCTACCTCTACTTCGGCTGCGGCTGGAAGATCTCCGGCGTCGAACTCGACGCCGCCGACCCGACGCGCCTGCTCGCGGACCCCGCCACGATGTTCGAGGCGGACACGGCGAACCACCCCTGGGAGCGCATGGGCGCCTGCAACACCGACCCGAACTACAGCTGGGTCGAAGGCGCGTGGATGTTCAAGCGGGGCGGCGTCTACTACCTCACCTACGCCGCGCCCGGCACGCAGTGGCCCACCTACGGCATGGGCGCCTACAAGAGCCGCTCGCCGCTCGGCCCGTGGGAATACATGCGCACCAGCCCGTTCCTCTCCGGCCGCGCCGGCCTCGTGACCGGCCCCGGCCACGGCTGCCTCGTGCGCGGGCCCGGCGACTCCGTCTGGGCGTTCTACACCTGCTGCGTCTGCCACCACCACATCTTCGAGCGGCGCATCGGCATGGACCGCCTCCGCTTCGGCGCGGACGGCGACATCGTCCCCACGACCGCGACCGAGACGCCGCAGTTCGCGCCGGGCACTGGCTCCCCCGCTGGGGGAGCTGGCGAGCGAAGCGAGACTGTGGGGGTTGGCTGGCTCCCGCTCAACCGCCTCGCCGGCCGCAGCGAGGCGACGTCCTGCGCGCCGGGGCGCGACGCCGTCTACGCGACCGACGGATCCATGCTCTCCTGGTGGCAGCCCGCGCCCGACGACCCCGCGCCGGCCGTGACCACGGTCTGCGCCCACCACGAGGTCCCGCTCCCCGTCGCGGCCGTTCGCATCGTGTGGCGCGACGTCGGGCTCGACCCGCCGGCCGGCGCCGCGCCCGGCCCGTTCGGCTACCGCGTCGAGGCCGAGACCGCGCCGGGCGAGTGGACCTGCGTCCTCGACCGCGCCGACTCGCGCGAGGACCTGGTTTGCGACTACCGAGAGCTGTCCGCGCCCGTCCGCGCCCTTCGCGTCCGCCTATGCATCGTCTCGCATCCGCCCGGCATCGCGCCCGGCGTCATCGACTTCACCGCGTTCGGCTAGCGTAGCGAGAGCGTCCGGCGTGGCATCCGCCGCGCCGACGCCCGTCGTGGCTCGCTTCGCTCGTCACGTAGCGCGGCGCACGGAGGCTATCGCAGGATCAGCATCGTCGCCGACGGATACAGCGGCGGCTTGGCGCCAATCCAGAGCGGGTACTCGTTGTTCTCGCCCCGCCAGGCGAGGACGCCGAGATCCACCGGGGCGGTGCGCGAGGTCCGGTAGCGGTAGAAGTCTGCATGGTAGATGTCGTTCGTGCAGACAAAGACCAGTGGCTCGGCGAGCGCGATGTTGTCGGTGATGAACAGGCCGTCGTCCCCGATCAGCTGGTAGTTCGTCACCTGCCTCGCCGCCGAGCCGCCGCTGAAAACCGTGGCGTCGGGATAGGCGTTGTTCCGGAAGACCGATCCCGGCCGGAACGATGTCGAAACGTTCCCGTAGATGTTCGTCTGGGTAGCTTCGGCGACGTCCTCGACGATGTTCGTTCCGACGCCCTCCGGCACGAACAGGTTGCTGAAGACCTTCGGCTTCCGGAGGTTCTCGTTCCGGGTTTCGTCCAGGCCGTAGACGAGGATCGAACCGCCGATGCACGTATTGTGGTGGATGAGGACGTTCTCGCCCGTCCACGACCGCCAGAAGCCGAAGAACGCGACCTGCTTCTTGTCCGAGGCCGGATCGGCCGCGAGAACGTTGTAGGCGATCTCGGCGTTGCCCCCCGAACCGAGGAGGAGGCCGGTGCGTTGGCCGGATCGCTCCTCGTTCGCGCCGTAGACGACGTTCGAGACGAACGTGTAGCGCGTTCCGCCGCCGCCGCGCATCTCGACCACGTTGTTGACGTTCGAGAACACGTTCTCCGCGATGAACGCGTTGCTTGCGCAACGGATCGGAGTCCCGAAATTGTGGTAGCGGTTTACGGTCCGCGTGTTGTAGAAGGAGCAGCCGCGAACCACGAGGTTCGTCGCCCGGTTCGCGTTCGAGGGCGTTTCGACGATCGCGGTACTCGCCCCGGAGCCCATCCAGCCGGTAACCTTCGACATCCGGAAGGAACAGTTCTCCAGCGACGCGAACGGGGCGTCGATCCAGACGACCGCGCACGAACCGAAGTCCTGCTTGCCAACGGAGTGTGGGCCGAACGCGAAATCCAGCCCCGAGAGGGTGACGTTCTCGGCGCCGTTCGAGACGATGTTCGCGCGGTTTCCGTCCTCGATGTAGGTGTCGGAGATGACCACGAGAGCGCGGCCGCCGTCGCCGGGCGTCGCCTCGTAGGCGCGGATGGACAGCCCCGCCAGCGTGGCGGGAATCGGCAGCGTGTCCGTCTCGTTCGTGACGCCGTAGGCGCGGTCCGCGCCGCCGTGGACCCAGATGGTGCAGCCCGGACCGGCGATGTCGAGCGCCTCGCGGATCGTCGGCAGCGCCGATTCCGGCGAGGAGCCGTTGCCAGAGCCGAGCGAATCGACGTAGAGCTCGGCGAGCCCGGACGACGGGAGGGTGGTGGCGGAGCCCAGGTCGACGAGCGTCGTCAGCCCCCACGCATTGACGAGGCGGAGCCGCAAGGCGTAGGCGGTGAACGGCGAGAGACCGGAGACCTCCATCGCGACGGAACCGGGCGCGGCGAGCGCCGTCTCGGCGAACGAGGCGACGGTGGCGAAGCCGTCCGTCGACGCCTCGAGCCGGGCGGTGCAGGCGTCCGAACCCGCCCCGAAGGCCGTGATCGAAACGGTCGCGGAAATCGACGAGGCCGTCCGGCCGCTCACGGCGGCGGAGGCCATCGGTGCGCCGGGGGAGAGCGTCGTGAAGGAGGCGGGACCCGCCGAGACCGACTCACGAAGGCTGTTCGTGACGAGGGCGCGCGCGAAGTAGGCCGCGTTCGTCGCGAGTCCGGCGACCGGAAAACTGAGCGTTCCGGCGGCCTGGACCGCGTAGTTCGTCGACCAGATCGGGGCGGCGAAGTCGGCGGTCGCGGCGAGTTGGAACAGGACATCCGCCGAAGAGGCGCCGTCGCCAAGCGCCTGGACGGACACCGAGGCGGTCGCGTTCGTGAAACCGACGGCGGACACCGACACGCCTGCCGAAAGATCGACGAGCGCCCCGTAGGACTCCGCCTCGCCCGCCGTCAGGAACGCGGCGTCGGCGATGCTGTCGTATTCGGCCTTCACCCAGTCCGCGGTCGGAACCGCGTCGAACAGACGGCACTCGTCCACGCTGCCGACGAGCTGCGAGCCGTTGTCGTTGGCATAGCCGCCGATTCCAAGAGGCCTGCCGTTGTCCGTCGCGGCGGTGCCGTCCGTTTTCGTCCCTTTCTGGACGCCGTTTTCGTAGAACACCGAGTTTTTCCCGTCGTAGACGATGAAGAAGTGCTTCCAACCCTGCCCCGCATAGTCGCGGCCGGTGACTTTGATGTTGTCGCCGCTTGCGGCGCCGCGGACGCGGATTTCCTTTGACGTCTTCCAAAGAACCTCCCAGCCGTGCCCGTTCTGGTGGTTCTCCTTGCGGGAAAACAGGCGCGCGTCGTTGCCGCTCCCGGTCTGTCCGCTTCCAATGTTGAACCAGCCGGAAACCGCGAAGGTGTCGCCGACGGACTTGGAATCGTAGGACGGGACGGAGAGGTAGGACAGGTTGGCGGCGCCGAGGGCCGTGGAGCACTGGCGGCCGTTGCCGACGGGGCCGGACACTGCGACGCAGGCGGTCGCCGCGGCCGGCCCGGACGGCGTGGCGGCGAACCCGTTGCCCGACGAATCGGCGACCGTTCCGCTCGCCTCCGACATGTGCCAGACGCCGACGTAGCCGGAAAACGGGCTTTCGTCGCAGACGGTCTTGCCGCTCGTTCCGCCGCCCCAGCACATGACGAACTCGGTGCCGTTGGTCATCGTGGGAAGCCGCACCCAGACCAGGGACTCGCCCGACGCGTCCCACGTGTCGATCTCGAACGGGAGGCCGTTGCCGGCCATGTCGACGAAGCACAGGTCGGCGCCCGTGGCCGAATTCTGAAGATCGGCGTAGGAGAAGCCAACGGGGGCGTTGGCCTGGAAGCGGACCAGCACCGGGAATCCGGAAAGCGCCGTGGATCGGGCCGTTCCGTTCTCGTTCGTATAGCCGGCGACCGTGAACTTCGCGCCCTTGGCGAAGGAGAAGCCGGCCGGCCCCGGCAGCGCGGCGGCGGCCGGCAGGGAGAAGAGCGCGACGAGCGCGGCGAGGAGGGTGGCTGGCTTCACTCGGTTCGGGGGGGGACGCCACGGGAGCGCAGCGTCTTTACGATTCGTACTATACACGGCGCGCTCCGGCGTGTCAACGGCGTTCGGAAAACGGACGGCGGCGCCGGCCGCGGTCACATGCCCATCATCGTCTCCGAGAAGCGCAGCGGCCGCGTCTGGCGGTAGCGCTCGCGGCTGACCGCGTCCTCGCCGGCGTCGGCGAGCAGCGCCTACCGCACGATCAGGAACGTGCCGTTGAACGGGGCGAGCGGCTCGAGCCAGACGGAGTCGATGGAGATGCTTTCCGTACCGGACTGCGTGTCGTTGAGGAACGAAAACACGTTTTCGCCCGCCTTCAGCAGCTCGCGCGGGATGGCGAAAGGATGGTCCGTTTTCGTGCCAGGCGCGTCCTTCGTCGCGAGGCGTTCGCCGTTCAGGTCGATGCAAAGGCGCGTTCCCGTTCCGCCGCCGTCGGGACCCGTGCGGAAGTGGAGAATCCAGTCGTACTCGCCCGCGAGCGACCGCGGCATCACCGCGTGCCACCATTCGCGCGACTTCGTGCGGTTGCCGGCGCCCGTGTGCAGCATCAGGCGCGGCACGTGGCGCATGTTGCCGTCCACCACGTGGTACTCGTCGCGCACAGGCCCCTCGTGGCCGAAATCCGTCCAGTCGTCGTCGCGCCTGCCCACCTGCCAGCCGCCACCGAGCGCCGCCGCGTCGAGCGTCACCACACCCGCGCCGCCGTCGATGCGCGTGACGGTGAGCGTGTTCGTGCCGACCGCGAGCGCCGCCGCCGGCACGAGCCAGCTCTGCGTCGCGCCCGTCTCGATCGGACGGTTGCCGAGCGCCTTGCCGTTGACCGCCACGCCCAGCAGACCCTCCGCCGAGTCGCTCGTCGCCTTCCAGCGGAAGATCTGCGCGCGGCCGTCGTCGTAGCCGGCCTCGATCGGGAACTTGAACGTGACGGACACCCCGTTCGTGAGGCCACCGTTCGGCACGGGCCACAGCACGCCGTCCACGTCGAATCCGCCCTCCGGCGCCGTGTCGGCGGAAAGCTCCGTCGTCGCGTCGTTCTCGACGCCCACGCGCCACGTCTCCGCGCGCGGCCAGCCGAGCGCCGCCAGG